>DATIBI010000284.1:0-28054 GCA_035457605.1 Nocardioidaceae bacterium
GCTCACCGAGCAGGCCAGGAAGACCAGGACCGGCATGCCCGACGACGAGGACGTGCTCTACGGCGCGCTGAACAACGAGAACCAGCTGGCCCGGGTCAGCGGGATGGTCGAGCGCCTGCCGGGCCACGCCAACGTCGAGGTAGGCGGCTCCCGGCAGGGCGACAGGGGCTACTTCTACAGCCCCACGGTCGTCTCCGGGCTGCACCAGGACGACGAGGCGATCCAGGAGGAGATCTTCGGGCCCGTGATCACCGTGCAGCGGTTCACCGATGAGGGCGAGGCGCTGCGCTGGGCGAACGGGGTGAAGTACGGCCTCGCCTCCTCGGTGTGGACCAAGGACCACGGCCGGGCGATGCGGATGGCCAAGCGCCTGGACTTCGGCGCGGTGTGGATCAACACCCACATCCCGATCGTGGCGGAGATGCCGCACGGCGGGTTCAAGCACTCCGGCTACGGCAAGGACCTGTCGATGTACGGACTCGAGGACTACACGCGCATCAAGCACGTGATGTCCTACATCGGCGAGTGAGCCGACTGTGAGGATCCTTCTCGTCGGCGCCGGCGGCGTCGGGGCGGCGTTCGCCGCGATCGCCGCCCGGCGCGACTTCTTCGAGCACCTCGTCATCGCCGACTACGACCTGGCCCGGGCGGAGAAGGCAGCCGCCACCGACGCCCGGTTCAGCGCCGCCCAGGTCGACGCCTCCGACGCCGACTCGGTGGCCGCGCTGGTCCGTGAGTACGGCGTGACCCACGTGATGAACGCCGTGGACCCGCGGTTCGTCATGCCCATCTTCGACGGCGCGTTCGCCGCCGGTGCGGACTACCTGGACATGGCGATGAGCCTGTCCCGACCGCACCCGGAGGAGCCGTACGCGCGCACCGGGGTCAAGCTCGGCGACGAGCAGTTCGCGAAGGCGGAGACCTGGGAGTCCGCGGGCCGACTGGCCCTGGTCGGGATCGGGGTCGAGCCGGGCCTGTCCGACGTGTTCGCGCGCTACGCCGCCGACCACCTGTTCAGCGAGATCGACGAGCTCGGCACCCGCGACGGCGCCAACCTCACCGTGGACGGCTACGACTTCGCGCCGTCGTTCTCGATCTGGACCACGATCGAGGAGTGCCTCAACCCGCCGGTGGTGTGGGAGAAGGACGCCGGCTGGTACACCACCGAGCCGTTCAGCGGCGCCGAGACGTTCGACTTCCCCGAGGGGATCGGACCGGTGGAGTGCGTCAACGTGGAGCACGAGGAGGTGCTCCTGATGCCGCGCTGGGTCGACGCGAGACGGGTCACCTTCAAGTACGGCCTCGGCGACGAGTTCATCGACGTGCTCAAGACCCTGCACAAGCTGGGGCTCGACCGCACCGAGAAAGTCCGGGTCGGCGGCGTCGAGGTGTCCCCGCGCGACGTCGTCGCCGCCTGCCTGCCGGACCCGGCGACGCTGGGCCACCGGATGCGCGGCAAGACCTGCGCGGGGCTGCACGTCACCGGCACCGGGAAGGACGGCCGGCCCCGGTCGACGTACCTCTACCACGTCGTCGGCAACGAGTGGTCGATGGCGGAGTACGGGCACCAGTGCGTGGTCTGGCAGACCGCGGTGAACCCGGTCGTGGCCCTGGAGCTGCTGGCCCGGGGCACCTGGTCGGGCGCGGGCGTGCTCGGCCCGGAGGCGTTCGACGCTGTGCCGTTCCTGGACCTGCTCACCGAGTACGGCTCGCCCTGGGGCCAGCGCGAGCAGTGACCTGTCGACGGCGTCAGTCGGTGGCGTCGAACGCCTCGGCCACGACGTCGAAGGCCTCCTCCAGCAGGTGGTCGGGCATCACCAGCGGCGGCAGGAAGCGCAGCACGTTGCCGTAGGTGCCGCAGGTGAGGGTGACCACGCCCTGGCTGTGGCAGTACGACGAGATGGAGCCGGCGCGGACGGCATCAGGGCTGTGACCGTCCGCGCCGACGATCTCCACCGCCAGCATCGCGCCCCGGCCCCGGATGTCGCCGGCACTCGGGTGCTTCTCCGCGATGGCGGTGAGTCGTTGGGTGATCCTCGCGCCGAGGCTGCGGGCGCGGGCGGCCAGGTCGTGCTTGGTCATCGCCTCGATCGCGCCGAGCGCGGCCGCGCACGCGACCGGGTTCCCTCCGTAGGTGCCACCGAGGCCGCCGACGTGGACCGCGTCCATGATCTCGGCCCGGCCGGTGACCGCCGCGAGTGGGAAACCCCCGGCGATGCCCTTGGCCGTGGTGACCAGGTCCGGCACGACGCCCTCGTGGTCGCAGGCGAACCAGTCGCCGGTGCGGCAGAAGCCGCTCTGGATCTCGTCGGCCACGAACACGATGCCGTGCTGCTCGGTCCACTCCCGCAGCCGGGGGAGGAAGCCGTCGGCGGGTACGACGAAGCCGCCCTCACCGAGGATCGGCTCGATGACCACGCACGCCAGGTTCTGCGGGCCGACCTGCTTCTCGAGCACGTCGATGGCCCGGTCGGCCGCCTCGGCGCCGGAGATCGGCACCGGCTCGCGGAACGGGTAGGACATCGGCGCCCGGTAGACCTCGTTGGCGAACGGGCCGAACCCCTGCTTGTAGGGCATGTTCTTCGCCGTCATCGCCATGGTCAGGTTGGTGCGCCCGTGGTAGGCGTGGTCGAAGACGGCCACCGCGTTGCGCCCGGTGTGGGCGCGGGACACCTTCACCGCGTTCTCCACCGCCTCGGCGCCGGAGTTGAACAGCGCCGACTTCTTCGGGTGGCTGCCCGGGGTGAGCTCGGCCAGCCTCTCGCACACGTCGACGTAGCCGTCGTACGGCGTGACCATGAAGCAGGTGTGCGTGAACGCCTGGACCTGCTCCACGACCCGGGTGGTGACCTCCGGCGCGGCGTTCCCGACGCTGGTGACCGCGATCCCGGAGGCGAGGTCGATCAGCGAGTTCCCGTCCACGTCGACGAGGACGCCCCCTCCGGCCGCGGCCACGAAGACCGGCAACGTGGTGCCCACGCCCTGGGCCACGTGCTCGCCGCGGCGGGCGAGCTTGGCCGTGGAGACCGGGCCGGGGATGGCGGTGCGGAGGACTCGCTCCTGGGGCAGGGCAGGGCCGCCCTGCGGGTGCGTACCGGCTGCGTCAGTCATGCGAACAGGTTAGGCTGCCCGCGCCGGGAGTGCTACGGATACTGGACCAGCGAGTCTTGCTGATCGACGAAACAGTCGAGAAGAAGGGCTTCTGCACACGTAATCCGTTGTCGCAGGCCGGTTTCGTCGCGGACAGTGCGACGCGGTTCGAGGTGCGCAACCGCCTGACCGGCCGGCCGACCTGCACCGGACCGGCACCGGCCGGGGTGGGAGAATGTCCGGCATGACAACCCGGCGCGACCTCGTCATCCTCGGATCCACCGGCTCGATCGGCACCCAGGCCCTCGCCGTGGTCCGGGCCAACCCGGACCGGTTCCGGGTGGTGGCGCTGACCGCGGGCGGGTCCAACCCCGACCTGTTCGCCGCTCAGTGCGCCGAGTTCGGTCCGGCCTTCTCCGGCGCCGGCGAGGACGCCTCGTGCCGGGCGGCGGCCCTGGAGTGCGACGTGGTGCTCAACGGGATCACCGGCGCGGTCGGGCTGCGACCCACGCTGGCCGCCCTGGACGCCGGGAACACGCTGGCCCTGGCCAACAAGGAGTCGCTGATCATCGGGGGACCAGTGGTCACCTCGCGGGCCAAGCCCGGGCAGATCGTCCCGGTCGACAGCGAGCACAGCGCACTGGCCCAGTGCCTGCGCGGCGGGCGCGCGGACGAGGTGCGTCGGCTCGTGCTGACCGCCAGCGGCGGGCCGTTCCGCGGACGGTCCCGCGCCCAGCTGCACGACGTGACCCCCGAGCAGGCGCTGGCGCACCCGACCTGGTCGATGGGCCCGGTCGTCACGATCAACTCCGCGACCCTGGTCAACAAGGGACTCGAGGTGATCGAGGCGCACCTGCTCTTCGACATCCCCTTCGACCGGATCGAGGTCGTGGTGCACCCCACCTCGGTGGTGCACTCGATGGTGGAGTTCTACGACGGCTCGACGCTCGCGCAGGCCTCGCCGCCGAGCATGATGATCCCGATCGCGCTCGGCATGGCCTGGCCGGACCGGGTCCCCGACGCCGCCCCGGCCGTGGACTGGACCCGCCCCGAGACCTGGGAGTTCTTCCCGTTCGACGACGAGGCGTTCCCGGCGGTCCGGCTGGCCCGGGAGGCCGGCGGTCGCGGGCTGACCGCCCCCGCCGTCTACAACGCCGCCAACGAGGTGTGCGTCGACGCGTTCCTGTCCGGACGGCTGCGGTTCACCGACATCGTGCCCACAGTGGAGGCGGTCCTGGGGGTCCACGACGTACCCTCGGTGCAGGACCGTCCGAACGCGGACGGCGAACTCACCGTGGACGACGTGCTCCGGGCCGACGCCTGGGCGCGCGAGCGTGCCACGGAGCTGGTGGAGGACAAGCGGTGACCGAGGTGCTGATGTACACCCTGGGCGTGGTGCTGTTCGCGCTCGGGCTCGCGGCGTCGATCGGTCTGCACGAGCTCGGCCACATGATCCCGGCGAAGAAGTTCGGCGTGAAGGTGACGCAGTACTTCGTGGGGTTCGGCAGGACCGTGTGGTCCACGCGTCGCGGCGAGACGGAGTACGGCCTCAAGGCGGTGCCCCTCGGCGGCTACGTGAAGCTGGTCGGGATGCTCCCACCGGGCCGGGAGGACGAGCCCGGCCGGATCCGCAAGAGCAACACCGGCATGTTCACCCAGCTCATCTCCGACGCCCGCGCCGCCGAGTACGAGCTGGTCGAGCCCGGCGACGAGCAGCGGCTGTTCTACCGACTCCCGTGGTGGAAGAAGGTCATCGTGATGGCCGGCGGGCCGATGGTGAACCTGGTGCTCGCCTTCCTGCTGTTCGGCGCGGTGTTCATGCTGCACGGCGTCTACGAGCCCCGGACCACGGTCGACGAGGTGTCGGACTGCGTGATCGCGGCCACCGAGGAGGACCGGGCGTGCACCTCCGCCGACCCGGTCGCCCCGGCGAAGCAGGCCGGCCTGCAGACCGGGGACCAGATCATCTCCATGAACGGCGTGGAGATCACCTCCTGGGACCAGTTCACCGCGCTGATCCGGGCCAACGACGACGGGGACGCCGTCATCGTCTACGAACGGGACGGCGAGCGCCGTACCACCGAGACCAGCACCACGGTCTCGCCGCGGGTCTCGGTCGACGACCCCGACGAGTTCGTCGAGGTCGGCTTCCTCGGCGTGACCCCGCAGTTCGAGCTCGAGCAGAAGGGTCCGGTCTACGTGGTCACCACGATGGCCGACTACACCTGGACCACGGTCACCGCGATCAGCCAGATGCCGGTCAAGCTGTGGGAGGTCGGCAAGGCCGCGCTCGGCATCGAGGAGCGGCAGCAGGACAGCCCGATGTCGGTGGTCGGCGCCAGCCGGGTCGCGGGGGAGATGGCCTCCACCGACGAGGTCCCGGTCAGCGACCGGCTGCTCGGCCTGGTCACGCTGCTGGGCGGGGTGAACCTCTTCGTCGGCATGTTCAACTTCATCCCGCTGCTCCCGCTCGACGGCGGCCACATCGCCGGCGCGCTCTACGAGGCGGTCCGCCGCGGCTTCGCCCGGCTGTTCCGCCGGCCCGACCCGGGCTACTTCGACGTGGCCAAGCTGCTGCCCGTCGCCTACGTCATGGCCGGGGTGATCCTGGTGATGAGCGTGGTCCTGATCTACGCCGACATCGTCGCGCTGGTGCAGCTCGGCTGACGGCTACAGTCCTACCCGCGAGAACCCCCTGACGACGTGAAAGAAGGAACCACTCGATGACCTCGGTCAACCTGGGAATGCCCGCGACGCCGCCGCCGGTGCTCGCCCCGCGGCGCAAGACGCGCCAGATCAAGGTCGGCAAGGTCCTCGTCGGTGGCGACGCCCCCATCTCGGTGCAGTCGATGACGACCACGGTCACCTCGGACGTGAACACCACGCTGCAGCAGATCGCCGAGCTGACCGCCTCCGGGTGCGACATCGTCCGGGTCGCCTGCCCCTCGCAGGACGACGCGGACGCGCTGCCCGAGATCGCCCAGCACTCGCAGATCCCGGTCATCGCCGACATCCACTTCCAGCCCAAGTACGTCTTCGCCGCGATCGACGCCGGCTGCGCCGCGGTCCGCGTGAACCCCGGCAACATCCGCAAGTTCGACGACCAGGTCCGTGAGATCGCGATCGCGGCGAAGGAGAGGGGTACGTCGATCCGGATCGGTGTCAACGCCGGGTCGCTCGACCCGCGGCTGCTCCAGAAGTACGGCAAGGCCACGCCCGAGGCGCTCGTCGAGTCCGCGGTGTGGGAGGCGAGCCTGTTCGAGGAGCACGACTTCCACGACTTCAAGATCTCGGTCAAGCACAACGACCCGGTCGTGATGGTGCGCGCCTACGAGATGCTCGCCGAACGGGGCGACTGGCCGCTGCACCTCGGCGTCACCGAGGCCGGCCCGGCGTTCCAGGGCACGATCAAGTCCGCGGTCGCGTTCGGCTCGCTGCTGTCGAAGGGCATCGGCGACACCATCCGGGTCTCGCTGTCCGCGCCTCCGGTGGAGGAGGTCAAGGTCGGCCTGCAGATCCTCGAGTCGCTCAACCTGCGCCCCCGCCGGCTCGAGATCGTCTCCTGCCCCTCCTGCGGCCGGGCCCAGGTCGACGTCTACAAGCTCGCCGACGAGGTGACCGCCGGGCTCGACGGGCTCGAGGTGCCGCTGCGGGTCGCCGTGATGGGGTGCGTCGTGAACGGGCCCGGTGAGGCCCGCGAGGCCGACCTCGGGGTCGCCTCCGGCAACGGCAAGGGACAGATCTTCGTCAAGGGCGAGGTCATCAAGACCGTGCCGGAGGCGAAGATCGTGGAGACCCTGATCGAGGAGGCGATGCGGATCGCCGAGGAGATGGGGGAGCCCGTCGACGGTGAGGGCGGCGCGCCCAGCGTCACGGTCGGCTGAGGACGGGCGGCGGGCGCCGCTGCGCCGGTCGAGGCGAACGGGCGACGCCCTCGGTGTCGTCGCGTAGGCTCCGCTACGTGCTCCGGACACAGCAGGGTCTGCGCCTGCTCGGCCCCGCCGACTTCGCCGCCATGGCGGAGCTCGTCGCGCGTGACCCCGTCGTGAACGTGTTCGCCGACTACCGCGCCCGGGTGACCCAGCTGGACCCGCGCTGGATGGGCGGGGAGATGTGGGGCTACGTCGAGGACGGCGAGCTGGTCTCGGCCTGCCACGCTGCGGCGAACCTGGTGCCGGTGCAGGCCACGCCCCCGGCGATCCAGGCGTTCGCCGCGCGGGGCATCAGCCAGCGCCGGCGGTGCTCGACGATCGTGGGTCCGGCCGACCCGGTCGCCGGGCTCTGGGCGCAGCTGGAGGACCACTGGTCCCAGCCACGGGAGTTCCGCTGGAACCAGCCGCACCTGGAGATCCGGACGCAGCCGCGGGTGACGCCCGACCCAGGGGTACGCCGGACCACCCCGGCCGACCTGGCCACGCTCTACCCGGCCTGCGTCGCGATGTACACCGAGGAGGTCGGTGTCTCACCCGAGCTCGGCGGCGGCGGGGACATGTACCGCGCCCGGGTGGCGCAGCTGATCGGCAAGGGCTGGTCGTTCGCGCGGATCGAGCACGGCAGGGTCCTGTTCAAGGCCGAGGTCGCGGCCGTCTCGCCGTATGCCTGCCAGGTCCAGGGCGTCTACGTCGACCCCGCCCGCCGGGGGGAGGGCCTGGCGACGGCGGGAATGGCCGCGGTGGTGCGGATCGCGCTCGCCGAGATCGCCCCGGTCGTGTCGCTCTACGTCAACGACCACAACACCGCGGCCCGCCGGGCGTACGCGGCGGTCGGCTTCGAGCAGACCGCCACGTTCGCCACCATCATGTTCTGACTCAGTCGCTCGGCACGGTCCACGGCAGCGTGCCCCACGCGCTCTTGCCGTCGCGCGGGTACAGCTTCGAGGCACGCTCGCACTCGGCGGGGACGCAGCGGACGGCGGCTGCGGCGCGCTTGCCGGAGGCCCCCAGGAGCAGCCGCCGGTCGTCCTCCCAGGCCAGGAAGGTGATCCCCTCGGCCCGCAGCGTCGCGAGCAGCCGGCCCGTTCCGGTGCGCATCCTGACCACGCGCGGACCGGGTCCATCGGTGAGGATGTGCCCGGTCACCATTCGCTGCGCGTTCGGCGAGACCTCGAACACCCGGTCGCGGCACGACCGCCACACCTTGACGCTTGGCCGGGAGAGCTTGACGACCTTCTGGCAGCCGCCCTGGTAGGGGTCACCGAGGAGCTGGCCGAGCCGGTTGGCGGTGATGTCGGCGAAGTACGACGGCCGCCCCGAGATGTGCGCCTGGGCGTTGGACTCGGCGTTCCACCAGAAGGTGCGGGTGCGCTCACTGGTGAACTCGCTCAGGACCATCCGCCCTTCGCTGTAGTCGAGGACCTGGACCGGCCCGGGGAACGACCGGCTGCGCACGACCTCACCGGTGAGGCTGTTGCGCACGCTCATGCGCGTCTGCTCCCGGCGCTGGTCGACCACGACGAACCGGAAGCCGGTGTCGTCGAGGTAGAGCTCGGGACCCGAGCCCGTACGACGCAGCAGGGTCTTGGTGGTGCCGTCCCTGCGCACCCGGAGCAGCCGCCAGCTCTCGAAGTCACGGTTGCTGGTGGTGGCGATGTAGGTGCGACCGTGCCGGCCGAGCACCGTCACGTGCGCCGCGGCGAGCCGGATCCGGCGGTTGCCGTCCACGATCTCGTTCCGCTCGGTGTGCAGAAGTGCGGTGTCCTCCCCGCGGGGCAGGTCGCCCGGTCGGATCGTCGTTCGCTGCGGCTCGTCACCGCCCGCGTTCGCGGGGACGGTGGCGGCCAGCGGTGCGACCAGCAGCGCGGCTGCCGCAGTGACGGTCAGCGTCCTGGCGAGCCGGCGGCGTGGACGTGTCCGAGACATGAGGTTCATGGTTCCCCCTGAGTGCTGCAGCCCCTGTGGCTGCTTTCCGAAGTGGAGACGTCGGGCCCCGGCATCTGGTTGCGATGATGCACCGCGAACCGGTGCCGCAAGAACGCTTCACGGAAGTCCGGGATGCGCTAGTGGGGCGACCTGGAATCTGGTGTGCGGACGCCGAGGACCGCTGGGTAGCCTTGCCGCCATGATCATGCGGATGTCGACCTTGTTCGTGCGTACCCTTCGGGAGGACCCGGCTGACGCGGAGGTGCCGAGCCACCGCCTGCTGGTGCGCGCGGGCTACATCCGCCGTGCCGCCCCGGGCATCTACTCCTGGTTGCCGCTGGGCTACCGGGTGCTGCGCAACATCGAGCGGATCATCCGCGAGGAGATGGATGCGATCGGCGCCCAGGAGGTGCACTTCCCGGCGCTGCTGCCGCGTGAGCCCTACGACGAGACCGGCCGGTGGACCGAGTACGGCGACAACATCTTCCGGCTCAAGGACCGCAAGGGCGGCGACTACCTGCTCGGCCCCACGCACGAGGAGATGTTCACCCTCCTGGTCAAGGACCTGTACTCCTCGTACAAGGACCTCCCGCTGTGGATCTACCAGATCCAGACCAAGTACCGCGACGAGGCGCGCCCCCGGGCCGGCCTGCTGCGCGGACGCGAGTTCACGATGAAGGACTCCTACTCCTTCGACCACACCGACGAGGGTCTCGACCGGTCCTACGCCGCGCACCGCGAGGCCTACATCCGGACCTTCGACCGGCTCGGCTTCGAGTACGTGATCGTCAAGGCGACCGCCGGAGCCATGGGCGGGTCGAAGTCCGAGGAGTTCCTGGCCAAGGCCGAGGTGGGCGAGGACACCTACGTCCGGTGCACCGCGTGCGACTACGCCGCGAACGTCGAGGCGGTCGAGGTGCCCACGCCGGCCCCGCAGTCGTACGACGGAGTGCCCGCCGCGCACCCGGAGGCGACCCCGGACACGCCGACCATCGAGACGCTGGTCGACCACCTCAACGAGAAGTTCCCGCGTGAGGACCGGCCGTGGCGGGCCGGGGACACCCTCAAGAACGTGATGGTCGTCCTGCGCCACCCCGACGGCACCCGCGAGCCGCTGGCGATCGGTGTTCCCGGTGACCGGGAGGTCGACGAGAAGCGCCTCGCGGCGCAGGTCGAGCCGAGCGAGGTGGAGGCGTTCGACGAGGCCGAGTTCGCCAGGCACCCGTCGCTGGTCAAGGGCTACATCGGCCCCGGGGCGCTGGGGGAGAAGAGCGAGTCGAAGATCCGGTTCCTGGTGGACCCGCGGGTCTCCGAGGGCACCCGTTGGGTGACCGGCGCCAACGTCGAGGGCAGCCACGTGATCGACCTGGTGGCCGGTCGTGACTTCGTGCCCGACGGCACCATCGAGGCTGCCGAGGTCCGGGACGGCGACCCCTGCCCGAGCTGCGGTCAGGCCCTCGAGTCGGCGCGCGGCATCGAGATGGGGCACATCTTCCAGCTCGGCCGCAAGTACGCCGACGCGCTCGACCTCAAGGTGCTCGACGAGAACGGCAAGCTCGTCACGGTGACCATGGGCTCCTACGGCATCGGCGTCTCCCGGGCGGTGGCCGCGATCGCGGAGAACTCCCACGACGAGCTCGGTCTGGTCTGGCCGCGGGAGATCGCCCCGGCCGACGTACACCTGGTCGCCACCGGCAAGGACACGGCCGTCTTCGAGGCCGCGGCGAAGGTAGCCGCCGCCCTGGAGGCCCGGGGCCTGACCGTCCTCTACGACGACCGCCCGAAGGTCTCGCCGGGCGTGAAGTTCAAGGACGCCGAGCTGCTCGGGGTGCCGACCATCGTCGTGGTCGGCAAGGGGCTCGCGGACGGCGTCATCGAGGTCAAGGACCGGGCCACCGGCGAGCGCGAGAACGTCGCCGTGGACGGCGTCGTCGAGCACGTGGTCGGGGTCGTGCGGGGCTAGTGCCATCGGGCGGCTGCCCGAGACGGCGCCTGTGTGCCATGGTGGGAGTCTGGCCCGGAGGGGGCGGGACGACGTGTGGGGCAGGGACCGGGGACGACGTGCAACGGCAGGAAGTTGCCGAAACCTGCAAAAAGTTCTTCGCCGAAGGTGTTCCCTAGGCGAGGATCTTGGTTGAGGATCGCAGTGCCGGAGCGCAAATCGGGCGTTCCCCGGACGTAAAGGACTTGTCGCATGAATCGTGTACGTCTTCGCAGTGCGGCGCTCGCGAGCCTGGCCTCGATGGCGCTGGTCGGTGCCGTCGCCGCCCCGGTCCAGGCCCTGAACCTGCCCGAGGGGGTCGCGTGCGTCGAGACCGAGCACGTGGACTCCGCTCGCGGCTTCGGTGACGAGCACCGTGGCGAGGACCACCGCGACGTCAGTGCTGCGGAGCAGCGGGCGATCGAGAAGCGCACCCAGCAGATCCTGGCGGCCAAGGGCAGGCCGGGCTCCGGCGGAGGTGGCTCGGGCGCCTTCGAGGGCGCGGACATCCCGGTCTACGTGCACGTCATGCGGGACTCCGAGGGCAACGGCGACGTGACCGACGAGCAGATCGACCAGCAGCTCGACGTGCTCAACAAGACCTACGGCGGTGACGAGTCGTCGCTGGCCGCGGAGACCGGCTTCACGTTCACGCTCGCCGGGACCTACCGCTACGACAACGACCAGTGGCACCAGGACCGGCAGAGCAGCACCTACCGCAAGCAGACCCGCAAGGGCGGTGCCGACGCGCTGAACATGTGGCTGGTCAACTTCGACTACCTCGGCATCGCGACCTTCCCGTGGGACTACAAGCGCCAGGGCGCCATCGACGGGATCCGGGTGCACTACGCGTCGCTGCCGGGTGGCGAGATCGACAACTACAACCTGGGTGAGACCGCCACGCACGAGGCCGGCCACTGGCTCGGGCTCTACCACACGTTCCAGGGCGGCTGCACGACCACCAACGACGAGGTCGGGGACACCCCGGCCCAGGGCGGCCCGACCAACGGCTGCCCCGAGGGCGCGGACACCTGCTCGCTGGCGGGGGAGGACCCGATCCACAACTACATGGACTACAGCTACGACAGCTGCTACACCGAGTTCACCGACGGCCAGGCCACGCGCATGGGCGACATGTGGACCGCCTACCGCGGCTGACCTCATGACCCGACAGGGTCCGCGCACACCGGCCGGGAGCCTCCCTCAGCGGAGAGCTTCCGGCCGGTCGGCGTCTCCGGCGGGAACGCGCCGCGAGCCGAGCCGCGCCACCCGATGGGGCCGCTCGAGGGGAGCGGCGGGGAGTCTCTCGGCGGGTCAGAGGTCGTCGATGCCGGGGAACACCGAGGGCTCGCCGCCGAAGCCGAGCGCCCGCACCGCGGCGTCCTCGAGCGCGTCGATCGCCCAGAGCCGAGCGGCACCCGCGGTGCTGCCCACCACGTCGGCGTACACCGCGGCCGCACGCTGCTCCGTCTCCAGCGCGGCTGCCTTCAGCTGCGCCGGCGAGGTCGCCGCGTTGGGCAGCTCGTAGCTCACCTCGGCCGCGACGGGCTCGGCGTCCATGCCGCGCACCATCGTGACCAGCTCGTCGCGCCGGCCGCGGTGCAGCGCGTACGCCGCGCGCACCAGGTTCCACAGATCGGGCTCGGCGGAGTACGACACCCGCCCACCGACGACTCCGTAGACGTAGACCGCCGCGTGCTCCCCGGCGAGCGCCGCCTGCAGCGCCTCGACCGGGGTCATGACCCGGCTCCGGTCCCCGCGGTGCGCAGCACCACCGCGTGCTGGGCCGAGGCCGCAGCGATGCTGGCCAGCACCCGCGCGAACGCACCGCTCTCGGCGTCGAACGCCCGCTGCTTGGTGGACGCGACCAGCTTCTCCTCGGCGAGGACGAGGTCCCGCAGTGCCCGCGGCGCCTGCCGGGCGACGGTGACCGGTGGCGTCGCGCCGTCCGAGGCCGAGGGACTGGCGGGCGGGCTGACCGATGGACTGGGGGAGGAGCCGGGAGAGGGTACGTCGGACGCGGCACCCTCCTGAGCCTTCGCCGGGGCTGCCTCGGCGAGCAGCCGGACGTGCTCGGCGTGCGCGGCCCTGAGCGGCTCGACGTCCGCGCGCAGCGACCGGTGCTCCTGCGCAGTGGCGGTGAGCAGGTCGAGCACCCCCTGGACCTCGGCGAGGACCAGGGCCGCCGCGGCCACGTCGGGATCCACCGCCGGCCGGGTCGGCCCGCGCCCGCCCGGGCGTGCGGACGGCTCCTCCGCGGTGCACGCCGACGCCGTCAGCGCCGCGCCCGCCGCCAGCGCTGCCAGTGCCGAGCGACGGGTCACCGAGGCGCGGTCCAGGGCGGAGAAGGGCGTCGGCACGGCGCAGACTCTAGCGTGCCCAGGAGGGAGCGTCGGTCGGGATCGGTCCGCGCCGGACCGCGCCGGGCGCGGGGTCGTCGGGCCGGTCGAGCGGACCGGTTCCGTCCGCTAAGGTTGCTGCCACGGACACCGTCGAAAGCGACGGGTCCGACGCGAGACCGGACAACAGCACAGCAGGAAGGATGCCCGTGAGCACCGCAGATACGACCCGGGACCGACTTGCAGGGGTGCTGACCGACCCCCTCGCTGCTGCCGGCCTCGACGTCGAGGCCATCGAGCTCACTCCCGCCGGGAAGCGCCGGCTGCTGCGCGTCGCCGTGGACAAGGACGGCGGGGTCACGATGGACGACATCGCGGACGCGACCCGCGAGGTCTCGCGACTGCTCGACGAGTCCGACGTGATGGGGGAGCACCCCTACACGCTCGAGGTCACCTCCCCGGGAACCGACCGACCGCTGACGCTGCCGAGGCACTGGCGCCGCAACACCGGCCGGCTGGTGAAGGTCACCACCGCGGACGGCACGAGCTTCACCGGCAGGATCGTCGAGTCCGACGAGACCGGTGCGACGCTCGACGTCGACGGGCAGCAGCGCACGGTCAGCTACGCCGACGTGGCCAAGGCTCGCGTCCAGATCGAGTTCAACCGGAAGGAGAGCTGACGCATGGACATCGACATGGCGATCCTGCGCTCGCTCGAGCGTGAGAGGGAGATCTCCTTCGACATCCTGGTGGAGGCCATCGAGCAGGCGCTGCTCACGGCCTACCACAAGACCCCGGGCGCCCAGACCAAGGCACGGGTCGAGCTCGACCGCAAGACCGGTCACGTCACGGTCTTCGCCGCCGAGACCGACGACGAGGGCAACGTCCTCAGCGAGTACGACGACACCCCCCACGGGTTCGGGCGGATCGCGGCGACCACCGCCAAGCAGATCATCCTGCAGCGGCTGCGCGACGCCGAGGACGACATCAAGTTCGGTGAGTTCTCCGGCAAGGAGGGCGACATCGTCTCCGGCGTGATCCAGCAGGGCCGCGACCCGCAGGACGTGATGGTCGACCTCGGCAAGCTCGAGGCGCTGCTGCCCACCGCCGAGCGCGTGCCCGGCGAGCGCTACGACCACGGCACCCGGATCAAGTGCCTCGTGGTGAGCGTGCGCAAGGGCATGCGCGGCCCGCAGGTGATGCTGTCGCGGTCGCACCCGAACCTGGTGAAGAAGCTGTTCGCGCTCGAGGTCCCCGAGATCGCCGACGGGACCGTCGAGATCTGCGCCATCGCCCGCGAGGCGGGGCACCGCACCAAGATCGCGGTGCGGTCCACCGTCCCCGGCGTGAACGCGAAGGGCTCGTGCATCGGCCCGATGGGCCAGCGGGTGCGCAACGTCATGCACGAGCTGCACGGCGAGAAGATCGACATCGTCGACTGGTCCGACGATCCCGCCGAGCTGGTCGCCCACGCGCTGTCCCCGGCCAGGGTGTCGAGCGTCGAGATCGTCGACCTCGACGCGCGGTCGGCCCGGGTGGTCGTCCCCGACTACCAGCTCTCGCTCGCGATCGGCAAGGAGGGCCAGAACGCCCGGCTCGCCGCCCGGCTCACCGGTTGGCGCATCGACATCCGTTCTGACGAGGCGCCGGCGGAGCCCCGGACCTCGGCGGGTGTGGTCGACAGCACACCCGACGCCACCGCTGGAGCCTGACCCGGTTCGGCACTGAGCGCCGGAACCGCTAGACTTGTCGATGGTGGTCCGCAAACACGTCGATCCTGCGCGCACGCAGCATGTTCCGGTGCGCACCTGCATCGGATGTCGCCAGCGGGCCGCCAAGCAAGAACTGCTGCGAGTGGTGATCGGTGGTTCGAGCGATGGCCCCGCCGTCGTCCCGGACCCCCAGGGCAAGGCAGCCGGCCGGGGAGCACACCTGCACCCCACGAAGGAGTGCCTTGACCTCGCGACGCGTCGACGAGCCTTCACCAGGGCCCTCCGGGCCCAGGGCGGGTTGGCCAGCGCACCGGTCGAGGAGTACCTCGCCCGGCTCTCGCAGCAGCACTGACCGTTATTGACCGACAGAAAATGGAGCAGCAGCTCATGAGCACTCGATGAGTACTTCGCGATGAGCATGCACACCAGTTAACGGTCCGGCCACCCCACGAAACGGGGCAGGGCTCGGACCAGAAGGAGAAGCGTGGCAAAGGTCCGAGTCCACGAGCTCGCCAAAGAGCTCGGAGTCGAGAGCAAGGTCGTCCTGGCCAAGCTCGGAGAAATGGGAGAGTTCGTCAAGTCGGCATCGTCGACTGTCGAGCCCCCTGTGGTGAAGCGGTTCACCGACAAGTTCGGTGACGAGCTGAAGGGTGCCTCCGGCAAGCCCGCCGCGAAGAAGTCCGCGCCCGCCAAGGCGCCCGCCAAGAAGGCCCCTGCCCAGCCGGCCGAGGAGGCTCCTGCCGCATCGGCGCCGGCGCCCGCCGAGGCACCTGCCGAGCAGGCCCCTGCTCCCGCGGCCAAGGCGGCACCGAGGCCGGGCCCCAAGCCTGGTCCGAAGAAGCCGGCCGAGCCCACCCCGGCGCCCGCCCCGGCTGCGGAGGCGCCCGAGGCTCCGGCCGCGGCGGCCCAGCCCCCGGCCCAGTCCCCCACCCAGCCCGAGGCGCAGTCCCCGGCACGGCCTCAGGCCAAGCCCGGCGCTCCCAAGCCCGGTGCGAAGCCCGCGCCGCGCGGTGGTGGCGCACCCGCTCCGGGTCCCCGCCCCGGTGGCCGTCCCGGTGGCCGTCCCGGCGCTCCGCGTCCGGGGAACAACCCGTTCTCGTCGACCCAGGGCATGGGCCGGCGTCCCTCCGCGCCCTCGCGCGGTGGTGACCAGGGCGGCGACAACCGTCCGCCGCGTCCCCCGGCGAGCCGTGAGGGTGGCGGCGCTCCGGGTCGTCCCGGCATGCCTCGCCCGAACCCGGCGATGATGCCGAAGTCCCCCGCCGCGTTCGGCGGTGGTCCCGGTGGCCGACAGGGTGGACCCGGTGGTCGTGGTGGCCCCGGCGGTGCTCCCGGTCGCGGCGGTGCCCCGGGTCGCGGCGGTGCCCCCGCCCGCGGCGGCGCAGGCGCACCGGGCCGTCCCGGCGGCTTCGGTCCCGGTGGCGGTGGCCGTCCCGGTGGCGGTGGCCGTCCCGGCGGTCGCGGCTCCACCCAGGGTGCGTTCGGCCGTCCCGGCGGTCCGTCGCGTCGTGGTCGCAAGTCGAAGCGGCAGAGGCGCCAGGAGTTCGACAACATGCAGGCCCCCACGATCGGTGGCGTGCGTGTCCGCAAGGGCGACGGCGAGACCATCCGCCTGGCGCGGGGTGCCTCGCTGACCGACTTCGCGGAGAAGATCAACGTCGACCCCGCGTCGCTGGTGCAGATGCTGTTCCACCTCGGCGAGATGGTGACCGCGACCGAGTCCGTCAACGACGCGACGCTCGAGCTGCTCGGTGAGGAGCTCAACTACGTCGTGCAGGTCGTCTCGCCCGAGGACGAGGACCGCGAGCTGCTCGAGTCCTTCGACCTCGAGTTCGGCACCGACGAGGGCGGCGAGGCCGCGCTCGAGTCCCGTCCGCCGGTCGTGACCGTGATGGGTCACGTCGACCACGGTAAGACCAAGCTCCTCGACGCTCTCCGTAGCGCGAACGTCGTGGACAAGGAGGCCGGTGGCATCACCCAGCACATCGGTGCCTACCAGGTCGCGACCGAGGTCGACGGCGACGAGCGTCGGATCACCTTCATCGACACCCCGGGTCACGAGGCGTTCACCGCCATGCGTGCCCGTGGTGCGCAGGCCACGGACATCGCGGTGCTCGTGGTTGCGGCCGACGACGGTGTGATGCCGCAGACGATCGAGGCGCTCAACCACGCCAAGGCGGCGGACGTGCCGATCGTGGTCGCGGTCAACAAGATCGACAAGCCGGACGCGGACCCGACCAAGGTCCGGGGCCAGCTGACCGAGTACGGCCTGGTGCCCGAGGAGTACGGCGGCGACACGATGTTCGTCGACGTCTCGGCGAAGTCGAACCTCAACCTGGAGTCGCTGCTCGAGGCGATCGTGCTCACCGCGGACGCCTCGCTGGACCTGCGGGCCAACCCCGACCAGGACGCCCAGGGCCTCGTCGTCGAGGCGCACCTCGACCGCGGTCGCGGTCCGGTCGCCACGGTGCTGGTCCAGCGCGGAACGCTCCGCGTCGGCGACTCGATCGTCGCCGGCCCGGCCTACGGCCGCGTGCGCGCCATGCTCGACGAGTACGGCGCGAACATCGAGGAGGCCGACCCGTCGCGTCCGGCGATGGTGCTCGGTCTGACCGCGGTGCCCAGCGCCGGTCAGAACTTCCTCGTGGTCGAGGACGACCGGGTCGCGCGCCAGATCGCCGAGAAGCGTGAGGCGCGGGAGCGGGCGGCACTGCAGGCCAAGCGGCGGGTCCGCCGTACCCTCGAGGACTTCATGGCCTCCATGGAGAAGGGCGAGAGCCAGGAGCTCAACCTCATCCTCAAGGGCGACGTGTCCGGTTCGGTCGAGGCCCTCGAGGACTCGCTGGCCAAGATCGACGTCGGCGACGAGGTCAGCCTGCGGGTCATCGACCGGGGTGTCGGTGCGATCACCGAGACCAACGTCGACCTGGCCGCGGCCTCCGACGCCATCATCATCGGCTTCAACGTTCGCCCGCAGGGCAAGGCGACCGAGCTGGCCGACAAGGAAGGCGTCGAGATCCGCTACTACTCGGTCATCTACCAGGCGATCGAGGAGATCGAGGCGGCCCTCAAGGGCATGCTCAAGCCGGAGTACGAAGAGGTCACCCTCGGCCAGGCCGAGATCCGGGAGATCTTCCGCTCCAGCAAGATCGGCAACATCGCCGGGTGCATGGTCACCAGCGGGGTCATCCGCCGCAACGCCAAGGCGCGTCTGCTGCGCGACGGCAACGTGGTGGCCGAGAACCTCGACCTGGCGTCGCTGCGCCGCGAGAAGGACGACGTCACCGAGGTCCGCGAGGGCTTCGAGTGCGGTGCGGTCCTGCGTGGCTACAACGACATCAAGCAGGGCGATGTGATCGAGTCCTTCGAGATGCGCGAGATCCCTCGCGCGTAAGGCACCACTGCCTCGTCCGGGTGCGCGCGCTCACGCTCGCGCACCCGGGCGAGGCCCTTTTCACGAGAGGTGAGGTTCATGAGCTCGGCACGAGTTCGCAAGGTCGCAGACAGGATCCAGGTCGTCGTGGCCGAGATGCTCGAGCGCAGGATCAAGGACCCGCGACTGGGCTTCGTGACCGTCACCGACGTGCGGGTCACCGGGGACACGCAGAACGCCTCGATCTTCTACACCGTCCTGGGTGAGGACGACCAGCTCGCCTCCACGGCGGCGGCCCTGGAGTCCGCCAAGGGCATCCTCCGCTCCGAGGTCGGCAAGCAGCTCGGCATGCGGCACGTGCCGACGCTGGAGTTCATCCACGACGCGCTGCCGGAGAACGCCCGTCACCTCGACGAGCTGTTGGCCAAGGCGCGCGAGTCCGACGCCCAGGTCGCGGCCGCGGCCGCAGGGGCGAAGTACGCCGGCGAGGCCGACCCCTACCGCAAGCCCCACGAGCCCGACGAGCTCGACGACGAAACCGAGTGAGCGCCGCCGGAGCGGCCGGCCTGGTCGTCGTCGACAAGCCGGCCGGGATGACCTCTCACGACGTGGTCGCCCGGGTCCGGCGGCTGGCGGGCACGCGCAAGGTCGGGCACGCCGGCACCCTGGACCCGATGGCCACCGGCGTGCTGCTGGTCGGGGTGAACCGGGCCACCCGGCTGCTGGGGCACCTCATGCTCACCGAGAAGGCCTACGACGCCGTGGTCCGGCTCGGGGTTGCCACCACCACCGACGACGCCGAGGGCGAGGCCGTTGCCACCGCGGACGCGAGCGGGCTCACCGACGAGACGGTCCGCCGGGCCCTCGGCGGGTTCGTCGGCAGCATCGAGCAGGTTCCGTCGGCGGTGTCGGCGATCAAGGTCGGCGGTGAGCGGGCCTACGCCCGGGTCCGCGCCGGCGAGCAGGTGGACCTGCCGGCACGTCCGGTGACCATCCACGCCCTCGAGGTCGGCTCCGTCCGCCGCCAGGGTGCGGTCGTCGACGTCGCGATCTCGGTGCGCTGCTCCAGCGGCACCTACATCCGGGCGATCGCCCGCGACCTGGGCGCTGCGCTCGGGGTGGGCGGCCACCTGACCGCGCTGCGTCGCACCGCGGTCGGTCCGTTCACGCTGGCCGACGCCCACACCCTCGACGAGCTGGCGCAGACGTGGTCGATGGTGCCGATCTCCGACGTTGCCCGGCGCTGCTTCCCGTCGTACCTCCTCGACGAGCAGGGCGCCCGCGACGTCTCGGTCGGCCGCCGGCTCGGGCTCGACCTCGGTGCTGCCGGCCCGGTCGCGGTCTTCGACGACGCGGGCACCTTCCTCGCCCTGTACGAGCAGAGGGGTACGACGGCCGCCCCGGTGGCCGTGTTCACCGGCTGAGGATCGGCCCGCTCAGCCGTCCTCCCCGCCCTCGGTCCTGACGCCGCCCTCGGTCCTGACGCCGCTCTCCGTCCTGTTACCGCCCTCCGTCCCGGCCGCGGCCTCGGTCTGAGCGGCACCCGGTCCGGCTGCTGCGGGAGGGGCGCTCGCCACCCGCGCCCGGGCGAGCACCGGGCCGATCTGCGCGCCGATCACGGCGCTGGCGACGATGAGGAACGCCAGCGCGACCAGCCAGGAGATCAACGCGATGGCGACCCCGACCACGCCGTAGCGCGCCGTGTTGCGCTCGATCAGGAACGGCATCCAGATCGAGGAGCCGACCGAGGCGGCCACCAGGACGGCGGCGCTGACGCAGGCGCCGGGAAGCAGCGGCAGCCAGCCGATCCGTCTGTCGAGCACCAGCCACATCAGCAGCCACCAGGCAGGCGCCGAGAAGCAGAAGACCACCACCGGGCTCAGCAGCCAGCCTGCCCTGACCGTGCCGACCAGACCGGCGAGCCAGGAGATCACTGCCACGCTGGCGATCAGCACCACCATCGCGCCGAGGCGGGCGACGGCGCTGCGCCTGCTGGGCGGAAGGTCCCAAGCCACCTCGAAGGTGCGCTGCAGCAGCCGCGCGAAGCTGGCCACCGAGAACAGCAGCACCACGATGCTGAGGATGCTTGCGCCGCCGGAGGCGCTGGGGGGCTTGGCGAACAGCGCGTCGACGGCCTCCTCCGCGGGGCCGGTGAGCGAGAACCGGTCGACGAGCCAGTCGGCCACGGCCTGGGCGTCCGCGCTGCTGGCGATGGTGGCGAGGATGATCATCAGCGGGATGAGCGCGATGAACGCCTGGCCGGCGAGCATCAGTGCGCGGTCACGCAGGTTGACCGCCAGCAGGGCCCGGAGGACCCGGCTGACGATGTGGTCACGGCTGATCAGGCCCTCGGCCAGGTCGCGCCAGGACGAGGGATCCAGGACGCGTCGAGCGATCCGCGTGTCCGCCACCGGTCCCCATCCCGCCGATGCGGGCTGTCAGGCCGGCACCGCGCCCTGTCCAGCCGTCCCGTGGAGCTCGTGCCGGACCACGAAACCCACCACCAGGAGCACGATGCCCCAGGCGAGGGCGACCAGGCCCAGCCAGAACGCGATCGCGACCGCGCTGGCACCGGGGTTCGCGACGAAGAGGGCGCCGAGGACCACCGACAGCCCGCCGCCGGTGACCAGCAGCCACCGCGGGGCCTCCCGGCTGCTGCTGAACGCGCCGAACAGCTCGAAGAGCCCTCGGACGACCAGCCAGATCCCGAGCACCCAGGTCAGCACCGTGGCCGCCAGCTGCGGGCTGAACATGCCGAAGAGCCCCGCGATGATCCCGACGGCGCCCATGACCACCAGCCAGACGCGGCCGACGGTGGTCTCCGGCGAGAACGCCTGGACGATCGCGCCGATTCCGTCGACCAGTGCCCAGATGCCCCAGAGCACCGCAAGGACGACGATCGTCTCCACCGGCCAGGCCATCGCGACCACGCCGAAGATGATGCCGAGGATCCCTCGGACGATGAGCAGCCTGTAGCCCAGGACCAGCCAGTCAGTGTTCATGCGCGTGCCGTCCTTGAGACGAGGCGGCCGGCCTCACGCGGTCGCCGGGACATGCCCAGGCTAGGTTCGCCGGCACCAGGGCGACTCACCCGCAGCGGGTGAGTCCCCGTGGCACGCGGGCCGGGATGCTGGAAGCGTGAGCCGTTTCAACGTCGCCGATGCAGTGCGCATGCTGGTCGTCTGGCTCACGTCGACGTTCGCCCTGTGGCTGGCGGTCGAGCTCCTTCCCGGCCTCACCGCGGACGGGCCGTGGCCGCTGCTGGCCTGCACGCTCGTGGCAGGACTGGTCGGGGTCGTGGTCCGCCCGCTGATGGCCGAGCTCGCCGCGGCCGTGGGCTGGCTCGCGGTGGCTCTCGTGGCCGTCGTGGGGCAGGCGGTCACGACGTACGTCGCGATGGTGCTCGTGCCCGGGATCTCCACGACGTCGTTCTGGTCGGCCCTGGCCGCGGCCTGGCTCGTCGCGGGAGTAGGCACGTTCCTGTCCTGGCTGACCGCCACCGCCACCCCGGAGTCGTTCACCACGTCCCTGCTGCGCTCCGGGCGTCGTCACGGCCCGGTGCCGGACCCTGACGTCGAGGGGGTGCTGTTCGTGCAGCTCGACGGCGTCCCGTTCGAGGTCATGCAGTGGGCTCTGCAGTCGGGCACGATGCCGACCCTGCGGCGGTGGATCGACTCGGGCACGCACCGGCTGCACGAGTGGCGGGTGCAGATGCCGTGCACCACGCCGGCCAGCCAGCTCGGGATCCTGCACGGGTCCTGCGCCCACGTGCCCGCGTTCCGCTGGTGGGACCGGGACCTGCAGCGGCTGCTGGTGGCCAACCGCCCGGCGGACGCGCGGGTCATCGAGGACCGGGTCACGAACGGACGCGGCCTGCTCGCCGACGACGGGGTGTCGGTGTCGAACCTGTTCTCGGGGGACGCGCCGCGCAGCTCGATGACGATGAGCCGGCTGGAGCTCAGCCGCGGGTCGCGGGAGACCCGCCGTGCGTTCGCCTGGTTCATGGTCCGACCCGACGGGCTCGCGCGGGCGCTGGCGCGCACGGTCGCCGAGCTCGGTCGCGAGCGCTTCCAGTCCGTGCGCCAGCGCCGTCGCCAGGTCCAGCCGCGGGTGCACCGCTCCTGGACGTTCGCGGCACTCCGGGCGTTCAGCAACGGGCTTCTGCGCGACCTGAACACCGCCGTGGTGGCCGACGAGATGCTCAAGGGAACCCGGGCGATCTACGTCGACTATGTCGACTACGACGAGGTGGCGCACCACGCCGGTGGCCTGAGGATCGAGTCGCTGGCCGCGCTCGCCGACCTCGACGAGGTGCTCGCGGTGATGGAGCGGCTCGCCGGGGCCGCCCCGCGCAGGTACCGGATCGTCGTGCTCTCCGACCACGGCCAGGTGCAGGGCAACCCGTTCTCGGAGCGGTTCGACGTGGACCTGGGCGGCCTGTGCGCGCGGCTGGCCAGCGAGCAGGTCGCCGCGGTGGAGGAGAACGTCGAGAGCTGGGGCCGCGTCGGCTCCCTCGCCGGCGACCTCGGGACCTCCGGCGGCCCTACCTCCCAGGCGGCCGGCCGGGTCAGCCGACGGGTCGACCGGCACACCACCGGGTCCCCGGGCGAGCAGGGTGAGGAGGCTGCGCCGCTGGTCGTCGTGGGGTCGGGCAACCTCGGGCTCGTCTACGTCAAGGGGCAGGAGCGCCTCACCCTCGAGCAGCTGCACGAGCGCTGGCCCGCCCTGGTCCCGGGGCTGGCGAGCCACCCGGGGATCGGGTTCATCGCGGTGACCAGCGACGAGCACGGCCCGCTCGCGATCGGTGCTCAGGGCCGGCACGCGCTGGCGACCGGGCAGGTCGAGGGGGTGGACCCGCTGGCGCCGTTCGGGGCGCACGCGCCCGGGATGCTCGCTGCGGCGATGGCCAGCCCACAGGCCCCCGACATCTACGTGAACAGCATGCTCGACCCCGAGACCCTCGAGGTCGCCGCCTTCGAGGACCTGGTCGGCTCGCACGGCGGGTTCGGTGGGTGGCAGGACCACGGCATGCTGGTCGCACCGGCTGACCTGCTCGCCGCCACGCCCCCGATCGTGGGGGCCGAGGACCTGCACCGCCGGCTGGTGGGCATGCTCGAGACACTCGGGCACCGGCGTCCCGTCGCCGGGGCAGAGGGTCCGGTGCAGGCGGGTGTCCCCGCCCAGCGGACGCCCGCGACGGAGCAGACACCCGAGCAGCAGGTCCAGCAGCAAGCCCAGCAGCAGGCGCAGCCATGAACGTCCCCGCTGCGACCGGCTCCTCGCTCCCGCGCAGCGTGCTGCTGATGCTGTGGCTCGCCGGAGCCACGGTGGTGGTCGCAGGCCTGCACGCGCTCTCCGACCTCCTCGCCCCGATCGTGCTGGCGCTCGTGCTGACCATCGCGGTGCACCCGGCCCGGACCTGGCTGGAGAGGCGCGGCTGGCCCCGGTGGCTGCAGACCGTGACCGTGATCCTCCTGGTCTACGTCACGCTGGTCGCGTTCACCGTCGCCCTGGTCGTCGCGGTCGCCCGGTTCGCGGCCCTGCTGCCGACGTACCAGGAGGAGTTCGCCTCGTGGCTGGAGGAGATCAGGCAATGGCTGCTCTCGATCGGGGTGACCCAGGAGCAGATCGAGGCGATGCTCTCGGCGTTCGACCTCGGGCGGCTCGCGGCGGTGACCACGTCGCTGCTGAGCGGGACCCTGGGCGTGGTCTCCGACCTGGTGTTCATCGTGACCCTGCTGCTGTTCCTCGCCCTGGACGGGTCGTGGCTGCCGGAGCGGCTACGCGCCGCACCCTCCGACCGCCACGCGATGGTCGAGGCGCTGATCGGCTTCGCGCACGGCACGCGCACCTACCTGCTGGTCTCGACGGTGTTCGGCCTCATCGTCGCGGTGATCGACACCGGGCTGCTCTGGCTGCTCGGGATCCCGGTGCCGCTGCTGTGGGGGCTGCTGGCCTTCCTGACCAACTACATCCCCAACATCGGGTTCGTGATCGGGGTCATCCCGCCCGCGGTGCTCGGCTTCCTCGAAGGGGGACCAGGCCTGTTCCTGGCGGTCATCGCCGGCTACAGCGTGATCAACGTGATCATCCAGTCGGTGATCCAGCCCAAGGTGATGGGGGACGCCGTGGGGCTCTCGAGCAGCCTCACCTTCCTCTCGCTGGTGTTCTGGGCCTGGGTGTTCGGTGCGCTGGGCGCGCTGCTCGCGATCCCGCTGAGCCTGCTGACCAAAGCCCTGCTCGTCGACGGTGACCCGGCAGCAGCCTGGCTGCAGCCCTACCTGTCCGGCGGCGGGGCCGAGAAGGACGAAGCCCTCGCCGGGGAGAGCCACCGCGCTCGCAGCGGCCGCGGCCTGTGGGTGAGGGGCCGTGGACGGTCCCCGGCGCGGGCCGAGGAGCCGCCCCCTGCGGGCACCCAGGAGCCGCCCCCGGCAACGTCGTCCTGAGCGCCTCCGCGCAGCCCGGGGCGCGGCGGCTGTGGCAGTCTTGTCCGGAATCCGTTGTCCAGGACAGGAGATCGACGACGTGCGGATCTGGCGTTCCCTCGCCGAGGTCCCGGCCGACCTCGGTCGGACCGTGGTGACCATCGGCAACTTCGACGGCGTGCACCTCGGGCACCAGCACGTGATCCGCCGCGCCCGCGAGAAGGCTGTCGAGCTCGGTCTCGGGCACGTGGTCGCGGTGACCTTCGACCCGCACCCGATCGCCGTGCTGCGTCCCGAGCACGCGCCGCCGACGTTGACCACGATCGAGGCCAGGGCCGACCTGCTCGCCGACGCCGGGGTCGACGACGTGCTCGTGGTCCCGTTCAGCCGCGAGGTCGCCGGCTGGTCCCCGGAGCGGTTCATCGAGGACATCCTCGTCGACGGCCTGCACGCCAAGGCGGTCGTGGTCGGCGCCAACTTCCGGTTCGGCAGCAAGGCCGCCGGCGAGGTGAGCACGCTGCGCGAGTCCGGCAAGAGCCACGACTTCGTCACCGAGGGGATCGCGCTCGACGGGGGCCCGCAGGTGTGGTCCTCGACGTACGTCCGCAACTGCCTGGCCGCCGGCGACGTCGAGGGCGCCAACGAGGCGCTCGGCCGGCTCTTCACCGTGCGCGGCGAGGTGGTCAAGGGCGACCAGCGCGGTCGCGAGCTCGGCTACCCGACCGCGAACGTGCCCACCAGCGGCATGCACGCGGCGCCGGCCGACGGTGTCTACGCCGGCTGGCTGCGGCGCCTGGACCGCGACGAGCAGCCGATGCCTGCCGCGATCAGCGTGGGAACCAACCCGACGTTCGAGGGGGAGCGGGAGCGACGAGTGGAGTCCTACGTGCTCGACCGGGACGACCTCGAGCTGTACGGCTGCCGGGTGGAGGTGTCCTTCGTGCAGCGCCTGCGCGGGATGGTCCGCTTCGACTCGGTGGAGGAGCTCGTGGCCACCATGCACGACGACGTGGCCCGCGCACGTCGGGTCCTCGGCGTGGGCGGAGCGGCATGACGGCCGCCACCCGGGACCAGACCGTCGCGGCCGCGGAACGGTGGTTCATCCACCACGGCCTGCCCTACTTCGTGGACTCGGAGCGGGAAGCGGTACGACGGGGCGTGCAGCCGTCCCGGCTGGGACCGGTGGTCGCCGTGGTGGCCGTGGGCGCGCTCGCGGTGGCCGTGCTGCTCGGAGTCCTCACCGACGACATCTCCGTCGGCGTCGGTACGACGATGATGATGTTCGGGATCGGCATGGGGCTCTACGGCGTGACCACGCTCCGTGGCTGGGCGATCCTGCGCTGGGCGGTGGCCCGCACCTTCCGCAGCCTGGGCATGCTGTTCCCCTTGGTGACGCGGGCGCTGCCGCTGCTGCTGCTGTTCATCACGTTCTTGTTCATCAACGCCGAGGTCTGGCAGGTGTCCTCGACGCTGGACGGCGGCGTGATGTGGGTGACGGTGATGCTCTTCGCGGGGATCGCGGTCGCGTTCTTGCTGGTGCGCCTGCCCGAGGAGCTGGACAAGGTCGACGACGAGGTCGAGGCGAGCCGGCTGGTCAGCGTCTGCAAGGGCACCCCGATGGAGGAACCCGCCCGGGCACTCGCCGAGTCCGGGCAGCACGTGCACCAGGACCCGTCCGTGCGGGGGTTCCAGAAGGCCAACCTGGTCCTGGTCCTGCTGATCGCGCAGTTCGTGCAGGTGATGCTGCTGTCGGCGTCGGTGTTCTTGTTCTTCCTGGTGTTCGGCGGGGTCGCGATGACCGACGGCGTCGTCGAGTCGTGGATCGGGGCACCGCCGGACCCCACCGGCTTCCCCGGGGTCAGCGTCGAGCTGGTCCAGGTGTCGGTGTTCCTCGCCGCGTTCTCCGGGCTGTACTTCACCGTGTACGCCGTCACCGACGAGCTGTACCGGGACCAGTTCTTCACCACCATCACCCGGGAGCTCGAGCGGGCGGTGGGGGCACGCACGGTCTACCAGGCGCTCAAGGCCGGCGGCTGACCGTCGTACACCCTGGAACGCCACACGTCCCGGTCGCCGCGAGGGCGCCGGGACGTGTGACGTGACGGGTCGGTCAGGCGTCGAGGTCCTGCTCGACGAGACCGGCGATCTTGTCGAGTGCCGCCTGGTCGTCGCTGCTGACCTCGACGGTGTCGCCGCAGCCGGCGCCGAGGGTCATGATCAGAAGCGCCGAGCTGGCGTCCACCGGCTCCCCGCCCGGCACGGCGAGGGTGACTTCGGAGCCGAGCTCGCCGGCCGCCTCGGAGATGATCGCGGCGGGACGGGCGTGCAGTCCGACGGACGAGCCGACGGTGACGGTCTTCGTGGGCATGCGTTGCTCCTTCGTGGGGTGGTTGTCAGACGAGCGCTGCTTCGGACAGCTCCTCGATCTCTTCCTTGGTCTCGGTGAACGTCTTGAGCAGGATCACGCTCGCGGTGGCGACCAGCACGCCCGCGACCAGGGCGATCAGGAAGCCGAGGATGTTCCCGACCGCGAAGAGGACGAAGATGCCGCCGTGCGGCGCCTTCAACGTGACGTCGAGCGCCATGGACAGGCCGCCGGTGACGGCGCTGCCGAGCATGATCGACGGGATCACCCGCAGCGGGTCTGCCGCGGCGAACGGGATCGCACCCTCGGTGATGAACGAGGCGCCGAGCGCCCAGGCCGCCTTGCCGTTCTCCCGCTCCGGCTCGCTGAACAGTCCGCGGCGCAGGACCGTGGCCAGTGCCAGCGCAAGCGGGGGCACCATGCCGGCGAGCATCACCGCGGCCATGATCTTCAGCTGCGGGGCGTCGTTGGAGGCGACCGCGGCGGCGGTCAGGCCAGCCGTGGCGAAGGTGTAGGCGGTCTTGTTGAGCGGCCCGCCCATGTCGAAGGCCATCATCAGGCCGAGGAGAGCCCCGAGCAGGGCTCCGGCACCGCCTTCGCTCATGCTCTGCAGGCCTTCGGTCAATGCATCCGTGAGAGCCACGAGGGGCTTGGCCAGGAGGATGATCATGATCGCGCCCGAGATCAAGGTGGCGAGGAGTGGGATCACGACGACCGGCATGAGCCCGCGGGCCCAGGCGGGGATCTTCCACGAAGCGATCCAGTGCGTGACCAGTCCGGCGAGCACGCCGCCGATCATGCCGCCGATGAAGCCCGAGCCGAGAGTCCCCGCGATCGCACCCATCACGAAGCCGGGTGCGATACCGGGACGGTCCGCGATGGCGTAGGAGATGTAGCCCGCCAGCGCAGGC
>DATIBI010000285.1:0-5850 GCA_035457605.1 Nocardioidaceae bacterium
CGGCCTCCCGGACAACGGCACCGCGCCCCCAGGCAGCACCGAACGTGTCACCTACGACATGGTCTCCAAGGCGTACGGCGCCGGCTACAACGCGCCCCTGCTGGTCACCGTCGACATCATCCGTACGACGGACCCGGTCGGTGTCATGGACCGGCTCGGGAAGGATCTCGCACAGGTCGACGGTGTGGAGGCGGTCGCCCTCTCCACGCCGAACCCGAAGGCCGACCTCGGCATCGTCCAGATCATCCCGGAAGCCGCCCAGGCCGACCCCGCGACCGCAGACCTCGTGCGCGAGATCCGCAGCCGCGCCGACGGGCTCGAGAGGAAGTACGACGTCGACGACCTGCTCGTGACCGGCCACACCGCGGTGACCATCGACGTGTCCGACCGCCTCGCGGGCGCCCTGCTGCCGTTCGGCCTCGTGGTCGTCGGGCTCTCCCTGCTCCTGCTGACCGTGGTCTTCCGGTCGGTCGCCGTGCCCGTGAAGGCCACCCTGGGCTACCTGCTGTCCGTCGCCGCGTCGTTCGGAGCGGTCGCCGCCGTCTTCGAGTGGGGCTGGCTGGCCGAGGCGATGAACGTCGCCCGCGTCGGACCGGTCATCTCGTTCATGCCGATCATCCTGATGGGCGTGCTGTTCGGCCTCGCCATGGATTACGAGGTCTTCCTCGTGTCGCGGATGCGTGAGGAGTACGTCCACACAGGTGATGCGCACCGCGCGATCCACAAGGGGTTCACCTCGAGCGCGCGGGTCGTGACGGCCGCGGCCGTGATCATGATCAGCGTCTTCGCCGCCTTCGTGCCGAACGGCGACGCCTCGGTCAAGCCGATCGCGCTCGGTCTCGCCGTCGGCGTGTTCGTCGACGCCTTCCTGGTCCGCATGACACTGGTGCCGGCCGTGCTCGCCCTGCTCGGTGACCGCGCCTGGTGGCTGCCGGCGTGGCTCGACCGCAGGCTTCCCGCCCTCGACGTCGAGGGCGCCGGCCTGGAGCAGCATCTGGACCACGAGGCGTGGGTCCACGAGTACGGGCCCGTCGTCGTACGTGCCGAAGGGCTCCGCCTCCTCGACGAGCACGGCACTCCGCTCCTGGCCGGAGTCGACGCCGTCGTCCGCCCGGGGTCGCTGCTGCTCGTGCGCACCGACGACCGAGTGGCACGCCGGGCGCTCCTTGCCGCCGTCGCGGGGCGGCTGCCGGTCACCGGCGGGCGCCTCCTGGTGCTCGACCGGGTGCTGCCGGACGAGGCAGCAGCCGTACGACGCCGGGTGCACCTGTTCGAGTCGTTCCCGAGGATCGAACGACTCTCCCGGCTGGGCCGGCGTCACACGCCCGAGCCCGAGCTCGTGGTCGTCGACGACGTCGACGGGTTCGTGAGCCGTGACGAGCTCGTACGCCGGTGGGAGCTCCTCGCCACCCTGACCGCCCGCGGCGTGACTGTCGTGGCAGGCGCGTCGGGCGAACCCGAGGGCGTCCAAGGGCTGTCCTGGACCACCCTGCCCCTGCCTGCCGAGGGCGCTTCGCGTCCTGTCGCCGAGGAGGCCTCGCTGTGAAACGACTGCTCCGGAACCGCATCCTGGTGGCCACCGTCCTGCTCCCGATGCTGTTCGGCACGCTCGTCCTGTGGTCGATGGGCGACCGGGTGGACCGGATCGACGCGGTGCCGGCCGCGGTGGTCAACCTCGACGAGCCAGTGCAGACGGGCAGCGGAGGGGACCAGCAGACGATCGCGGCCGGCCGCCTGCTCGCAGCGGGGCTGACCTCTCCGGGAGCTGACGAGGACCGCTCGCTCGCCTGGCAGCTGACCAGCGCCGAGGACGCCTCGAACGGCCTGCGCGAAGGCGAGTACTACGCGGTGGTCACGATCCCGCGGGACTTCTCCAAGACGGTCGCGGGCCTGACCCGCAACGACCCGGACACTGCCCGGATCACCGTGCGCAGCAACGACTCCGCCAGTGCGCTGGTCGGCATGGTCAGCGGCCAGATCGGTGACGTCGCGGCCGCACGGCTCAACCAGAGGATCACCGCGACCTTCGTCGAGGGCATCTACGCCCGGACCGGTGAGCTGAAGAAGTCGCTGGGCCGGGCCGGGCACGGGGCGGACCGGCTCGCCGACGGCGCCGCGAAGCTCGGCGAGGGGACAATGCGGGTCAGTGATGGCGCGGGGGCGCTCGCTGGTGGTCTCGGTTCACTCTCGGGTGGTGCCGGACAGCTCGCCGGCGGCGCGTCCGAGCTGTCCGACGGCGCCCGGCGGCTGGCCGGAGGCACGGGCCGGCTCGCGGACGGCACAGCAAGGCTCGGGGACGGCGCACACGACCTCGCCGGCGGCCTCGACCAGCTGCACTCGCGCACAGGTCCGCTTCCGGACCGGACCCGCCGGCTCGCGGACGGCGCGGGGCAGGTCGCCGACGGCGTCGCGGGCTGGTCGAAGGCGCTGCTCGCCTGGAAGCGCGCGTGCCGGTCCGACCCGGTCGTCGCCGCCAGGCAGCCCCAGCTGTGCGCAGCCACGGTGCAGGCGGTCGGTGCGACGGACGGCAACGCGGACGCGATGGTCTCCGGCTCGCGCCAGGTCGCCTCGGGCGCGGACCGGCTGGCGGACGGGACCCCCGCGCTGGTCTCGGCGATCGGCCGGGCCGCCGACGGTGCGGACCGGCTCGCCGGGGGAGCGAACCGCCTCGCCGGCGGAGCCCGGAAGGTCGACGCGTGGACCGGACGACTCGCCGCGGGCGCGGCCCGCCTCGGTTCGGGCGCCGAACGGCTCGCCTCGGGCGCCAGCGAGGCCAGCGACGGAGCCGCCCGGCTGGCGGACGGCTCCACCCGCGTGGCGAGCGGCACGACCCGGCTGAGCGACGGCTCACGCCGGCTCGCCGACGGCCTCGGCAAGGGAGCCCGGCAGATCCCGACCCTCGATCCCGGCAAGCGCAAGGACCTCGCGAGCGCGGTCGCTCGGCCCGTGTCCAGCGACGCCGACCGCCTCAACGCAACGCCTTCCGCAGCGACCAGCCTGGCTCCGGGCGTGCTCGCCCTTGCGCTGTGGCTCGGCGCGTTCGTGACCTACCTCGTCCGCCGCGCGCTGCCGGAGGGTGCGCTGGCCTCGGCGACCACACCCTTCCGGGTGGCCCTCGCCGGCTGGCTGCCTGCCCTCGTCATCGGCGTGCTGCAGAGCCTGATGGTGTTCGCGGTGCTCGGCGTCTTCGGCGTGGTGATGGAGTCCCCGGTCGGGGTGGCGCTGTTCCTGCTCGTGCCCGCTGCTGTGTTCACCGCGATGAACCAGGCCTTCGTCGCCGTCCTGGGCCAGGGGCGCGGGTGGATGGTGTCGATCGTGTTCGCGGTGCTCCAGGCGGTGTCGCTCGGCGGGCTGGTTCCGATCGACACGGCACCGGCCCTGATCCAGTCACTCAGCGGCGTCCTGCCGGTTTCCCTCGCCGCCGAGGGGATCGGCAACCTCACTTTCGGAGGTCGGGTCGGCTCGGTGACAGGTTCCGCGGCAGCCCTCCTCGTCTGGGGGGCCGCTGCCCTCGCGGTCACGACCGTCGCCGCCCGGCGCCGTCAGCGCATGACGCTGTCCGACGTACGCCGGCGCGTGGCGGCCCGGCACCCCGCCTGAACGTGCGACAGCAAGGCATCGGGCGGCCAGCATGGCCTGCCGGACGATCGGGTACGCCGAGGGGACGGACCGTTTCTCTGGAAGGAGGGCGCCATGCCTTCGAACATCAAGAACGAGAAGCAGTACGAAGCGTTGAAGGACAAGGGCATGTCCAAGGAGCGCGCCGCCAAGATCGCGAACTCTCCGGGCGCGTCCAGCCGTGGTGGGAAGCAGAGCGGTTCCGGTGGCGACCCGAAGCAGGGCGGCACCACGGCTCAGAAGAAGGAGGCCGGTCGCAAGGGCGGCAAGGCTGCGGCCAAGAAGTCCTAGTCGTGCCGGCTGCCCCGAAGAGTGGTCGATGGCGACCGGTTCCGAGCGCGGGAACGGGTCGCCGTGGACCACTCTCGGGGGGTGACGCGCTCCTAAGGCAGTCAGCCGAGCCAGAGATAGGGAGTACGCCGGATGTCCCCGGTGCGTCTTACCGCGAGTCTCGAAGGTGCCGGCACAGCGCCGGAGCACCGACTCAGGAGGACGAGATGTACCCCGGCCACCCCATCGCAGCGGCGCAGCTGGCCCGGCTGCACATGAACGAGGACCTCGCCCGCGAGGCCGCTCTCCGCGCCGGGAGACCCGCCCGGAACGCCGGGCCCCGTGCCCCCCGGGTCCCCTCGGCGTCCCGGATGCGCTTCCCCGCGTTCCGCAGGGCCTGGTCGGTGCGCTTCGGGCACTGACGTCTCGGCTCAGCGGCCGCCGGAGAGCAGCTCCTCGAACGGCGTCGGGTTGTCGAACGGGTCGACCGGTCCGCTGGTCTGCCGCCCCACGACGAGGCCGGCGAGCTCCCTGCCGGCGCGGTCGACCCGCTCGGCGAGCGACCCCGAGGCGTTGCTGCCGAAGTCCTCGCTCGCACCGAAGACTCCGGTGGGTACGACGACCGCGCCGAGGTAGGCGAACAGTGGGCGCATCGCGAACTCCAGCACCAGCGAGTGGCGCGCGGTCCCCGCCGTGGCGGCGACCAGCGCCGGCTTGCCGGCGAGTGTGCCGTCCTCGAGGACGTCGAAGAAGGTCTTGAACAGCCCGCTGTAGGACGCGCTGAAGACCGGCGTCACCGCGATCAGGCCGTCGGCCTCCGCCACCTTCTCGATCGCAGAGGCGAGGTGGCCGCTGGGGAAGCCGGTGAGCAGGTTGTTGGTGAGGTCGTGCGCGAGGTCGCGCAGTTCGATCACCTCGACGTTCACCTGCTCGCCGTACAACCGCAGCGCGCGGTCGGTCGCCTCCGCCAGCCGGTCGGCCAGCAGGCGCGTCGACGACGGCTGGCTCAGCCCGGCCGTGACGACGGCGATGGTTCCGCGGTGCCCTGAGCCTGTGGCGTTCTGGTCCCGTGGGGTCGATGGGGTGGTCACTGGACCTCCTCGGGTGAACGGCCGGTGACGTCGTCGGCGGGGGCGTGGACGGTGCCGTCGGTGGCCCCGCCCGCCGCGGCGACGAGCGACTGGTGGGTCGGCGCGCCGGGCACGTGCGCAGGTCGGAGGGCCTCGAACTCGCGCCGGAGCACCGGGACCACCTCCTCGCCGAGCAGGTCGAGCTGCTCCAGCACGGTCTGCAGCGGCAGCCCCGCGTGGTCCATCAGGAACAGCTGGCGCTGGTAGTCCCCGACGTACTCCCGGAAGCCGAGAGTCCGCTCGATGACCTCCTGAGGGCTTCCCACCGTCAGCGGGGTCTGCGAGGTGAACTCCTCCAGCGACGGGCCGTGGCCGTAGACGGGCGCGTTGTCGAAGTACGGACGGAACTCGCGCACGGCGTCCTGGCTGTTCTTCCTCATGAACACCTGGCCGCCGAGACCCACGATCGCCTGGTCGGCGGAGCCGTGACCGTAGTGCTCGAAGCGCTGCCGGTAGAGCCGGACCATGCGCTCGGTGTGCGAGGCGGGCCAGAAGATGTGGTTGGCGAAGAAGCCGTCGCCGTAGTAGGCCGCCTGCTCCGCGATCTCGGGGGAGCGGATCGACCCGTGCCACACGAACGGCGGCACGCCGTCGAGCGGCCGCGGCGTGGAGGTGAAGCCCTGCAGCGGGGTGCGGTACTTCCCCTCCCAGCTCACGACGTCCTCGCGCCAGAGCCGGTGCAGCAGGTGGTAGTTCTCGATCGCGAGCGCGATGCCGTCGCGGATGTCCTTGCCGAACCACGGGTAGACCGGGCCGGTGTTGCCCCGGCCCATCATCAGGTCGACCCGGCCGTCGGTGAGGTGCTGCAGCTTCGCGTAGTCCTCCGCGATCA
>DATIBI010000286.1:0-8682 GCA_035457605.1 Nocardioidaceae bacterium
GTCGACCAAGCAGGCGTTGACCGCCGAGACCGGGATGCTGGTGCTCGCCTCGGACCAGCACACCGCCCGCTACGTGCACAACTACGAGTCCCTCGGCGGCAACGAGCCCCCGCCACCGAGCGCACCGACCGCGGCCTTCACCGGCAGTCCGACCACGGGGGAGGCGCCGCTGCCGGTGTCCTTCACGGACCAGTCCACCGGAGACCCGACGCAGTGGAGCTGGGACTTCGGCGACGGAGGTACGTCGACCGCCAAGAACCCGTCGCACACCTACGACGAGCCGGGCACCTACACGGTGAGACTGACCGCGACCAACTCGGCCGGCAGCGACACCGCGACCAGGAGCGGGTACATCACCGTCACCGACGGCGGCGGCGGGCCACCTCCCCCCGGCAACTACGTGGACTCGGTCACCGGCGACAACCCGGCGGGCTACTGGCGGATGGGCGGCACTGGCACCACCGTCACCGCCACGGTCGGCAGCAACGGAACCGCCAACGGAGGTGTGACCTCGGTGGCGGGCAACATCGGCAGCGACGGCGCACGTGGTTTCGACGGCTCCACCGGCTATGTGTCCGTGCCGAGCTCGGCGGCGCTCAACACCACCGGTGACCTGGCCATCGAGGCCTGGGCGCGGCCCGCCGCGGCCACCGGCGGCGTCGTCGTGCAGAAGGGCGGCGCGTCCGGCTACTCGGTGTGGCAGTACCGGCTGGCCATCACCTCGGGCGGTCAGTGGCGCGGCACCGTCTTCGTCGGCTCCACCGCCTACGCGGTGACGGCGCCCGGCTCTGCCGCCCTGAACCAGTGGTCACACCTGGCCCTGGTCCGGTCCGGGAGCAGCTTGTCGATCTACGTCAACGGGCAGCTCGCGGCCACGGCCAACGCGCCGGGGACGCTCAACTCCACGACCGGCATGTTCGCCATCGGACGGAGCGGGGCCAGCTCGTCGAGCTACTTCAACGGCGCCATCGACGAGGTGGCGTTCTACAACCACACGATCTCTGCGGCCTCCATCTCCGCGCGGGCGTCCGAAGGAGGAGGATGACCATCGACTGACGTCAGGAATGCGTGAAACCGCAGACCCGACCCGTCCGGTGCTTCGGCGCCGGAGGTGAGCCGTCGACGTCGATCCCCTCGGGGATACGTGCGGCTCCGGGTGGCTGGCAGCGCCGCTGGGCCCCTCCTGCAATCCCCCCTACGCAGGAGCCGAAGGGCGGCGCTGCCTAGTCACGTCCGGGTACCTGTGACGTCGACCGGTCCACAGCCTGGTCTCAGGTTCCGGGGGCTCCGCCTCGCTAGGGTTGGGGCGACGGCAGCCCGACGGAGGAGTCCAGCCATGACGCACGACCGACCCAGCGACCAGACCAGAGCCGACCTCTCCCGGCGCGTGGTGCTGCGTGGTGCTGCCGTGAGCGGCCTCGCCCTCCCGCTCGTGGCCGCGTGCGGGTCGGACAGCGGGGCCTCCTCGGGTGAGCCCGCGACCTCGGCCGAGGCGTCCGGTGGCGGCGCGGGCGGAGCGATCGCGACGTCGGACGTGCCGGTCGGAGGCGGGCTCGTGGTGCCCGACCAGCAGGTGGTGGTGACCCAACCGCAGGAGGGCGAGTTCCTCGCGTTCACCGCCGTGTGCACCCACCAGCAGTGCACCGTGGCGACCGTCGAGGGCGGGACGATCAACTGTCCCTGTCATGGCAGCAAGTTCTCGATCGAGGACGGCAGCGTCGTCGACGGTCCGGCCCCGTCGCCGCTGGAGGAGAAGTCGGTCTCCGTGGAGGGCGACAGCATCGTCGTGAGCTGAGCCTCCGCGCGGAACCACTCGTCGCGGCGACATCGCCGGCGGTCCAGCCGGGTGTCGATGAGGCCGAGCGCCTCGTCGTACCGACCCGCCCGGATGAGGGCGACGATCCGCGTCTCCTCGACCACCTCGCGCTGCGCGTCGCTGCCGCCGAGACGCCACAGCGACCCGGCAAGCCGTCCCAGGGCGTCGGCGGCGCCGCCGGGATCGTCTCGGACCAGCCTCCGCAGCGCACGCGCGAGCGGTGCGGCGACCTCGGCGTGCGTGCCCTCGCGACGGTCACACGAGCGAGCAAGGGCGGCCAGCCCGTCGGCGTCGCCCACGGCGCACAGCGCCACCGCCGCGTGCAGGGCGAGGAACGGGGTGGCCGGCGACCGCAGGGCGCCGGCATCGACCGAGGCGAGGACGTCCTCGACGGGCGGTACGTCGGACGCGCCGGGCGTGAGCGCCCAGCGCCAGAGCAGCGAGCCGGCGTCCACGAGTCCCCGGCATCCTCCGCCCGGCCGGGGGAGCAGCTCGGACTCGTAGCGGCGGCGGACCGCGCCCAGGTCACCGAGCGAGAGCTCGTGCATCGCCGCGTGCCACGAGAAGTGGCTCAGGCTGTCCACGTCGACGCCCGGCCCGTGGATCCACCGGTGCATCCAGGCGACCCCGCCGGTGTGGTCCCCGGTCTCGTAGTGCGCGTGCGCCCGGGCGTGGGCGGAGTGACCGGCTCCCGGCTCGACGTCCAGGGACAGGCAGGCCAGGTGCATCGCCTCGTCGAAGCGCCCCTGCTCCTGCCGGACGAACGCCAGCAGGCCGCCGAACCACCAGTCGTCGCCGTAGGCCGGTGCTGCCCGCTCCACCACAGCCCAGGCCTGGGCCGGCACCTCGGTCACCCCGGCGAACGCGATCGTCGGCACCGCGGTGGCGAGCAGCAGCGCATCGGTCGGATAGGCCTCCAGGTGCCGCAGCAGCGGGCGGGAGTCGCCGAGCACGTGCCGGCTGACCGCTTCCACGTGGCTGCGCTCGCGCTGCGTTCCGCGTCGGGCGTGCAGCTGGGCGTCCCGGAGCCGGGCCGGCACGTTCACCGGCGCGCAGAGCTCGTGGCCGACCAGGGCCAGGGCGGCGTGGCCGAGCGCGAACGTGGGGTCCAGCGTCACCGAGGCCGCGATCGCCGGCAGGGCGCCCTGGTGCAGCCGCAGCAACGCCCCGACGCCGGCGTTGTAGGCGGCCACGGCGTCCGCCCCGCCGGTGAGTCGGAGGCCGTAGGAGTCGACGTAAGGCATGTAAGTACACTAGAGCACTAGAGAAACGAACCGGGTCGTGCGGGTGGCGTGTCACACCCTGCGGCGGTGAGGAACGGTCTGCGTCGGGTCGTAGGGTTGGGGCGTGGCCGACCCATCGACGTACCGCCCCGCGCCGGGATCCATCCCAGCGTCGCCGGGGGTCTACCGCTTCCGGGACGAGCACCGTCGCGTGGTCTACGTCGGCAAGGCCAAGAACCTCAGGGCGCGGCTGTCGTCGTACTTCCAGGACCTGGCCAACCTGCACCCGCGGACCGCGACCATGGTCACCACCGCGGCCTCGGTCGAGTGGACGGTCGTCAACACCGAGGTCGAGGCGCTGCAGCTGGAGTACTCCTGGATCAAGGAGTTCGACCCGCGGTTCAACGTCAAGTACCGCGACGACAAGTCCTACCCGTGGCTCGCGGTCACGCTGAACGAGGAGTTCCCGCGGGTGATGGTCGGCCGCGGCGCCAAGCGCAAGGGAGTGCGCTACTTCGGGCCGTACTCCCACGCCTGGGCGATCCGGGAGACCGTCGACCTGCTGCTGCGGGTGTTCCCGATGCGGTCGTGCTCCGCCGGGGTGTTCAAGCGCTCCGCCCAGATCGGCAGGCCCTGCCTCCTCGGCTACATCGACAAGTGCGCGGCGCCCTGCGTGGGCAGGGTCTCCGCGGAGGAGCACCGCGCGATCGTCGAGGACTTCTGCGACTTCATGGCGGGGCAGACCACGAACTTCGTCAAGCGCCTCGAGAAGGAGATGTACGCCGCGTCCGCGGAGATGGACTTCGAGCGGGCGGCGAGGCTGCGCGACGACATCGGCGCCCTGAACCGCGCGCTGGAGAAGCAGGCGGTCGTGCTCGGCGACGGCACCGACGCTGACGTGGTGGCGTTCGCCGACGACCCGCTCGAGGTCGCGGTGCAGATCTTCCACGTCCGCGGCGGCCGGATCCGCGGCCAGCGCGGGTGGGTCGCGGACAAGACCGAGGACGTCGACACCGGCGAGCTGGTCGAGCGGTTCCTCCTCCAGCTGTACGACGGTGAGGCCGGCGACGCGATCCCGCGGGAGGTGCTCGTGCCCGCGCTGCCCGAGGACGCGCCCGCGCTGGAGCAGTGGCTGACCGGTCTGCGCGGGGCGAAGGTCGCCCTGAAGGTGCCGCAGCGCGGGGACAAGAAGGCCCTGCAGGAGACCGTCGCCCGCAACGCCCTCCAGGCCCTCGGCCTGCACAAGACCAAGCGGGCAAGCGACCTGACGACCCGCAACCGGGCGCTCGAGGAGATCCAGGTCGCCCTCGACCTGCCGTCCGCGCCGCTGCGCATCGAGTGCTACGACATCTCGAACCTGCAGGGCACCGAGATAGTCGGCTCGATGGTGGTGTTCGAGGACGGGCTGGCCCGCAAGGGCGAGTACCGTCGCTTCGTGATCCGCGGCGACGGACGCTCACCGGTAGGCCAGAACGACGTCGCGTCCATGCACGAGGTGATCACCCGGCGGTTCCGCCGGCTGCTCGACGAACGCGCGGAGGACCCCGAGCTCGGCGGTGTCGAGCCGGGGGAGGGGCCGATGCTCGTCGACCCCGAGACCGGGCGCCCGCGCAAGTTCGCCTACGTCCCCGGCCTCGTCGTGGTCGACGGCGGACCGCCGCAGGTCGCGGCGGCGCAGCGGGCGCTCGACGAGCTCGGCATCGACGACGTCCCCGTGTGCGGTCTCGCGAAGCGGCTCGAGGAGGTCTGGGTGCCCGGCCAGGAGGACCCGGTGATCCTGCCCCGGACCAGCGAGGGGCTCTACCTGCTCCAGCGGATCCGGGACGAGGCACACCGGTTCGCCATCACCCACCACCGGTCCCGGCGCTCCAAGAGCATGGTGGAGAGCCTGTTGGACGACGTCCCGGGCCTGGGCGAGGTGCGCCGCAAGACCCTGCTGCGCCAGTTCGGGTCGCTGCGCAAGCTGCGCGCCGCCAACGTGGAGGAGATCGCGGCCGTCCCGGGGATCGGGCCACGCACCGCCGAGGCGATCGTCGCCGCGCTGGCGGAGCAGAAGACGAGTCAGAAGACGGTGAGCGTGAATACAGCGACCGGAGAGATCGAGGAGTCGTGATGGCGGAGGAACGCGGAGAGCTGGTCGTCGTCACCGGCATGACCGGGGCGGGGCGCAGCACGGCGGCCAAGGAGCTCGAGGACCTCGGGTTCTTCGTCGTGGACAACCTGCCGCCGCAGCTGGTGCCGGACGTGGTCCGGCTGGTCGACGAGACCCAGGGACGGCTCCAGCCCATCGCCGTGGTGGTGGACGTTCGCTCCGGGTCGTTCTTCGGCTCGCTGCAGGAGGTCCTCGCGCAGGGGACCACCGGCCGTCGTACCTCCCTGCTCTTCCTCGAGGCCAACGACGACGTGCTGGTGCGCCGGCAGGAGGCGGCCCGGCGCCCGCACCCGCTCCAGGAAGGCGGCCGGCTGCTCGACGGGCTTCGCCGGGAGCGGGCCGTGATCGCGTCGCTGCGCGGCGATGCGGACGTGGTCATCGACACCTCCAACCTCAACGTGCACCAGCTCACCGACAAGGTGGCCGAGGCGTTCGGCACCGAGCAGACCACCTCGCTGAAGGCGACCGTGGTGAGCTTCGGCTTCAAGTACGGCATCCCCGTCGACGCGGACCTCGTCGCGGACATGCGCTTCCTGCCCAACCCGTACTGGGTGCCCGAGCTGCGCCACCTCTCCGGTCGGGACCGTGAGGTCGCCGACTACGTCAAGGAGCGGCCCGAAGCCAAGGCGTTCCTGGACCGCTACGTCGCGCTGATCGAGACGGTGGCCGAGGGCTACCTGCGCGAGGGCAAGCGGTTCATGACGATCGCCATCGGCTGCACCGGCGGCAAGCACCGCAGCGTGGCGATGACCGAGGAGATCGCCCAACGGCTGCGGGAGCAGAGGCTGGACGCCCGTCCGATGCACCGTGACCTCGGACGGGAGTGAGATGACCGACCCGCTCCCGACCGGCCCGCCGCACGCCGCGGCGGCGCCGCACGACCTGGCCGCCCTCCGTGTCGTCGCGCTCGGTGGCGGGCACGGCCTGTCCGCGTCGCTGTCCGCGCTGCGCCACGTCGTGTCCGACCTCACCGCGGTGGTCACCGTGGCGGACAACGGCGGCTCGTCCGGGCGGCTGCGCCGCGAGTTCGGGGTGCTCCCTCCCGGTGACCTGCGGCAAGCGCTGGCGGCGCTGTGCGGGGACGACGAGTGGGGGCGGACCTGGGCGAAGGTGCTGCAACACCGGTTCACCAGCCACGGGGAGATGGACCAGCACGCGGTCGGCAACCTGCTGATCGTCGCGCTGTGGGAGCTGCTCGGTGAGCACGTCAACGGGCTGGACTGGGTGGCCCGCCTGCTCGGCGCCCAGGGCAGGGTTCTGCCGATGTCGGTGACCCCGATCGACATCGCCGCGCAGGTCCGGGGCGCCGACCCGGATGACCCCGCAGGGCTGAGCACCGTCCGCGGCCAGGTCGAGGTCGCCTCCACGACGGGCCAGGTCGTGTCGGTCGACCTCGAGCCCACCGACCCGCCGGCCTGCCCCGAGGCGCTCGAGGCCGTGGCCGCGGCGGACTGGGTGGTGCTGGGGCCGGGGTCCTGGTTCACCAGCGTGATCCCGCACCTGATGGTCCCCGAGCTGCGCCACGCGTTGGTCCGCTCCGGCGCCCGCAAGGTGGTGACGCTGAACCTCGAGCCCCAGTCAGGGGAGACCGACGGCTTCTCGCCGGACACGCACCTCGAGGTGCTCGCCTCCCACGCGCCCGACCTGAAGCTCGACGTGGTGCTCGCCGACGTCCGCACGGTCGCCGACGAGGGCCTGTTGCGGGAGACCACGGCGTCCCTCGGTGCGGAGCTTGTGGTCGCAGACATCGCCGACCCGGGCGGGGCGCCGAGGCACGATCCGGTGAAATTGGCCAATGCGTATGCGGGCTTCATACGCGAGACGTAGGGTGCTGCCGTCGCCGGGACGCCCCCTTCGCGACATTCGTGGAAGGAACCGAGACGTGGCAGGATCGGACGCATGGCGATGACGGCGCAGGTAAAGGCAGAGCTGGCCAGCACCCAGGTGACCAAGTCCTGCTGCCGGAAGTCCGAGGTCTCCTCCATGCTTCGCTTCGCCGGCGGCCTGCACATCGTCAGCGGCAGGATCGTGGTCGAGGCCGAGCTCGACACCGGCGCTGCGGCCCGTCGGCTGCGCAAGGACATCGCGGAGATCTACGGCCACACCTCCGACGTGGTGATGGTCTCCGGCAACGGCATCCGCAAGGGCAGCCGCTACGTCGTCCGAGTGGTCCGCGACGGCGAGGCGCTGGCCCGGCAGACCGGTCTGCTCGACAGCCGGGGCCGCCCGGTGCGTGGGCTCCCTCCGCAGGTCGTCTCCGGTGCCGGCTGCGACGCGGTCGCCGCCTGGCGTGGGGCGTTCCTGGCGCACGGCTCGCTCACCGAGCCCGGCCGGTCCTCGGCGCTCGAGGTCACCTGCCCCGGACCCGAGGCCGCGCTGGCGCTGGTCGGCGCCGCCCGGCGGCTCGGCATCTCCGCCAAGGCGCGCGAGGTGCGCGGCGTGGACCGGGTCGTGATCCGCGACGGGGACGCGATCGGTGCACTGCTCACCCGGCTCGGCGCGCACGAGTCGCTGATGGCGTGGGAGGAGCGGCGGATGCGTCGCGAGGTCCGCGCCACCGCGAACCGGCTGGCCAACTTCGACGACGCGAACCTGCGTCGCTCCGCCCGTGCCGCGGTCGCCGCGGGTGCCCGTGTCGAGCGTGCGCTGGAGATCCTCGGCGAGGAGGTGCCCGACCACCTCAAGCTCGCCGGTGACCTGCGCCTGGAGCACAAGCAGGCGTCGCTGGAGGAGCTCGGTCAGCTGCACGACCCGCCGCTGACCAAGGACGCCATCGCCGGCCGGATCCGGCGGCTGCTCGCCATGGCCGACAAGCGTGCACAGGACCTCGGGGTGCCCGACACCGAGTCCACCCTCACCCCGGAGATGCTCGCCGAGCAGCAGTGAGGCGGCTCTCCCTCCGGCCGTGAGCGCAGGCCCTCCGCGCGTGTGGCGGGGGTTACTCGCACGTACCCCGGACGACCCTTCGTCTGGGTGAGAGGCAGGCGGTAGGGTCAGGATCGACCGCCTGCGATGGCGATCACATCGACCTGACTGCGAGTGATGGGGAGCCCACTTCCGTGACTGTTCGTGTAGGTATCAACGGCTTCGGCCGCATCGGCCGTAACTTCTTCCGCGCCGTCCGTGCGTCGGGTGCCGACATCGAGATCGTCGGCGTCAACGACCTCACCGACAACAAGTCCCTCGCCCACCTGCTCAAGTTCGACTCGATCCTGGGCCGCCTGGACGCGGAGGTCTCCTCGACCGAGACCGACATCACCGTCGGCGGCCACACCTTCAAGGCGTTCTCCGAGCGCGAGCCCGGCAAGCTGCCCTGGGGCGAGATCGGCGCCGACGTGGTGGTCGAGTCCACCGGCTTCTTCACCGACGCCACCAAGGCGCACGCGCACATCGACGCCGGCGCCAAGAAGGTCATCATCTCCGCGCCCGCGAAGAACGAGGACAAGACGTTCGTCCTCGGCGTGAACGAGAACGAGTACGACCCGGAGAAG
>DATIBI010000287.1:0-3286 GCA_035457605.1 Nocardioidaceae bacterium
CGGGTGGTCGGAGTCCGTGCGGCCGCTGGCGAACTGGCCCCCCGGCCAGCTCACGAGCGGCCGGTTCTCACGCAGCCACGGGTCCTTCGCACTGGCCTCGGCCACCGCGTCCTCGAGCGCGAGCCGGGCCTGGCGGGGGTCCTCGTCGAGCTGCACCCCGAGCCTGCCTTCCGCGGTCAGCTTGTCGGGCACGTTGCTCGCCCAGTCACCGGCGGTCACCATTCCCACGGAGAGCGCGTAGGGCAGGTCGCTGCCGAACAACGGGTCGGGGTCGACGTTGCGCTCCCGCTCCAGGTTGCCGAGCGCATCGTAGATGGGCAGGAATGCCTCGAAGGCGCTCACGCCCTCGCGGCGCATGCTCCCGTGAGCCGACCTGCCTCCCACCTCGATCCGGAAGGTGAGCGCACCTGCCGTCGCCGTCACGATCCGCGCGCCCGTCGGCTCGGTGATCACCGCGGCTTCACCCCTGTGTCCGCGGCGCAGGGTGGCGAACGCGCCGAGACCGCCGTCCTCCTCGCCGACCACGCAGTGCACCGCGAGCGGGCGCTCGAGCCGCACGCCGGCCGCCCTGAGCGTCCGGACCACGGCCAGGTTCGCGGCCACCCCAGCCTTCATGTCGCAGGCGCCACGACCGTGCAGGGCTCCGTCGCGGACCGCGGCCGAGAACGGGTCCGCCCCCTGCCAGGTCTCCGGGTCACCGGGCGGCACCACGTCCAGGTGGCCCTGGAGCACCAGGGCCGGGACACCATCCCCCGCGGTCATCCCGACCACGCCGACGGCACGGTCGCGGTGCGCCTCCGAGCCAGGGAACCAGGGGTCCTCCTGGAGCTCGGGGAGGTCGATGTCCCAGCGGTCGACCACCGCCGCCTGGCTTCTCAGGATCTCGGCGCAGACATCCTGCACCTCCACCTCTGCGTCACTTCCCGCCACACTGGGTAGACGGACCAGGGTGGCAAGGTCCTCGACCAGTGCGTCCTCGTCGAGGTGGTCGAGGACGAAGGACTCCATGTCGGTGCGGCCATGAGAAGTCATGACGCGAGTGTCTAGGGTTGTGCCGAAGGAGGCAAACATGGGTGAGTCAGACGGTAACGGGCCGGTCCTCGGGATCGACATCGGCGGCACGGGGATCAAGGGCGCACCGGTGGACCTGGCGACCGGCGAGTTCGTCACCGACCGGCTGAAGATCAAGACGCCGAAGCCCGCGACGCCCGAGGCCGTGGCCGAGGTGGTCGGCGAGATCGCGAACCACTTCGCGGACTCTCTCGGGGACGACCCGATCGGCATCGCGATCCCGGCCGTCTGCCAGCGAGGCGTCGCCCGGTCCGCCGCCAACATCGACCCGTCCTGGGTCGACACCGACGTGGACGCGCTGTTCACCGAGCGCCTCGGACGGCCGGTCCACGTCGTCAACGACGCCGACGCCGCCGGGGTCGCCGAAGTGAGGTACGGCGCCGCCAAGGACGTGCCGGGACTGGTCATCCTGACCACTCTCGGCACCGGCATCGGCTCGGCGTTCCTCCTCGACGGCAAGCTGATGCCCAACAGCGAGCTCGGCCACCTCGAGATCGACGGCCACGACGCCGAGCAGCGCGCGGCACAGTCAGCCAAGGAACGGGAGAACCTGTCCTACCCGGAGTGGGCGAAGCGGCTCCAGCGCTACTACAGCCACGTGGAGGGGCTCTTCTGGCCCGACCTGTTCGTGGTCGGCGGCGGGATCAGCAAGAGCTCTGACAAGTTCCTGCCCCTGCTCGACCTGCGCACCCCGATCATCCCGGCGAAGCTCCGCAACTCCGCGGGCATCGTCGGCGCCGCCTGGCTGGCCCGGGAGTTCGGCCGCTGACTCACCTCCCGCGGGGTGTGGCACGGATGGCGTCGAGCACTTCGTCGAGAGCGTCGAGGGAGTGCCCGGACACGAAGTCGTCCACGTGCGGGAGCGCCGCGGCCATCCCGCCGGCCAGCGGCTCGTACTGCTCGGCCGCGGAGCGTGGGTTCACCCAGACGATCCGGTGGGCCAGGCGCTGCAGCCGGGCCATCTGCTCGCCGAGGGTGGTCGGGTCGGCGCGCTCCCAGCCGTCCGAGATGATGACCACCACCGCGCCGCGCGCCATGCCGCGCCTGCCGTAGTCGTCGACGAAGGTCTTCAGCGCGGCGCCGATGCGCGTGCCACCAGACCAGTCGGGCGCGGCCTCCGCGCCCTTGGCCAGGGCTACGTCGGGATGCCCGGACGCGAGCATCCTCGAGACCCGGGTCAGCCGGGTCGCCATCACGAACGCCTCGGCGCGCGCCCCTCGGACCGCGCCTTGGAGCAGCTGGAGGTACACCCGCGAGTACGCCTCCATCGACCCCGAGACGTCGGCGATCAGCACCACCCGGCGTGGCTGGGTGCGGCGGCGTCGGTACTCCCGGCGCACCGGGTCTCCCCCGGTGCGGTGGGAGCGGCGAAGCGTGCGCCGCAGGTCGAGCCGGCGACCGGAGGGCGCTCCCTCTGTCCGCCTTGCGCGGCGACGCGGGGCGGCCACCCGAAGCTCCTCGAGCAGCCGGCGGATCGCGGCCAGCTCGTCAGCGGTGTACTCCGCGAAGTCCTTGTGCCGCAGGCGCTCCTCGACGCTCGCCGTCATCAGCACCCTGCCCCGGTCGTCGGTCTCCGGGCCCTCTCCCGCCGTGGCCGACGGTGTGGGTACGTCGGACGCGCCCGCTCGGTCCTCAGGGCCGGGGCGAGCCTTCGGGCCGGGTCGGAGGCTCGGCGGGAGCCGGGGCGCAGCGGTGTCCCATCGGTTCCCGGCTACGTCGGCCAGGCCGCCGAACACCTGCCGGAACACCCTGTCGAACGCGTCGAGCTGGTCGTGCTGGTCCACCAGCGTCACCCGTGCCAGCCAGTAGAGCTCGTGCACCGTCGCCGGCCGGGCGATCTCGACGGCAGCCGCGAGACGCGCCGCCCGCTCGGGGCTGGCGGGGACCCCAGCTGAGCGCAGTAGGCTGCTGAACCCTGCTGCGACGGTGGCCAGGTCGGGGGCGAGCTGCTCAGTCACCCCGGTTCGCCCTCACTCGGCTCCGGCCACCCACGCCGTACCCCGCTCGACGACCAGGTCGAGGTCCTCGCGGTATTTCAACGCGGAGCCGAGCGTGCTGCCGACGACGGCACCGTCCAGCCGGGACACCCCGAGCAGCGAGAGCGCACCGACCCAGTCGATCGCCTCGGCCACACCTGGCGCCTTCTGGAGGTCGAGGCTGCGCAGCCTCTGCACCGCGCCGGCCACGCCCACGGCGATCTCCTCGGCCGCGGACG
>DATIBI010000288.1:0-2263 GCA_035457605.1 Nocardioidaceae bacterium
ATCTCCCGGTCGGCCGGGGCCGCCGGCGGCTCCGGCGCCCGCTCGTCCTCGTCCAGCAGCGTCGCCTCGTCGAACGGGTCGTGCCCGGCCAGCACCCGCAGCGCCCGCTCCCGGTCGAACCCGCCGGTCCACGTGCCGACCAGCACGGTCGCCACGGCGTTGCCGGCGAAGTTGGTCAGCGCCCGCGCCTCGGACATGAACCGGTCGATGCCGACGATCAGACCCACGCCGTCGACCAGGTCGGGCCGGTGCGAGGCGAGTCCACCGGCCAGGGTGGCCAGGCCCGCGCCGGTGACGCCGGCGGCACCCTTCGAGGCGATGATCATGAACACCAGCAGCGAGATCTGCTCGCCGATGCTCAGCGGGTCGCCCATCGCGGACGCGATGAACAACGAGGCCATCGTCAGGTAGATCGCGGTGCCGTCGAGGTTGAACGAGTAGCCGGTGGGGACCACGACGCCGACGGTCGACTGCTGCACGCCGCCGTGCTCCATCTTGGCGATCAGCCGGGGTAGCGCGGACTCCGAGGAGGAGGTGGAGACGATCAGCAGGAACTCGCGGGCGAGGTACTTCAGCAGCTTGAAGATGTTCACACCGGTGGTCAGCTTCAGCAGCGCACCGAGCAGCACGAACACGAACAGGGCGCAGGTGACGTAGAAGCCGATCATGATCACGGCCAGGCTCTTCAGCGCGTCGAGGCCGGTCTCGCCGACGACCGCGGCGATCGCGCCGAACGCGCCGACCGGGGCGGCCCACATGATCATCGCGAGCACCCGGAACACCAGCCGCTGCAGGTGGCCCATGCCGCGCAGGATCGGCTCACCGCTGCGACCCATCGCCTGGAGCGCGAAGCCGACCAGCAGCGCCACGAGCAGGGTCTGCAGCACCTCGCCGGAGGTCAGCGAGGAGAACATCGAGTCGGGGATCACCCCGAGGAGGAAGTCGGTGGTCGTGGTGTGCTCACCGGAGGCCTGCTCCGCACCCGCGGCGGCGACCTCCTCGTTGAGCTGCAGCCCGGAGCCGGGGTGCAGGATGTTGCCGACCACGAGGCCGATCGCGAGCGCGGCGGTCGACATCACCAGGAAGTAGCCGAGCGCCAGCCCGCCGACCTTGCCGACCTGGGCGGCGCTGCGGACCGAGCCGACGCCGAGCACGATGGTGCAGAAGATGACCGGCTGGATCATCATCTTGATCAGCGCGACGAACGCCTCACCGAGCGGCTTGAGGCTCACCGCGAAGTCCGGGGCGACGAAGCCGACGGCGATACCGAGCACCACGGCGGCGATCACCGCGAGGTACAGGTAGTGCGTCCGGTCCTTCTTCGGTCGCTGTGTGGGCTGCTGTGTGGTCGTGGCCATGTCTCTCGTCCTTTGCTCACGGATCCCCCGACGGTTCCCCCATGTTCTGGATTCATGTGAGGCCGGTCACCCTTGTGTTCGTTGAGTTCACGACGCGGCAGGCAGAATGCGCACATGGCGTGGCGGAGGGCGGGGCGCGGCAGCACCGTGGCGCAGCAGATCTTCGTGCTGCAGTCGCTGATGGTGCTCGTCGTGGTCGTGGCGGCGGTGACCCTGGCCTACGTCGACGCGCGCCGGGCCCAGATCGACAGCGCCCGCGGCCGGGCCCTGGCGGTCGCGGAGGCGGTCGCGGACGCCCCCACCGTGCGCCAGGCGCTGCGCCGTGACGACCCGAGCCGGACGATCCAGCCCTATGCCGAGCAGGTACGACGGGACTCCGGCACCGACTTCGTCGTGGTGATGGACCTGGACCGGACCCGGTTCTCCCACCCCGACCCGGCGCGGATCGGCGAGCCGTTCATCGGGGACCTCGGCGACGCCCCGGACGGCGGCGTGTTCACCCAGGAGTACTCCGGCACGCTCGGCCCCTCGATGCGCGCGGTGGTGCCGGTGTTCGACCGGGGCACGGTGGTCGCCCTGGTCTCCGCGGGGATCACCATGGACCGGATCGAGGGCCAGATCCGGGGCCGGGTGCTGGGGATCCTGCTCGCCGCGCTGGCGGTCCTCGGGATCGGCGCGGTCGGCACCTGGCTGATCAGTCGGCGCCTCAAGCGGCAGACCCACGGGCTCGGTGCCGGCGAGATCACCCGGATGTACGAGTACTACGACGCGGTGCTGCACGCGGTCCGGGAGGGGTTGCTGCTGGTGGACCTGCAGGGACGGGTGCAGCTGGTCAACGACGAGGCCGCCCGCCTCCTCTCGCTGCCTCCGGACGTGCGACGCCGGCACGTGAGCGAGCTCGGGCT
>DATIBI010000289.1:0-8255 GCA_035457605.1 Nocardioidaceae bacterium
TACCTCCAGGGCGCCTACCCCCACCACCTGCCGATCATCCCGGGCTGGGACGTCGCCGGTGTCGTCGAGGCCGTGGGCCCCGCGGTGGTGACCGGCCTGAAGGTCGGTGACGAGGTCTGGGGCTACGTCCGCCGCGACGACGTGAGGTTCGGTACGGCGGCCGAGCTGGTGCCCGCGCCCCAGCGGACGGTCTCGCTCAAGCCGGCCTCCCTGTCCTTCGAGGAGGCCGCCTCGGTCCCCCTGGCCGGGCTCACCGCCTACCAGGCCCTCACCGAGGCGCTGGCCGTCAAGCCCGGGGAGCGGGTGCTCGTGCACGCCGCCTCCGGCGGGGTCGGCCACCTGGCGGTGCAGATCGCGACCGCGCTCGGGGCCGAGGTGGTGGGCACCGCCAGCAAGCGCAACCACGACTTCCTCCGCGACCTGGGCGCGGTCGAGGTCCTCGACTACCAGGACGGACCGGTCAGCGAGCAACTCGGGCGTCCCGTCGACGCGGTGCTCGACCTGGTCGGCGGTGAGGCCCTCGAGGACGCGCCCAAGCAGGTCGCGGACACGAGCCGGGTGGCGTCGATCATCGACGCGGACTCGGTGATCGCGATGGGTGGCCGCTACGTCTTCGTCCGGCCCGAGCGGGAGCACCTCGACGCCCTCGCCGAGCTCGCGGAGGACGGAGCGCTTCGGGTGGACCTCGCCGAGACCTACCCGCTGGAGCGGATCGCCGACGCCCACCGGGCCTCCGAGACCGGCCACACCCGCGGCAAGATCGCCGTCACGGTCTGAGCACGGCACGTCCCCGCCGCCCGGGCTCTCGAGCCGGGGCGGCGGGCTCGGCTCAGGTCGCCTGGCCCGCGGCTCAGCGCAGCGTCGCCGCCACGACGGGCGCGATCTCGCGCAGCGCCATGCCGCGGTGCGAGATCGCGTCCTTCTCGTCGGTGGGAAGCTCGGCCGAGGTCTTGTCGTGGCCCTCGGCGACGAACAGCACGTCGTACCCGAAGCCTCCGCTCCCCCGCATCTCCCGGATCACGCGGCCCGGCATCACGCCGTGCGCGACGTGCTCGGTGACGTGGCCCGAGCCGTCGGGGTGCGCGAACGCCACCGCGCACCGGAACTGAGCCCCGCGGCGCTCGTCCGGCACGTCGGCGAGCTGCGCGAGCAGCAGCTCGTTGTTGGCGCGGTCCACGTCCGCGTCGCCGTTCTTGCTCACCCCGCTCCACCGGGCCGAGAGCACCCCGGGCATCCCGTTCAGCGCGTCCACGCACAACCCGCTGTCATCGGCGAGCGAGGGCAGCCCGGTCGCCTCCACGGCCGCACGTGCCTTGAGCAGCGCGTTGCCCTCGAAGCTCGGCTCGGTCTCGGCCGGCTCGTCGTAGTGGTCGACGTCGTCGAGCCCGAGGACCTCGATGTCGGGGACGTAGGCCGACAGGATCCGCTGCATCTCCACCAGCTTCTTGGCGTTGCGGGACGCCAGGAACACCCGGGTCATCCGCGCAGTGCCTCCTGCTGGATCCGGGTCAGGTCCGCGCAGCCCTTCTCCGCCAGGGACAACAGGCCGTCGAGCATCGACCGGTCGAACGGCTCGCCCTCCGCGGTGCCCTGCACCTCGATGTAGAGCCCGTCACCGGTCATCACCACGTTCATGTCGGTCTCGGCGCGCACGTCCTCCTCGTAGGGCAGGTCGAGCCGGGCCTGGCCGTCGACGATCCCGACCGACACCGCGGCCACCGACCCCGTGAGCGGGCTGCCCTTCAGCGCCCCCTGCTCGCCGAGGTGCGCGCACGCGTCGGCGAGAGCCACGTAGGCGCCGGTGATCGCCGCGGTGCGGGTACCGCCGTCGGCCTGGAGCACGTCGCAGTCCAGGACGATAGTGTTCTCGCCGAGCGCCTTGTAGTCGATGACGGCGCGCAGCGACCGGCCGACGAGCCGCGAGATCTCGTGGGTGCGTCCGCCGATCCGCCCCTTCACCGACTCACGGTCGGAGCGGGTGTGCGTCGAGGACGGCAGCATCGCGTACTCCGCGGTGACCCAGCCGAGGCCGGAGTCCCTGCGCCAGCGGGGAACGCCGACGCTCGCCGAGGCGGCGCACAGCACCCGCGTCCTGCCGAACTCCACGAGCACCGATCCGGCGGCGTGGTCGAGCCAGTGCCGGGTGATCTTGATGGGTCGCAGTTCGTCGTTGGCGCGTCCGTCGGCACGAGTCATGCCCCAGACCCTACCCAGCCCGCGACTCGCCCTTCGCGGCGGTCGCAGCGCCTTCGGCGCAGGCCATGGTCGTGACCGCAGCGGGGTTTCGGACGTGCTGCGCACCGACTGCCGGGCTCACTTGGAGCAAGAAGCACGTGTGACGACCCGGAACAGGTGCAACTTGCTACAAGTGAAAGGGGCCGAAGAGCTGACGCCCACTCCCGCACTGCAAGCGCCGCCTGTCCCCACGACCGGCGGCGCTTCACCCCGCCATCGACAGGAAGGGACTACGTGTCAGATCTCGTAGACGGCGCCGGTCCGGGCCAGCTCGAGGTTCCCGTCGAAGACCGGGCGGGCCTCGTCGAAGGCGTCCTGCGGCTCGTGCCACGGCGGCACGTGAGTCAGGACCAGCGTCTCCACGCCGGCCTCGCGGGCGACCTCTGCGGCCTCCTTGCCGGTCATGTGCAGGTCCGGCGGGTTGGCCTCGCCCTCGCGGAAGCTGGCCTCCGCGAGCAACAGGCTGCTGCCCTTGGCGAGCCGCACCAGCGCCTCCGCGGCCGCGGTGTCCCCGCTGTAGACGAACGACCGGTCCTCGCAGGCCACCCGGATCGCGAAGGCGTCGACCGGGTGGACCACCTTGGTGACCGCGATCGAGAGCGGGCCCACGCGCACGGTCGTGTTCTCGTCGTGGGTGTGGAAGTCGAACTCGGCGCTCATCCCCGGGTGCGCCGGCAGGCCGTAGGCGAGCGCCATCCGTTCGGCGGCGCCGGCCGGCGCGTAGACCGGGATCCGCGGCTGCGCCCCGGAGGGGTGGTACTTGCGGAGCACGTAGTACCCGCTCATGTCGAACCAGTGGTCGGGGTGCAGGTGGCTGATCACCACCGCGTCCACGGCCAGCGGGTCGACGTACCGGTGCAGGGTGCCGAGGGCGCCGCTGCCGAGGTCGAGCAGGACCCGCCAGGTGCGCTCCGCGTCGTCGGCCTCGACCAGGTAGCAGCTCGCCGGCGAGTCCGGGCCCGGGTAGGAGCCGGAGCAGCCGATCACGGTGAGCTTCATGCCCGCACCCACGCGAACTGGCTGACCTTCTGCAGCTCCGGGCCCAGGAAGCGGCGGCCGATGGACTCGAACTCGTCGGGCACCCCGGTGGTGAGGAAGCGGTGCTCGGGCTCGCCGAGGGCGGGGTCGCGCTCCAGGCCGTGCCGGACCAGCAGCTTGTAGACGTCCTTGGCGGTCTCCTCGGCGCTGGAGACCAGCGTGACCTGGTCCCCCATCACGTAGGACACCACGCCGGTGAGCAACGGGTAGTGGGTGCAGCCGAGGACGAGGGTGTCGACGCCGTGCGAGATCAGCGGGTCGAGGTACTCGTGCGCCACCTCGAGCAGCTCGTCCCCGCTGGTGACGCCGGCCTCCACGAACTCCACGAACCGCGGGCAGGCCCGGGTGTGCAGGCTGACGTGCGGCGCCGCGGCGAACGCGTCGTCGTAGGCCATCGACTCGGCGGTGGCCCGGGTGCAGATGACCCCGATCCGGCCCGTGCGGCTGGCGGCGACCGCCCGGCGCGTCGCGGGGAAGATCACCTCGACGACCGGGACCGGGTACCGCTCGCGGGCGTCGCGCAGGACCGCGGCGGAGGCGGAGTTGCACGCGATGACGAGCACCTTCACGCCCTGGTCGACCAGATGGTCCAGGCACTCCAGCGCGTACTCGCGCACCTCGCCGATCGGCTTGGGCCCGTAGGGCTGCCGGGCGGTGTCACCGAGGTACAGCACCGGCTCGTGCGGCAGCTGGTCGATCACCGCACGGGCCACGGTGAGTCCACCGAAGCCCGAGTCGAAGATGCCGATAGGTGCGTCTGCCACGTATCCAGATTAAGGGCACACAGGGGGTGCCCCGCCGCTCACGCGACCGACGTCACGCTGCGACGGTCGTCACGCGCGGTCGGCGCCCTGCCCTCGGCCGCGGGACCTTCGCCCCTCGCCGCCGTCGCGGCGGACACGGCAAGGTCGGGGCATGACCTACACCGTGCAGCTCGTCGACCTCCAGGAGCAGCCTGCCGCGGTGGTCCGCGGCCACGTCACCCACGAGGGGATCGCGGACTTCCTCGGCCCGGCCTTCGGCGAGGTGATCGGAGCCGTCGAGCGCGAGGGAGGCCATCCCGTGGGCGCGCCGTTCGGCCGGTACCGCCCCACCGACGACGGCGGCTGGGACCTCACGGCCGGGTTCCCGGTCTCCCGGCCGGTCACCCCTGCGGGACGGGTGGAGCCGGAGACCCTGCCCGGTGGCCGCGCCGCCCGGACCCTGCACGTCGGCGACTACGCCGGGCTCGCTGCGGCGTACGAGGCGGCGATGGCGTGGCTGACCGACAACGGCTACGTGGTGACCGGCGAGCCGTGGGAGTGCTACCTCGACGGCCCGGAAGTCCCCGAACCACGCACCGAGGTGTTCATCCCGTGCACCGAGGCACGGCCCCACCACGCGTGAGTCAGTCGGCGACCTGGTGCCGCTCGTTGTAGGCGTTGGCGAGCTCCTGACCGGACATCGCGTGGATCGCGGTCATGATCTCGTCGGTGGCCTCGCGCCGGGCCCGGCCCGGTGAGACACCGTCGAGACGGCCGGTGAAGTCGATCGGGCGGCCGAACTCCACGCGCACCTTGGCCAGGCGGGGCAGGCGGGAACCGACCGGCTGGAGCTTCTCGGTCCCGGTCAGGGCGACGGGTACGACGGGCGCGCCGGCCTGCAGCGCCAGCCAGGCCACCCCGGTCCGGCCGCGGTACAGCCGACCGTCGCGCGAACGGGTCCCCTCGGGGTAGATCCCGAAGGCCTCACCTCGCTCGAGCACCTCCAGGGCCAGGTCCAGGGAGGCCTGGGCGGCCCGGTGGTCGTCGCGGTCCACGGCGATCATCCCGAGGCCGCTGAACCACCAACGGCTCAGCGCACCCTTGACCCCGGTGCCGGTGAAGTAGTCGCTCTTGGCCAGGAACGCGACCCGACGCGGCACCACCATCGGGATGACCATGCTGTCCACGAAGGACAGGTGGTTGCTGGCCAGGATCAGCGGGCCGGTGCGCGGGATGTTCTCGACGCCGACGACGGTGGGACGCCAGACGACGCGGAAGAACGCGGCCAGGACCACCTTCAGGACTCGGTAGAACATGCGGCTCCTGGCGTGTCGTCGTCAGGCCCAGAGCTGACCGTCGAGCCGCTCCTCGGCGTCGTCGATCGTACCCTCGTAGGCCCCGGTGGAGAGGTACTTCCAGCCGCCGTCGCAGACCACGAAGGCGATGTCCGCGCGCTCGCCGGCCTTCACCGACTTCGCGGCCTGGCCGAGCGCCGCGTGCAGGATCGCGCCGGTGGAGATGCCGGCGAAGATGCCCTCGAGCTCGAGCAGCTCCCGGGTCCGGCGTACCGCGTCCCGGGGACCGACCGAGAACCGCGAGTCGATCAGCGTCTCGTCGTACAGCTCGGGCACGAACCCCTCGTCGAGGTTGCGCAGGCCGTAGACCAGCTCGCCGTAGCGGGGCTCGGCGGCGACGATCTTGACGTCGGGCTTGTTCTCGCGGAAGAACCGGCCGGTGCCCATCAGCGTGCCGGTGGTGCCCAGCCCGGCCACGAAGTGGGTGACCGTGGGCAGGTCGGCGAGGATCTCCGGCCCGGTGCCCTCGTAGTGCGCGAGCGCGTTCGCGGGGTTGCCGTACTGGTAGAGCATCACCCAGTCCGGGTGCTCCTCGGCGAGCCGCTTGGCGACCCGGACCGCCTCGTTGGAGCCGCCTGCCGCGGGCGAGGAGACGATCTCGGCGCCCCACATCCGCAGCAGCTGGCGGCGCTCCTCGGAGGTGTTCTCCGGCATCACGCACACCAGTCGGTAGCCGCGCAGCTTCGCGACCATGGCCAGCGAGATCCCGGTGTTGCCGGAGGTGGGCTCGAGGATCGTGCAGCCCGGCCGGAGCAGGCCGTCCTTCTCGCCCTGCTCGAGCATCCGCAGCGCCGCCCGGTCCTTGATCGAGCCGGTCGGGTTCTGGTCCTCGAGCTTGGCCCAGAGTCGCACGTCCGGGGACGGCGAGAGCCGGGGCAGCCCGACCAGCGGGGTGCCGCCGACCGAGTCGATGAGCGAGTCGAAGCGCATCGGGGTGACAGCCGCCGTCAGCGTGTGGTGCCGGCGCCGCCGGCGACCGCGGGCAGCACGACGACCTGGTCCCCGTCGCTGACCGAGGTGTCCAGCCCGCCGGTGAAGCGGACGTCCTCGTCGTTGACGTAGACGTTGACGAACCGGCGCAGGTCCTCGCCCTCGATCAGCCGCTCCCGGATGCCGGGGTGGTTGGCCTCGAGGTCCTCGATCACCTCCGCGAGCGTGCTGCCCTGACCGGTGACCGCCTTCTCGCCGTCGGTGTAGGTGCGCAGGATGGTGGGGATGCGTACCTCGATTGCCATCAGGCTTGACTCCTCGTGTCGTTCGTGACCGAGATCTCTTCCTCGGTCACCTCTCCGTCGATGATCCTGTAGGACCTAAAGTCCACGGGCCCCTCACTATTCCCGTGCTCGCGTGTGCTCACCAACACGTAGTGCGCGTTCGGCTCGGACGCGAGGCCGATGTCGGTGCGTGAGGGGTAGGCCTCGGTCGCGGTGTGCGAGTGGTAGATCACCACCGGCTCCTCGTCCCGCGCGTCCATCTCCTTGTAGAGCGCGAGCAGGTCGCCGGGGTCGAACTCGTAGAAGGTGGGCGACCCGGCCGCGTTGACCATCGGCACGAACCGCTCCGGACGGTCGGAGCCCTCCGGCCCGGCGACGACGCCGCAGGCCTCGTCGGGGTGGTCCTTCTTCGCGTGGGCGACGATCGCGTCGTAGATCGCCTGGTCGATCTTCAGCACACCCACGAGGGTATGGGGCGGCCCGGGGGCGGCCCGCGCCACCGGAGCCGCGTCCGCATGGTGAGACCGGGTGTGTGGCGGACCGTCGGGTCAGCGGCCCCCGGAGACCGCCTCCACCAGCGTCTCCTGGAGGTAGCCCACCCACTCGTAGATGTCGTGCACGTGCGTGCGCGGGTCGTCGTCGGGGAGCGAGCGCCAGTAGTCCTCGTCGCCCTCCTCGACGCCGAGCCGGGTGGCCAGCGCCAGCCGGATGTCGGTGAACGAGCGCATCCACGCCTGCGCTGTGGGCACGTCGAGCTCGACGTCGATCCACAGACCGTCCTCGGTGAGCTCCGGCGGGAGGCCGGCCTCCTCCAGGGTGTCGATGATCGAGGAGGCCGCCCGGGCCTTGCCGTCGCGCAGCGAGCCCTCGGTGAACCGGCGGAACTCCCCCGCCGCCTCCTCGTCCTCCGGGTAGGCGGTCGGGAACAGCCGGGCCAGCACCGGGTCCTCCGGCGCGGTCGTGGGGCCGGTGAAGTCGAGCAGCTCCTCGAGCGGGTCGCCGCCCGACGTGGGCGCAGCGACCTCGTTGCGGAGCAGCTCCACGAGCTGGGACGCCAGCGAGCGCAGCAGGTCGGCCTCGAAACCGGAGAACGTGGCGACGACACCGCCACCCGCGCCGGGAAGGCGTACGAATCCCTCGGTCATGAGCTCAGGCGTCCGCCTTCTGCATCGTGGCCCACAGGCCGTACTCGTGCATCGCCTGCACGTCCCGCTCCATCTCCTCACGCGAGCCGGTCGACACCACCGACCTGCCGTCGTGGTGCACTTCGAGCATCAGCTTCTCGGCCTTCTTCCTCGCGTAGCCGAAGTAGGTCTGGAACACGTAGGTGACGTACGACATCAGGTTCACCGGGTCGTTCCACACGATCGTCACCCAGGGCCGCGCCATCAGCGTCTCGTCATCGACCTCTGGCTGCTCGATCTCGACGGGCATGGGTGCAGACACATCCGTCATCCTAGGCTGTCGGTCGTGACGAACGCGTCGACCGCGCTGCTGACCGACCACTACGAGCTGACCATGGTGCAGGCCGCGCTCAGCGGCGGCACGGCGGACCGGCGCTCGGTGTTCGAGCTGTTCCCACGCCGGCTACCCGAGGGCCGCCGGTACGGCGTGGTGGCCGGTGTCGGACGCGCGCTCGACGCGATCGAGCGCTTCCGCTTCGACGACGA
>DATIBI010000290.1:0-6179 GCA_035457605.1 Nocardioidaceae bacterium
GGCTCGACCTCCTCCTTGCGCTTCGCGGCCCTCTTCCGGGGGGTCTTGACCGGCTCCGGCGGCTGGAACAGCAGCATGGTCGCCGGCGGCGGGGTGGCCGAGTCGGCCTCCGTACCCTCGTCCGGCTCCTCGCCGGCGACCACTTCGGCGGCGGGTGCCTCCGCAGGGGTCTGCCCGGTGGTCGTCTCGGGTGTCTGCTCGGGGGTCTGCTCGGGCTCGCCGGCCACGAGCGGCTCGGCGACCGCCTTCTTCGCCGTCTTCTTGGCAGCGGTCTTCTTCGTGGTGCGCTTCGCCGCGGCCTTCTTCGCCGGCGCCGGCTGCTCGGCCGTCTCGGTGGTGTCCGTGGCCTCACCGGTGGCGAGAACCTCGGTGGGAGTCTCAGCGGAGACGGTCTCCGACGCTGGCGCCTCGCCGGTTTCCGCCTCGGTCGCAGCGACCTTCTTCGTGGTGGTCTTCTTCGCCGCGACCTTCTTCGTGGTGGCCTTCTTGGCGGTCTTCTTCGCGGCCGTCTTCTTCGCCGCGGTCTTCTTGGCCGGAGCCTGGTCGGTCTCGCTCGCCTGGTCGGCCGGGCCCTCGGTGGAGGTCTCGATCGTCTCCGCGCCGGCCTCCGCGGCGGTCTCGGCCGGGGTCGGGGCCGGCGACTCTGCCGAGATCGGGGCCGAACCGGTGCCGTCCGGGCTGGTCTCCGTCGGCGTCTCTGCCGCGGTGTCGGTTTCCACGCTGGAGTTGTCAGCGTCGAGCATGTGCTCTCCTATCGCCCCGCGAGGCGTCCTCCTCGGACGTGTGCCCTCGGCCGGGGGCGTGTCAGTCGTCGGGCGGCAAACCGTCCGACGCAAGCCTGCGGTCGGGGCTCCGGAGGACCGGGGCGGCCCAGCGCCACGCGCGGGGCACAATCAAGTCGCAACCGGAGCAGCAACGACATCCACCGAAAGCTCTCGTCGCTGGGAGGCTCGTGCGGCGCATCCGCGGTCGACAGTCTGGATAGAGCCACCGCTGTCACCAGTGGCCGGACTGCGTCGCGGTCGGGCGCCGACGGGCCGCCCGTCGTGCCGGCCCCATGTCGAGGCACCCCGGTTTCGAGGCTCGTGCTACCGAGCTCGTCGATCCCCGAAGGCCAGCGATCTCATGGACACCGGCGAGGACGTCGTCGGGTCTCACGCCACGGCTTCCCGTCTCGCAAGACCACGTCGAGTATCGCACACTTGCCCCGCAATCCCGACCCGCGCTGTGACAGACGCGACACGCGCGGCGCCTGGTCACGCGAGGGGTCGCATCCGGCCACTCACCACAGCAGTCGCGTCGGGCAATCCGACCGCGAGCCGGTCGCGCGACGTCGTACTCGAGCACTTCCCTCGATGAACCTCCACTCCCCACGACGAATGACGCACGGGAAGTGGAGGTTTCACGACATACCTTGGGAAAACACCCACCCCGAAGCCACCCCGGACGCCGCCGAGGGCCGGGGGTCAGCGGCGGTCAGCGTCGAGCGGGTCGCCGAGCGCACCAGCCGCGTCGTCCCACGGGCCCTGGGCGAGCCGGCGGTGCAGGGGCGCGCCGGAGAAGGTCAGCCCGCCGGCGGACTTCAGCCCCTCCAACACGTCGTCGGGGCGCACGCTCGGGCTGCCTTGCCGGATCACCACGTCGAGCGCGGTCTGCTCACCGTCCGTGCCGACGGAGAGCGCGAGGACGGCCTCGCGACAGTTGAACGAGCGCAGGCCCTTCTTGGTCATCCGCTCGACGGTGACCTCGTCGCGGTCGAGGAACGCCTCGACCGCGGCCCGCGCCTGCTCCTCGTCAACGCCGCCGAGCAGGATCTGCCACCGGCTGGCCTCGAGACGGTCGGCCAGGGACCCGCCGCCGCTGACCACGACCTCGAGCACGTCGAGCCCCTCCGGGAGCGCCCCGTCGAGGGCCTCGGCCACCTGCGCGGGATCCGACTCCTGGGCGAGCGCGATCTCGAGGTACTCCGCCTCGCTGGCGGAACCAGTCGGCGCGGCGCCCGCGTAGGAGATCCGCGGGTGCGGGTTGAACCCCGAGGAGTAGGCCATCGGGATCCGGGCCCGGAACACCGCACGCTCGAACGCCCGGGAGAAGTCCCGGTGACTGGTGAACCTCAGCCGTCCGCGCTTGGCGTAGCGGATCCGCAGTCGCTGGACGGGTGGGGCCTGCTGCTCGGGCTGTTCACGCACGGCCCCACCTTAAGTCCCGGTCCTCACCTGCTTCGCGGCGCCATCCGCCGGGTCAGCGGCGACGGGAACCGTTGGGCCACCCGGGACCCGGCCAGCCACTCGGTGAGGCGGCCGGCCTCGGCGTCGAGGGCCCGCCGGACGGCAGGGTCCACCCTCTCCAGCAGGTGGACCACGACCTCTCCGCCGTCCTCCTGGTGCCAGCCGCCGACGATCCGGCCGTCCCACCAGGCCGTGTTGCCGCCGTTGCCGTTGCCGTCGAACACCTCGGCGCGGTGCCCACCGAGGTACCAGTCGCGGGCTGCCCAGCCCATCGTGGTGGGGTCCAGGGCCGGCAGCAGCGCGGCCCACGGCTCGACCGGGTCGACCGGCTCGAGGTCGTCGGGCAGCACCACGCCCGGCGTACCGTCCAGATCCACCTCGACCGCGTCCAGAGCCGCGAGCGCCCGACGGGTGGCGCTGAGGGTGCCCCCGAGCCACCACTTGATGTCCTCGACCGTGCCGGGCCCGAACGCGCGGAGCCAGGCCCGGACCAGCTCGCGGGTGCCGGTCGCCTCGTCGAGCTCCGCGATCGGCGCGCCGAGCCAGCACTCGGTCCTCGCCCAGGACGGACGTGAGGTCTTCCAGCCGCCGTTGTTGGAGGCCCGGACGATCCGCCCGGCGGCGGACAGCGTGGTCAGCACCCGCGGGCCGACAGGCACCTGGCCGCCCCAGGACCGGCCGACGCCGTAGGTGAAGGAGCCCGCGAGCAGGGGGATCTCCTCGCGCAGCTCGGTGGACGTGGCCTCGCGACCGTCGGCCAGGGCCGCGAGCACCGCGTCCTGGGCCTTGGCGAGCCAGGCGGCGCCGTCGCCGAACAGGTCGGCCTTCTCGACCTCGCGGACGAGCCGGCGGCTCTCCGAGTCGGCGACCCGGTCGCTGACCGCCGCCTGCGCCATCGGCAGCGACTCGCGCGGGAACGCGAACAGGGTCCGGCGCATGGCCAGGTGCTTGACCAGGGTGCGGTCGCGGTACAGCGCGCGGTCGAGGTCGTCGACGGTGAAGCCGGGCACCCGCGCCCACAGCGAGAGGTAGACCGTGGCCGGGTCGGTGGCGTGCAGGCAGACCAGGTCCCGCGCCGCCTGCTCCACGCTCGTGGCGGCGAAGGCCGGGGACAGGTGGTGGCGCCGGGCGAGCCGGGCCCGCCTCTGCTCGACGTCGAACGACCGCACGTGATCATCCTGACATCGGCCGCCGACAGCCTCGTAAAGTTTGTCGTTACAACCTTCGCGCGTGCACCATGAGCCGGTGATCAAGCCCGACCCGCACGTGGACACCCGCGCCGAGAGGATCCTCGTCGTCGTCGGGATCGTGGTGCTGGCCTTCAACCTCCGCCCGGCGGCGGTCAGCGTGGGTCCGGTGCTCGGCGAGCTCACCGCCGAGCTCGGGATGTCCGCGAGCACCGCCGGGGTGCTGACCACGCTGCCCGTGGTGGCCTTCGCCGGGTTCGGGGCGTTGGCTCCGACCCTGGCCCGGGTCGTGGGGGTGCACCGAGTCACCCTGCTCGCGCTCGGCTGCGTGGTCGTGGGGCTGGCCGCCCGTGCTCGGACCGACGACGTCGCCCTGTTCCTCGCGCTGTCGCTGCTCGCACTGGGCGGGATGGCGACCGCGAACGTGCTCCTGCCCTCCCTGGTCAAGCTGCACTTCCCGCACCGGGTCGGGCTGCTGACCTCGATCTACTCCACCTCGCTCGCGATCGGGCTGACGCTGGCCTCGGTGGCCACCGTGCCGCTGTCCGAGCAGCTCGGCTCGTGGCGGTGGGGTCTGGCCGCGTGGGCCCTGACCGCGCTGGTGGCGGCGCTGCCGTGGCTTGCGCTGGTGCGCCACGACAAGGCTCCCGAGGAGGCGCCGCACACCGTCCGGCTCGGCGACGTCGCCCGGACCCGGCTCGGCTGGGCGATGGCCACCTTCTTCGGGCTGCAGTCGCTGCAGGCGTACTCCGTCTTCGGCTGGTTCGCGCAGGTCTACCGTGACGCGGGCTTCTCCCCCGCGACCTCGGGGCTGCTGCTGGGCGTGATCACCGGGGTGAGCATCCCGCTGTCGTTCTGGGTGCCGAGCACGGCGGCCCGGCTGCGCAACCAGCGGTGGCTGATCGTCGGGCTGGTCGCCTGCTACCCGATCGGCTACCTCGGGCTGATCTTCGCCCCGGTCGCCGGTGCCTGGGTGTGGGCGGTGCTGGTGGGTACGGCGGCCAGCGTCTTCCCGCTCGTGCTCACCCTGATCGGTCTCCGGGCGCGCACCAGCCCGGGGACCGCTGCCCTGTCCGGGTTCACCCAGTCGGTGGGCTACCTCGTCGCGGCGATCGGCCCGTTCGGGATGGGCGTGCTCTACGACCGCACCGGCGGCTGGACCCTGCCGCTGTCCGTGCTGCTGGCGCTGGTGGTGCCCCAGCTCGTCGTCGGGCTGATGGTCTCCCGCCCGTCGTACATCGAGGACCAGCTCCCGACCCGCGGCAACCCGGCACGGCCGTAGCCCGGCGCCGACCGCTCGAAGCGGCGCCGGCCACGGCCTAGGGCGAAGCGGGGACGTCGGGAGATCAGACGACCGAGAGCGGCAGCAGCTTCTTGCCGGTGGGGCCGATCTGGATCTCGGTGTCCATCTGCGGGCAGACGCCGCAGTCGTAGCACGGGGTCCACCGGCAGTCCTCCACCTCGACCTCGGAGTCGGGGTCGATGGCGTCCTGCCAGTCCTCCCACAGCCAGTCCCGGTCCAGCCCGGAGTCGAGGTGGTCCCAGGGCAGCACCTCGGAGTACTCGCGCTCGCGGGTGGTGTACCAGTCCAGGTCGACCGGGCTGTCTGCGAGCGCCTTCTCTGAGGCCTCGACCCACCGGTCGAAGGAGAAGTGCTCGCTCCAGCCGTCGAAGCGGCCGCCGTCGCGCCACACCTGCTCGATGATCCCGCCCACCCGGCGGTCGCCGCGGGAGAGCAGTCCCTCGATGATGCCGGGGCGGCCGTCGTGGTAGCGGAAGCCGATCGCCCGACCGAACCGCTTGTCCGAGCGCACGTCGTCACGCAGCTTCTGCAGCCGCGCGTCGGTGGTCTCGTGGTCGAGCTGCGCCGCCCACTGGAACGGGGTGTGCGGCTTGGGCACGAACCCGCCGATGGAGACGGTGCAGCGGATGTCGTTGCGGCCGGAGACCTCGCGGCCCTTGGCGATCACCTTCTTGGCCAGGCTCGCGATCTCGAGGACGTCCTCGTCGGTCTCGGTCGGCAGGCCGCACATGAAGTACAGCTTCACCTGGCGCCAGCCGTGGGAGTAGGCGGTCGCCACGGTCCGGATCAGGTCCTCCTCGGTGACCATCTTGTTGATCACTTTGCGCATCCGCTCCGACCCGCCCTCGGGGGCGAAGGTCAGCCCGGAGCGCCGTCCGTTGCGGGAGAACTCGTTGGCCAGGGTGATGTTGAACGCGTCCACCCGGGTCGAGGGCAGCGACAGCGAGACGTTGGACCCCTCGTAACGGTCGGCGAGACCCTTGGCGACGTCGCCGATCTCGGTGTGGTCCGCGCTGGACAGCGACAGCAGGCCGACCTCCTCGAAGCCGGACTTGCGGATCCCGTTCTCGACCATGTCGCCGATCGTCTCGATCGACCGCTCGCGGACCGGCCGGGTGATCATCCCGGCCTGGCAGAACCGGCAGCCACGGGTGCAGCCACGGAAGATCTCCACCGAGAACCGCTCGTGCACCGTCTCCGCGAGCGGCACCAGCGGGTTCTTCGGGTAGGGCCAGGCGTCGAGGTCCATCAGCGTGTGCTTGTGCACCCGCCACGGCACGCCCGAGGTGTTCGGCGCGACCCGCTTGATCCGCCCGTCGGGCAGGTAGTCGACGTCGTAGAACTTCGGGACGTAGACGGCGCCCGACACCGCGAGCCGGTAGAGCAGCTCGTCCCGCGGGCTGCGGTCGGCCGCGCCCGGGCAGCCCTCGTCCTTCCACTCCCGGATCACGTCGCTGATCG
>DATIBI010000291.1:0-10216 GCA_035457605.1 Nocardioidaceae bacterium
CTGACAGCTTCTCGCGCTGCCACTCTGCGCGCATGCCGTTGGCCTGCTCCTCGAGGTCTGCCAGCTCGCGCTTGATGTCGGCCAGCCGCGACTTCGAGACGTCGTCCTTCTCCTTGGAGAGCGAGTGCTCCTCCATCTTCAGCTGGTTGATCCGGCGCTGGATCTCGTCGATCTCGACCGGCACCGACTCCTTCTCCATGCGCAGCCGCGACGCGGCCTCGTCGACCAGGTCGATCGCCTTGTCGGGGAGCTGGCGGCCGGTGATGTACCGGTCCGAGAGCATCGCCGCGGCCACGAGGGCCTGGTCGGTGATCTTGACCCCGTGGTGCGCTTCGTACTTCTCCTGCAGGCCGCGCAGGATCGCGACGGTGTCCTCCACCGACGGCTCACCCACGAAGACCTGCTGGAACCGCCGCTCGAGGGCGGGGTCCTTCTCGATGCGCTCGCGGTACTCGTCGAGGGTGGTCGCGCCGATCATCCGCAGCTCGCCCCGGGCCAGCATCGGCTTGAGCATGTTGCCGGCGTCCATGGCCGAGTCGCCGCCCGCGCCCGCACCCACGACGGTGTGCAGCTCGTCGATGAAGGTGATGATCTGGCCCTCGGACTGCTTGATCTCGTCGAGCACGGCCTTGAGCCGCTCCTCGAACTCGCCGCGGTACTTCGCGCCGGCGACCATGCCGCCGAGGTCGAGGGCGAGGACCCGTCGGCCCTTGAGGGAGTCCGGCACGTCCCCGTCGACGACGCGCTGGGCGAGCCCCTCGACGACCGCGGTCTTGCCGACGCCGGGCTCACCGATGAGCACCGGGTTGTTCTTGGTGCGCCGGGACAGCACCTGCACCACCCGGCGGATCTCCGCGTCGCGGCCGATGACCGGGTCGAGCTTGCCCTCCTGGGCCGAGGCGGTCAGGTCGACGGCGTACTTCTCGAGCGCCTGGTAGGTGGCCTCCGGGTCCTGGTTGGTGACCCGGCGGTTGCCGCGCACGCTGGTGAGGGCGCCGCGCAGCGCCTCGGCGGTGGCGCCGGCGTCGCCGAGGATCCGCCTGACCGGCGAGTCGACGGTCGCCGCCGCGATCAGCATGTGTTCGGTGGAGACGTAGTCGTCCTTCATCTCCGCGGCGATGTCGGAGGCCATGCTCAGGATCTGCAGCGCGGCACGGGAGTACGACGGTGCGCCGACCGTCGTACCGGAGGCTGCGGGAAGCTTCTTCAGCTCGGCCTCGACGGCCGCAGCGACCACCGAGGGCTGCACACCGACCGCCTCCAGCATCGGCCGGGTGATCCCTTCCGGCTGTCCGAGCAGCGCGGCGAGGAGGTGCACCGCCTCGACCTGGGCGTGCCCCGCGGACGCGGAGCTCTGGATCGCCGTGCTGATGGCCTCCTGACTGCGCGTGGTGAACTTCGATGCGTCCATGGTCGTGCTCTGTCTCCCCTGTTCTGCGGTGAACGGATTCCGTGGTGCGCTCCGGTGGCTACGGGGGTGCCACCTCGGTCACTGTCTACACCAACGCGCAGAGAGTTGAGTCTGTTCCACTCAACTTTGGGAGATTCAGCGGACCACCACCGTCACCGAGTCGTCGTCGACGGCCCCGTCATCGTCGGTGACCTGCACCGTGTAGGTGTAGGTCCCGACCGGCAGGCTCAGGGTCACCCGGGCCGTCGTACCCACGACCTCCGTCCCCCGGCGCCACTCGTGGCGCACGATCGTCCCGTCGGGGTCGGTGGAGCCGGATGCGTCCAGCGTGACCGACGCCCGCCTGGTCTTGCCCTTCGCCCGCACGGTCTGGTCCGGCCCGGCGTCCGCCACGGGGCTGAGGTTCGGCGCCGGCGGCGGCTCCACGACGGCGCCCTCGAGCGGACCGCGCAGCAGGTCCACCTCGAACGACCCGCCCTCGCCGTTGTTCGGGCTTCCGGTGAAGGCGTAGACCCGCAGGGTGTGGCGACCGGTGACGGTCGGCCGGAACCCGATCGTCTCCTGGCGGCCGATGCCGCAGGAGACCCCGCTGAGCGCGCACTCGCTGCGGGCGACCACGGTCCCCGACGGGTCGGTCAGCCGCAGGTCGAGGTCAGGTGACCACTCGACGATCAGGCAGGAGTAGTAGCAGATCGCCTCCCCGCCCGCGGTCATCGTGACCGCGATCGGCACGCCGAGGTCGCCGCTGCCGATGTCGACCGGGATGTCGACGTAGCCGTTGGTCGGGACGGTGCCGTGGAGGTGCTGCCGCGCGGGGAACGCGGTGCGCCGGACCAGGCTGAGGCCGCGTACCGCGTCCACGAGGGCGCGTACGTCGACGAGGCCGGCGCCCCACTCGTTGTCGCTGCCGGCAGCGCCGACGTCCACCGCTGTGGACATGAGCGCGGACCTGATCGTCGCCGGGGAGGCCGAGGGCGCCGCCTCGCGTGCCAGGGCCACGGCTCCGGCCACGTACGGGGTCGCCATCGACGTACCGCTGTAGGTGACGTAGCCGGCGGTCGTGCCCGCCCTGGCCGCCCGCACCGTCACCCCGGGCGCGGCGACGTCGGGCTTGGTCCGGCCGTCGACCGTGGGGCCGCGGCTGGAGAACGCCGCCAGCCAGATGCCGTTGTCGCGCCGGTCGGTGCCGGGCGGCGCGGAGTGGTCGGAGACCGCGGCGACGGTCAGGGCGCCCTTGGCCACCCCGGGCGAGGAGATCGTGCCGGGCTCGTCGCCGCTGTTGCCGGCCGCCACCACGACCACGTCGCCCTCACCGGCCGCTCGGTCGACCGCCAGGCTCACCGCGTCGGTCCCGTCGCCGCCGTCGCTGCCGAGGGACATCGAGATCACGTCCACCCCGGGCTGCTGGTGACACCACTCGACCGCAGCGGCGACGTCGCTGTCCGCTCCGAAACCACGCGAGTCGAGCACTTTGGCGACGTAGAGCTCGGCGGCCGGCGCCACCCCGTTGAAGGTGGCCGCCTCGGCGCCGCCGGTGCCGTCACCGGCCGCGATGGCGGCGACGTGCGTGCCGTGGCCGTGGTCGTCGTAGGGGGCGGTGCGCCCGTTGACGAGGTCGGTGAAGGTGACCGGACGCCCGGCGAACTGCTCGTGCGCCGGGTCGATCCCCGTGTCGATGACACAGATGCCCACACCGCTGCCGTCGAGGCCAGGGGTGTCGGCTCGCGCCTGCGCGGCGCCGAAGTCGAGGTCCGTCGCGTCGTCCAGAGCCCGGACCCGGCCGTCGGCCTCGACGCGACGCACGCCGGGTGTCCGGGCCAGGGCCCTCGCCTGGCCGGCGGTCATGGTGGCGGCGAAGCCGTCGATGAGCCCGAGCCGGCGGGTGAGGTCGAACCGGCCCACGGCCCGCTCTGCGGCGACCACGCCGAGACCGGTGACGATCACCGCGAGCTCACGGGACGCGTCGGCTCCGCGCAGCCGCTCCTCGAAGTCGTCGGCCACCCGGTCGCGGTCCCGGTCGCTCTGCAGTGCGGGGCCGGGTTCGGTGCGGGGCCCGGTCGACAGCGGCGCCGCCCTGGGGCCGGGATCATCGGGTCCGGCCACGGCCAGCCCGGCGGGAGCCAGGAGTGCCGACAGGGTCACGGCCACGAGCAGTCCACGACGTCGCATCTCGGAACCTCCGGTCCGGCGGGCCCGAGATGTGAATGTGCTCCCAGATTAGGAAGACCGGAGGCAGGGCGCTATGGCCAAGTCAGGCCATTGTGTCCGGGTATGGGCGGCACGCGATGCCACACCGTTCTACGGCGGGTGAGCTGCCACACCGTCCTTCGGGCGAGCGCGGCGCCACAGCGTTCTACGGGCGGGCGCGGCGCCACACGGTGATGGCCTGCGGCGCGGGGCGGACCGCGGGCAGGTTCTGGTTCCGCGCCTTCTCGAGGTTGTGCTTGAGCGCGAACTCGGCGGCGGAGAGCTCCTCCTCGAGCTCGGCGACCCGCCTCCGCAGCGCGGTGACCTGGTTCTCCAGCTGGAGGATCTTCTTGACCCCTTCGAGGCCGATCCCGGCCGCGGTGAGCTCGGCGACCTCGCGGAGCATCTCGATGTCGCGCCAGGAGTAGCGGCGTCCGCCGCCGCCGGTGCGGCCAGGGGTGACCAGGCCGAGCCGGTCATAGGCGCGGAGCGTCTGCGGGTGCAGCCCGGTCAGCTCCGCGGCCACGCTGATCACGTAGACGGGCACGTCCGGGCTGGGCGCGCCGGGCATCCGCGGGGTCGTGCTCATCGGGCACCGCCGGTGAACAGGTTGGCGCGCAGGTCACCGCCGCCGGTGGCATCGCGGTAGGCCTCGACCGTCTTGCGCGCCTTGTCGTTGAGGTGCGCCGGGACGTGCACCTCAACGGTGACGAGCAGGTCGCCCTTGTGGCCGTCCTTGCGCGGCACACCGCGGCCGCGGACCCGGAACGTGCGCCCGTTGGGTGTGCCGGGCGGGATCTTCACGGTGACCGGCGCCCCGGTGAGGGTGGGCACCTTGATGTCCGCGCCGAGCACGGCCTCGTCGAAGGAGATCGGCGCGGTCAGGGTGAGGTTGTCGCCCTTGCGGCCGAACAGGCGGTGCGGGGACACCTTGACGTTGACGTAGAGGTCGCCGGGCGGTCCGCCGCGCTCGCCGCTTGCGCCCTTGCCCCGGAGCCGGATCCGCTGCCCGTCCTTGACCCCCGCCGGGATCCGCGCCTGGATCGTGCGCGCGGACTGCCCGCGACCGGAGCCGTGGCAGGTGGGGCACGGGTCGTCGACGACCAGCCCCCGGCCTCGGCAGGCCGGGCAGGTCTCGTTCATGGTGAAGGCGCCACCGACCGAGGCGGCCCGCATGCCGACCCCCTCGCACTCCGGGCAGACCCGGGGCACGGTGCCGGAGCGGGCACCGGTCCCCGAGCAGTCCCGGCAGGGGGCGTCGGAGGAGAGGCGCAGCGACACCGTCACGCCCTCGATCGCGTCGGTGAAGCTGATCGTGGCGTCGGTCTCGATGTCGGCGCCGCGGCGCGGCTGGGACTGCCGGGCACGGCCGCCCCCGCCGAACATGCCGCCGAAGAGGTCGCCGAAACCGCCGCCACCCTGGCTGCCGAGGAAGTCGCCGAGGTCGAACGGCTGACCGCCGCCCGTCGTACCTCCGAACCCCCCGCCGAAGCCGGCGCCGGAGAACATCGAGCGCATCTCGTCGTACTGCTTGCGCTTCTCGGCGTCGCCGATGACGTCGTAGGCCTCGGCAATGGCCTTGAAGCGCTCCTCGGCGGCCTTGTCGCCGGGGTGGGAGTCGGGGTGGTTGGCGCGCGCAAGCTGCCGGTAGGCCTTCTTGATGTCCGCCGCCGAGGCGTCCTTGGCGACCCCGAGGACCTTGTAGAAGTCCTTGTTTGCCCAGTCAGCGTTCGTCATGCGCGCGCCTCCTCTCCCTTCGTTGTTACTGGTCCTCGCCGGCCGGTTCGGGGTCGACCACGGTCACGCGGGCCGGTCGCACGACCCGGTCCCCGATCCGGTAGCCGGCGTGCACGATGTTCTGGCACGTGGTCGTGGTGACGTCCGGCGAGTGGGCGTGCATCAGCGCCTCGTGCAGGTTGGGGTCGAACTCGTCCCCGGGCTGGCCGAACTTGACCAGCCCCATGCCGGCGACGATCCGCTCCAGCGAGTCGGCGACGGCCTTGAAGCCCCCCTCGACCTCGCCGTGCTCGCGGGCACGGTCGATGTCGTCGAGGACCGGCAGCAGCGACGAGAGCACCGCGAAGCTCGCGTTCTCCTTCACCAGCTCGCGGTCGCGGTCGACCCGCCGCTTGTAGTTGACGTACTCCGCCTGCAGCCGCTGCAGGTCCGCGGTCAGCGTCGCCACGTCCTGCTGCGCCTTGGCCAGGTCCGCGACGAGCTCGGTCGGGGTGTCCCCGGCCATGTCCTGCCCGGCGGTCTCGGCCTGCGGGGCCCCCTCGGCGTCAGGGGCCTCCGGGCCGGGAGCCGCAGTGTCCTGCGGCTCCGCGGCCTCGGCGGGAGCGTCGTACCCGTGCTGGTTCTCAGCAGAGGTCACTTGTTGCCCTCGTTGTCCTCGTCGACGATCTCGGCGTCGACGACGTCCTCGTCGGCGTCACCGGTGCCGGTCGTGCCGCCCGCCGCAGCGGCCTCGGACTCGCCGGCGGCGTACATCGCCGCGCCCATCTTCTGGCTGGACTCGCCGAGCTTGGCCACGGCCGCGGAGATCGCGTCCTTGTCCGCCTCGGCGTCCTCGAGCACCTTCTTCAGCGCCTCGAGGTCGGCCTCGACCTCGGTCTTCACCTCGGCCGGGACCTTGTCGCCGTTCTCGGTGAGGAACTTCTCGGTCGTGTAGACGAGGGTCTCCGCCTGGTTGCGGGTCTCCACCGCCTCCCGGCGCTGACGGTCCTCCTCGGCGTACTGCTCGGCGTCCTTGATCATCTTGTCGATGTCTTCCTTCGACAGCGCCGAGCCGCCGGTGATGGTCATCGACTGCTCGTGACCGGTGCCGCGGTCCTTCGCGGACACGTGCACGATGCCGTTGGCGTCGATGTCGAACGTGACCTCGATCTGCGGCACGCCACGGGGGGCCGGGGGCAGGCCGGTGAGCTCGAAGTTGCCCAGCGGCTGGTTCTGCGCGGCCATCTGGCGCTCGCCCTGGTAGACCTGGATCTGCACCGAGGGCTGGTTGTCGTCAGCCGTGGTGAACACCTCCGACCGCTTGGTCGGGATGGTGGTGTTGCGCTCGATCAGCCGGGTCATCACGCCGCCCTTGGTCTCGATGCCGAGCGACAGCGGGGTGACGTCGAGGAGCAGCACGTCCTTGACCTCGCCCTTGAGCACGCCGGCCTGCAGCGCGGCGCCGACCGCGACGACCTCGTCAGGGTTCACGCCCTTGTTGGGCTCCTTACCGCCGAGAAGCTCCTTGACCAGCTCGGTGACCGCCGGCATCCGGGTGGAGCCGCCGACCATGATGACGTGGTCGATCTTGGCGATGTCCTGACCGGCGTCCTTGAGCACCTGCTTGAACGGCGCCTTGGTGCGGTCGAGCAGGTCGGAGGTCAGCTTCTGGAACTCCGAGCGAGTCAGCTTCTCCTCGAAGTGCAGCGGCCCGGACTCCGAGTGGGTGATGTAGGGCAGGTGGACCGTGGTCTCGCTGGAGGAGGAGAGCTCGATCTTGGCCTTCTCCGCCGCCTCCTGGAGACGCTGGCGGGCGATCTTGTCCGCACCGAGGTCGACGTTGTTACTGGCCTTGAACTTCTTGACCATCCACTCGACGATCCGGTTGTCCCAGTCGTCACCACCGAGGTGGTTGTCGCCGGAGGTCGCCTTCACCTCGACGACGCCGTCGCCGATCTCGAGCAGGGACACGTCGAAGGTTCCGCCACCGAGGTCGAAGACCAGGATGGTCTGGTCGTGCTCCTTCTCCAGGCCGTAGGCCAGGGCGGCGGCGGTCGGCTCGTTGACGATGCGGGACACGTTGAGGCCCGCGATCTCGCCGGCCTCCTTGGTGGCCTGGCGCTGCGCGTCGGAGAAGTATGCCGGGACCGTGATCACCGCGTCGGTGACGGTCTCACCGAGGTAGGCCTCGGCGTCGCGCTTGAGCTTCTGCAGGACGAACGCGGAGATCTGCTGCGGCGTGAACTCCTTGTCGTCGATCTTGGTCTTCCAGTCGGTGCCCATGTGGCGCTTGACCGAGCGGATGGTCCGGTCGACGTTGGTGACGGCCTGCCGCTTGGCGACCTCACCGACGAGCACCTCGCCGCTCTTGGCGAAGGCGACCACGGACGGCGTGGTGCGGGCGCCTTCGGCGTTTGCGATGACGGTGGGCTCGCCACCCTCCAGGACGGAGACGACGGAGTTCGTCGTACCCAGGTCGATTCCGACCGCGCGTGCCATGTTCTACCTCCACGAGTCGACCCCGCCGTCGCGGCGGGGCGATGTTGCTTCAAAGTGCGGTTGTGGTCTGTTCAGGGACGGAGCGATCGTGCTCCGTCGTCGACGAGTCTGTCAAACAACTTGAGTCGCTTCAACTCAACTCTCGTCATAAGGGTCAACGCAGGTCGGAGCGGGTTTGTTCCGGCGGGGAGTAACCGCCACCCAACCTGGCGCCGGGGCTCAGGCGCGTTCGAGCGCGGGCACCGCTCGGCGCAGCAGGTCCACGGCCGGCCCGAGCAGGAAGATGACGAGCAGGGTCCCCGGGCCGATCGCCGCGCCGAGCAGCCAGCCGACCAGGGCGCCGCCGCCCTGCACGACGCTGTAGCTCCACCGGAACGGCACCGGTGGGTCCCAGGCGACGGCGGCGGCCTCGGCGGGCCCGGCGCCGGTGTCGCTGGCGAGGTAGACCGCGACGCCGACCGCGAGCAGCACGAAGGCGAGCAGCAGCTCGGCGACCCGGGTGGGCAGGGTTCCGGCGGTGGGGATCACCGCCAGCGCCGCGGAGACGGTGAAGCCGACCACGAGCGGCTGGCCGACGGTGCCGAGACCGGGGCGGGTCCCGCGGAGCCAGGCCATCGCGATCAGGGCGACGCCCACGACGGCGTTCATCACCCAGAACGGCCTCCCGGTCGCCAGAGTCAGCCCGTTGACGAGGGTCGAGTAGCCGTCCGAGCCCAGCGCCGCCTCGAGCAGGAACGCCACGCCCACGCCCAGCACGACACAGCCGAGGGCGAGCTGGGCGACCTTGACCATCGGCTCAGACGGAGACCGGCTGCTGAGGCGTGGTGTCCGCGGGGACCGTGAGCCGGCCGGTGCGCACCGCCCACCGCTCGAACAGCAGCGTCGCGAACGGCGGCACCGAGCAGGCCAGCCCGGCGAGGGTGGCGCCGGCCGACCAGCGCAGGGAGCGGGCCACGAGCAGGGTCAGCAGGACGTAGGCCACGAAGATGCCCCCGTGGATGGGGCCGAACAGGTGGACCCCGGCCTCCGTGGTGCGGGCGACGTGCTTGAAGTACATGCCGACCAGCAGCCCCGCCCAGGAGATCGCCTCGGCGACGGCGACGGTCTTGAACAGCAGGATCTGGGTGCGCGCGGACATGCCGCGAATCCTAGACGGGTCGGCCCGGCCGGCCCGTCGCCCCCGGCGCGGGCCATGGCACCGGTCACACCGAGGCGCCGGGTCGCCGCAGGTCAGCGCAGGACGACGGTGACCGGGTTGGACGCCCGCCCGGTCGAGCGGTCGAGCACCCGGAACCGGTTCGGGCCCTTCTGGCCGCTCTCCACCCAGGTGTCGAACCGGCCGCCGCGCACGGTGGCGGTGACCGGGAAGCCGGACCAGCCGCCGCCCTCGAACCGCTGCACCAGCAGCGTCTTGCCGGCGCCGCCGCGGTAGCTGCCGCGCAGGTAGATGCGGGAGTACGTCGACGCGCTCGACGGGCTCGCGGCCAGGCTGATCTGCGGCTTGGGCTTCGGCTTCGGGCTCTTCTTCTCGCGCGGGGCCGGCTTCGGCTTCGGCGTGCTCGCAGGAGCGGAGGGCTCGACCTCCGGCGTAGGCGACGGAGACGGCTTGCGCGTGGCCAGCGCCTCCTCGGGGATGTAGAGGCTGGGCTCCGTGGTCGCGCTCGCGCTGGGGTCACCGACCCCGGCGACCTTGGCTCCGGTGAACGCCACCAGCCCGATCAGGCTGCCGATCACCAGTCCGACTGCCAGCACGGCCCCCAGGGCCACGGCGAGCTGGCGCCGCCAGCCCGCCTCCTCGTCGTCCCAACGCATGTCCCCATTGTCCTGGATGCGCGAAACGGTGCGACGTCGGCCCGGCTCAGGGGGAGACCGGGTTCACAGCGACCGGTGGGCGTCGCGGTAGTGCCGCACCAGCAGGTCGTCGCCCCAGTCCCGGCGCGCGTCGCGGACGACGGTGTGCACGTGGTTCGCGCCGTTCTGCGTGTTGTCGTACTCGACCAGGAAGCTGCCGGCCCGCAGCGCGTAGTAGTGCCCCTCGCCGGGCTCCGCCGAGCCAGCCCAGGCGAACGTCAGCTCCGTCGGGTCGACGGCGGGGCGAACCCGGAACCGGCCCAGGTACACCTCGAGCAGGCCCTCGAGCTCGCCGCGCCGCGCGGGGTCGAGGTCGGACCAGGCGATCCCGGCCGGGGCGGCGGCGAGGTCCGCGCGGTCGGCGTTGCCGGTGAGGATGTCGCTCGGCGCCTGGTCGGAGACCACCGCCCGCTCCCGCAGCTCGCCGGGCAGACCGGTCAGGAACGACCGCGCCAGCTCCTCCTCGGCGCCGAGCAGCCGCTCCCCCTCGCGGGGGCCGCGCGGAACCCGTGCCGGGTTCGCGCCGAGGAACAGCGGGGTCGAGGCGACCGC
>DATIBI010000292.1:0-4602 GCA_035457605.1 Nocardioidaceae bacterium
CGAGGAGCAGGGGGTTCGCGAGGCGATGGTCGCCGTGGGCGGCTCCGGCTCGTCCATCCAGCTGCTCGCGCCCTTGAACGAGCAGTCCACGATCGCGAAGTTCCTCGACCGTTCCGGCCCCGGCCTGCAGCAGCTCGCCTACCGGGTCACCGACGTGGAGAAGGTCTCGGCGGTGCTGCGCGAGCGCGGCCTGCGGCTGCTGTACGACGAGCCGCGCCGGGGCACCGCGAACAGCCGGATCAACTTCGTCCACCCCAAGGACGCCGGCGGCGTGCTCGTCGAACTGGTCGAGCCGGGCCCCGGGCACTGAGCCAACCCCGGCGCCACCCCTTGGCGGCCAACCCCTGGGCCACCCTGGGCCGCCACTGACCTCGACCGGCGAGCGCGGGCACCTCACCCCGCCGGTCAGGGCTGCTGGTAGCTGCTGTCGCGGGCGTCGGTGATGAGCATGTGCCCGGGCGCGTGCGCGATCGCCAGCGGCGGGCGGGACTCGGTCACCGCGGCCTGCGGGGTCACCCCGCACGCCCAGAACACCGGCACCTCCCCCGGCCGGACCTCCACCGGATCTCCGTAGTCGGGGGTGCCCAGGTCCTCGATGCCGAGCGCCCGCGGGTCCCCGACGTGCACCGGTGCGCCGTGCACCGCCGGGTAGCGGGCGGTGATCCGGACCGCGTCGGCCACCTGCTCGGCCGGCACCGGCCGCATCGACACCACCAGCGGACCGGCGAGCGCGCCGGCCGGCCGGCAGCGTCGCGTCGTGCGGTACATCGGCACGTTCACGCCCTGCTCGACGTGCCGCACCGGCACCCCGGCGTCGAGCAGCGGGGCCTCGAACGTGAAGCTGCAGCCGATGAGGAACGAGACCAAGTCCGCGCGCCACCAGCCGGAGACGTCGGCGGTCTCCTCGACGAGCTCGCCGTCGACGTAGACCCGGTAGGCGGGCAGGTCGGTGCGCACGTCGCCGTCGAGCAGCGGCCCGGCCACCTCCCCGGCGTCGAGCACGTCGAGCACCGGGCACGGCTTGGGGTTGCGCTGCGCGAAGAGCAGGAAGTCGAAGGCCAGGTCGCGCGGCAGCACGAGCAGGTTGGCCTGGGTCCAGCCGCGTGACCACCCCGCGGTCGGGGTGACCAGCCCGTCGCGGAACAGCGCGCGGGCCTGCGTCGGGGTGAGGTCGGCGGGCGCGTCCGTCGTACCCCTGGAGGGCGGGCCGCCGGTCACGGGGCGGCCGCCCATCGGAACCGCACCGGCTGGCCGGGACGCACCTGCGCCGCGCGGTCGACGTGCGCGTCGCGCACGACCGCCACCACCGGGTAGCCGCCGGTCACGGGGTGGTCGGCGAGGAACAGCACCGGCTCGCCGCTCGGGGGGACCTGGATCGCGCCCCGGCAGGCTCCCTCGCTGGGCAGCTGCTTGGCGGCGTCCACGTGGCCGATCGTCGCACCGGCCAGGCGCATGCCGACCCGGTTGCTGCGCTCGGAGGCGGTCCACTCGCTGCTCACGAGCAGCTCCACGTCGCGGACCCAGCCGTCACGCGGGCCGCGGACCACCTCGAGCACGACCTCCTCGGCGAGCACGGGCTGCGGCAGGTTGTCCACGTCCGGGTACCCCTTCGGCGCCGTGCCCACCGGTAGCACGTCGCCGACGGCGACCGGCGGCGGTCCCAGCCCCGACATCACGTCATGGCTCCGCGAGCCGAGCACCGGGTGCACGTCGATCCCGCCCCGGACGGCGAGGTAGGACCGCAGCCCGGCGGACGGCGTGCCGAGCCGGATCCGGGCACCCGCCTGAGCGGCCACCACGGTGTAGGGGCCGACGTCGCGGCCGTCGACGTGCACCGGGACCGGGGCGCCGGTGACGCACAGCCACACGGGCCCGCCGACCGCCTCGACCTCCAGCCCGCCGAGGGTCACCTCGAGCGCGGCGGCGTTCTCAGGGTTGGCCAGGGCGCGGTTCGCCTGGCACAGCGACGCCCGGTCGGCCGCCCCGGAGCGGCCCACCCCGATGCCCGAGGCGCCGCGTCGCCCCAGGTCCTCGACCAGGCACAGCGGCCCGGTGCGGTGCACGCGCAGGGAGACGCTCATCGTCGGCCCTCCTCGACGAACCGGACCTGCGCCCCGGGCCGCAGCAGCGCGGGCGGCTCACGGTCGAGGTCCCAGAGCACCGCCGTGGTGGTGCCGATGAGCTGCCAGCCGCCGGGCGACTCCCGCGGGTACACGCCGCTGTACTCCCCGGCGAGCCCGACGGCTCCGGCCGGTACGACGGTCCGGGCGGTGTCCCGCCGCGGCACGTGCAGGCGGCTGTCCCCACCGACGAGGTAGCCGAAGCCCGGCGCGAAACCGCCGAACGCGACCCGCCAGGTGGACCCGGTGTGCGCCTCGACGACCTCCCGCTCGGACAGCCCGGTCAGCCGGGCGACGTCGGCCAGGTCGGGACCGTCGTACCGCACGCCCAGCTCGACCACGTCGGCCTCCGCGACGGTCCCGGAGCCGGTCCCGGGCTCGAGCCGGAGCAACGTCGAGCGCAGCTGGTCGAGGTCGGCACGGGGTTCGGCGACGACCAGCACGGTCCGGGCCGCTGGGACCACGTCGGCCACGCCGGCGGGCGTGCCCGCGGACAGCGCGTCCACGTAGGCGACGACCTGCTCGGTGTCGTCGAGCTCGACCAGGAGGGCTCGGTCACCGTAGGCGTGCACGACGGGCTGACTCACACGAACGCTCCCACCTCGACCCCGGCCGCGACGAGCTCAGCGCGGACCCGCTCGGCCATCGCCACCGCCCCGGGCGAGTCGCCGTGCACGCACACCGACTCAGCGTGGATGCGCACCACCGACCCGTCGGCGGCGGTCACGGTGCCGTCGGTGACCATCTGCACCACGCGGCGGGCGACCTCCACGGGGTCGTGCAGCACCGCGCCCGGCTCGCGACGCGAGACCAGCGTGGCCTGGGGGGTGTAGGCCCGGTCGGCGAACGCCTCGCGGACGGTGCGGAGCCCCGCGCGCTCGGCGACGTCGAGCAACACCGACCCGGGCAGGCCCAGCAGCGGCAGGGTGTCGTCGTAGGCGCGCACCGCCTCGACCACGGCCCGGGCCTGGTCCTCGTGGTGCACCACCGCGTTGTAGAGCGCGCCGTGCGGCTTGACGTAGCGGACCCGGCTGCCGGCGGCGCGCGCGAGCGCCTCGAGCGCGCCGATCTGGTAGATCACGTCGTCGACCAGCTCCTCGGGCTCCATGTCGATGAACCGGCGGCCGAACCCGGCCAGGTCCCGGTAGCCGACCTGGGCGCCGACGACGACCCCCTCTCGCACGGCGATCTCACAGGTACGACGCAGGGTGCTGGCGTCGCCGGCGTGGAAGCCGCAGGCGACGTTGGCACTCGTGACCAGGCCGAGCACGGCGGTGTCGTCGCCGAGCTCCCACCGGCCGAAGGACTCACCGACGTCGCTGTTGAGGTCGACGCGGCTCACGTCACGGGTCACAGGTCCCCCAGGGTGAGCAAGGCGTTGTAGCCGAGGTACAAGGTGAGCAGCCAGGCCAGCAGGCCGACCCCGAGGAGCCAGGCCGGGTAGCGGTAGCCGCCGAGCAGGTCCCGCCGACGCCAGGCGACCCACAGCAGGACGCCGAACCCGATCGGCAGGATCAGCCCGTTGAAGGTGCCCGCGAAGATGAGCAGCGCCACCGGGGTCTCCTCGATCAGCACGAAGATCAGGGTGCTGACCGCGATGAAGGCCACCGTCATCAGGTTGCGGGTGCGCTCGGGGGTGCGCGAGGAGGTCAGGAAGGACACGGAGGTGTACGCCGCGCCGATCACGGAGGTCAGCGCCGCCGCCCAGAGGATCAGGCCGAACACGCGCAGGCCGATGTCCCCGGCCGCAGCCTGGAACGCCGAGCCGGCCGGGTCGTCGGTGGCCAGCGCGGCGCCGCCGGCGACCACACCCAGGATCGCGAGGAACAGCAGCGCCCGCATCACGCCGGTGACCAGGATGCCGACCACCGAGCTGCGGGTGATCTCCTTGACGTGCTCGGGGCCGGTGCGCCCGGAGTCCAGCAGCCGGTGCGCCCCGGCGTAGGTGATGTAGCCGCCGACGGTGCCGCCGATGATCGTGGTCACCGCGACGAAGTCGAACGTGTCCGGCAGCACCACGCTGCGCAGGGCCTCGCCGACCGGAGGCCCGGAGGTGATGGCGATCGCCAGGGTGGCCACGATCATCACCAGGCCGAGCAGCACCACGATCCGGTCGAGCGCGAGGCCGGCCTTCTTGCTGAGGAAGATCCCGATCGCCAGCGCGGCGGAGATCGCCCCGCCCACCTTCGGCTCGACGCCGAGCATGGCGTCGGTGCCCAGCCCGCTGCCGGCGACGTTGCCGATGTTGAACACCAGTCCCCCGGCGACCACGAGCGCGGTGAGCAGGTAGCCGACGCCGGGAAGCACCCGGTTGCCGAGCTCGTGCGCCCGCAGGCCGGAGACGCCGACCACCCGCCACACGTTCATCTGCACCGCGATGTCGACGACGACCGAGAGCACGATCGCGCAGGCGAAGGCGGCGCCGAGCTGGACGGTGAAGGAGGCGGTCTGGGTGATGAAGCCGGGGCCGATGGCGCTCGTC
>DATIBI010000293.1:0-12136 GCA_035457605.1 Nocardioidaceae bacterium
CATGTCAGGAGCTCGAGCACGAGGTCGTGGATCAGCTCGTAGCCGTGCTCGGTGAGGATCGACTCGGCGTGGAACTGGATCCCGCGGTAGTGCGGACCCTCGACCAGGTGCACGTCCCCGGTGCCCGGGTCCACGGACACCCGCACGCCCTCGGGCAGGGAGACGCCGTTCACCCGGCCGACGAAGGTGTTGTAGAAACCGACGTTCTCCTCGCGGCCGTCGAGCGAGACGCGCGACTGGGTTCCCTGGAAGACGATGTCCTTGTAGGTCAGTGGGATGCCGAGCCGGTCGCACAGCGTCTGGTGACCCAGGCACACCGCGAGGAACGGCTGCCCGACGGCGAGGAGCTCGTCGACCGCGGCGCGGAACGCCTTGATCTTGGGGTGCTCCCCGTCGCGCGGGTCACCCGGGCCGGGGCCGACGATCACCAGGTCGTGGCCATCGAGCGCGCCCGGCTGGTAGTCCTCGTGCCGGACCACGGTGGAGGTCATCCCCATCACCGCGAGCACGTGCCGGAGCATGTTCACGAAGTCGTCCTCGCCGTCGAGGATGACCACGCTGCGGCCCTTCAGCTCCGGGGCCGGGGTGGACCCGCCCTGGTCGGTGAGCCAGAACTTCGACAGCCGCCGGTTGCGGGAGTTCAGCGCGATCAGCACGTCCTCGTCCCGCGCGAGCTCGGCCACCCCTTCGGGGGCGGACCCGGCGGGCGGGACCAGGCCGAACGCGGAGAGGATGCCGCCGGCCTTCGCGTGGGTCTCGGCCACCTCGTAGAAGGCGTCGGAGTCGCGGACCAGGGTGGCACCCGCGGTCACCTTGAGCTCGCCCCGCGGCGAGACGTCGGCGGTGCGGATCACGATCGGCGAGTCCGCGGTCGGCCGGCCCTGCTCGTCGCGGCCGATCAGCGCCAGCGCGGCGCCGTAGTAGCCGCGGCCCTCGCTCTCGTAGCGCTTGATCAGCCGGCACGCGTTCTCGACCGGGGAGCCGGTCACGGTCGCGGCGTACATCGTGTCCCGCAGCACCGCGCGCACGTCGCGGCTGGTGCGGCCGGCGAGGAGGTACTCGGTGTGCACCAGGTGCGTCATCGGCTTGAGGAACGGGCCGAGCACCTGGCCGCCCTCGTTGCAGATGTCGCACATCATCTTCAGCTCCTCGTCGACGACCATGAAGAGCTCGTAGATCTCCTTCTCGTCGGCGAGGAACTCCAGCAGCCGCTGCTTGCGCTCGGCGGGGTCGGTCAGCCCCTTGAGGCGGAAGGTGCCGCTGATCGGGTTCATCCGCACGTCGCCGCCGTGCACGGACACGTGCCGCTCGGGGCTGGCGCCGACGAGGTACCGCTCCCCGGTGAAGAACACGTACGTCCAGTAGGCGCCGCGCTCGGACTCCAGCAGCCGGCGGAACACGGTCAGCGCCTTGCGCGCGTCCCAGTCCGCGAGCCTGGCCCGGTAGTGCCGGCCGACGACCAGGTTCGCGCCCTCGCCGTTGCCGATCTCGTCGCGGATGATCCGGTCGACGACCCCGGCGTACTCCTCGTCGCTGGTCTCGAAACCGCCCCGGTCCTCGAACTCCACCGGCTCGTCGGGGAGCACGGCCAGCAGGTCCGGCAGCGGGACCTCGGACTCGGTGGCGATGTCGATCACGGTCAGCGGCGCGCCGTCGTCGTGCACCTCGAAGCCGCGCTCGGCGACCTGCCGGAACGGCACCGCGAGCAGCCGGTCGAAACGGCGGTCCACCGCCGGGGGGCCCTGCTCGAGCGGCACGTCCATCAGCGAGGCGACCTCGGAGCGGGTTCCCCCGACCAGGGTGACCGTCGCGGAGTCGCGCAGCCGGATCGCTGCCCACGCCTCGTGCTCCAGCAGCGCCTCGAGAGCGGCCAGGGCAGGGGCGGGAGCGGGCGTGTTCATGGTGGCTCGAAAATATCAGCGGTACGGCGGGCCCCGGACCGGGTCTTGCCCCACGGTCGGAGATGGCGCGATCGGGCGGTACCGGCCACGGTCGGACCGAACCTAGCCTGGCGGTGTGGCCGCGCCGGGGCCCGGACCCGGAACCCAGGACATCCTCGATGTCGGCGGGGGGCAGTCGAGCCGGACGCGGCTGCGCGCGTTCAGCCTCGGCGCCGTGCTGCTCACCGTCGGCGTGCTCGCCGGGTTCGAGGCCCGCGGCGTCCTGGATGCACGTGAGGTCGCCCGGGACGAGCAGCGCTGGCTGACCGCTGCCGGGCTGGAGAGCGCGAGCGGGCTCGGCCCCTCGACGTTCACCGTGACCGTGCACAACGGCGGCGACGAGGCCGTCGAGGTGCTGCACGTGGCCCCGGTGGGCTGGCGGGCCACCACGGAGCCGGCCACCGTCCCGCCGGACTCCTGGGTCGCCGTCGCGTTCACGGTGCACGTCGACTGCAGCGCCGCCACGGCCCCGGGACGGAGCCTTGTGGTCCGCGTGGAGACGTCCTCGGGGGAGGCCGAGCAGGTGCTGGCCATGCCGTACACCCCCGCGGCGCTGGTCTACGAGCGGTCGCGCGTCTGCGGCGCGGGCCCCCCGGGCACCGGCGGGGACAGCGCCTCCCTCGCGCACCCGTAGGCCGACGGCGGGCCGCCCGCCGTCGGCCGGCGGTGGCTCGGCGGTGGCTCGGCGACGGCTCGCGGGCGGCTCGCGGCGGCGCCGGGCAGCGGGCATCGACCCGCGCCCGGCGTGCTCGGTCAGCGTCCGGAGACGGTGAGCATCCGCTGGGTCGCGCGGGTGTAGACCACGTAGAGGGTGGCTCGGCCGGTCTGTGACTCGCGCTCGATCTCGGCCGGCTCGACCACGACGATGCCGTCGAACTCCAGGCCCTTCGTGTCCAGTCCGGTGAGCACCGCGATCCGGGCGTCGGCGCCGCCGGCGGTGTCCTCGGCCAGGTCCGCCCAGCCGTCCAGCCAGGCCTGCGCCTGGGTGCGTCGGGCGACCGGTACGACGATCCCGACGGTGCCCTCGACCGACCCGGCCAGCTCGCGCACCGCGTCGCCGACCCCGGCCTCGAGGTCCTCGGCCTCCCGCCGCTCCGGCGCGAAGCCGGTGGCCCGGACCGCGTTGGGCAGGTCGGCGTCGAGCCCCACCGACTCGGCGTAGTCCGCGGCGAAGTCGTAGATCTCCTTGCTGTTGCGGTAGTTCGTCGAGAGGTGGAACTCGTGACGCGGCTTGTCGCCGAGCGCCTCCTCACGGGCCCGGGCCGACTCCTCCGGAACCGGCCACGACGACTGCGCAGGGTCGCCGACGACGGTCCAGGTGGCCGTCCTGCCGCGCCTGCCGACCATCCGCCACTGCATCGGCGTGAGGTCCTGCGCCTCGTCGACCAGGACGTGGGCGTAGCCGTCGTCCTCGGTGCGGACCGAGGTCCGCGGACCCGTGGCGTACTCCCGGTCCGCGATGGTGGTCACCTCGCGCATCTCCTCGCTGACCAGGTGCGCCAGCGGGTCCGGGTCGTGGTCGTGCTTCTCCGGCACGTCGCCGAGCTGGTAGCGCAGCTCGTCGAGCAGTGCCACGTCCTCGACCGACCACTCGTCGCGGCCCTCGCGCGGTGACGTCCACGACTTGGTCAGCAGCGCCATGTCCTCCTGCGAGACCACGCCCTCACCGACGCGGGCGAGCAGCTCCGGGTCGCGCAGCCAGCGCAGCACGTCGGTCGCGTCCAGCGGTGGCCACCAGGCCAGGGCGAACTCGACGAAGGCGGAGTCTCCGAGCATGACGTCGAGGAACTCCTCCTTGCCCCGGGCCCGGCCGCGCTCGCCGCGGACGTGACGCCACATCGCGTCCAGCAGCGTGGAGGCGACCCGCGGCAGCTGCCGGTTGCGCTTGCCGTGGTGGAGCAGCTGGCGCCGGAGGGCGGCGAGCTCGCGGGAGGTGAGCACGATGTTCTCGTCGCGGTAGAACACCCGGAACTCTCGGGGCGCGCCGGGGACCGCCTGCCGTGCCGTGCGCCGCATCAGCTCGGCCATCCGAGCCGAGCCCTTGACGTCGGCCACGGCCGGGTCGTCGTGGCGGGCGCCCTTGATCCCGTCGACGACCTCGCCGAGGGAGCGCAGCGCGACCGCGGTCTCGCCCAGTGACGGCAGCACCCGCTCGATGTAGCGCATGAAGACACCCGACGGGCCGACGACCAGCACGCCGCCGCTCTCGTAGCGCCGCCGGTCGGAGTAGAGCAGGTACGCAGCGCGGTGCAGCGCGACCACGGTCTTGCCGGTGCCGGGGCCGCCGGAGATCGACACCACCCCCTTGCCCGGAGCCCGGATCGCCTTGTCCTGCTCGGCCTGGATCGTCGCCACGATGGAGTGCATGGACCGGTCCCGGGCGCGGGACAGCTGCGCCATCAGCGCGCCCTCGCCGACGACCGGCAGCGCGTCGGCGGACTCGCTCTCGGGGTCGAGCAGGTCGTCCTCGACGGCGACCACCTTCGCGCCCGCGCAGCGCAGCACCCGGCGGCGCACGACACCCTGCGGGTCGGCCGCCGTCGCCTGGTAGAACACGGCGGCCGCGGGGGCGCGCCAGTCCACCAGGAGCGAGTCGCGGTTCTCGTCGCGCAGGCCGATCCGGCCGACGTACCGCGGTGCCTCCTCTGCGTCGTCGAGGTCGAGCCGGCCGAAGACCAGGCCCTCGTGGGCGGCGTTCAGCGTGGCCAGGCGCTTGGCCGCCTGGAACACCATCGCGTCGCGCTCCACGAGGCCACCCTCGTGCCCCAGGCTCCCCCGACCGTGGCCCTCCTTGGCCAGCTCCTGCGCCGCCTTGGCGGACTGCTCGAGCTGCCGGTACACCCGGTCCACGAACTCCTGCTCGTGAGCGATCTCCCGCTCAGCGATCTCTGCTGACAAAACGACTTCACCGTGTCCTCGACGTGCACCCCTCCCGGGGCTTCTGGCAAGTCGACCACTCTATCGCGGCGCTCGCGGGCTCACCGCCGGTTTCCCGGGGATCGCGGGGTGACCGCTCCCACGCCGGTCCCAGGAACCGTCGCGGCGTCACCCGCCGGCCGACTCCTCGCCTCCGTCGACGTCCTCGAACACGACGATCCCGAGCAGGTCACCGGGGTCGACCGCGGACTGCCGGAGCGTGAGCACCGCCGGCGAGCCCGGCTCGATCCTGCCGTAGCAGTCGAACCCGGGCGTGCCCCGGCTCAGCAGCCGCCCGTTGATCCGCATCGTCATGAACGCACGCTGGTCGCTGCTGCTGCTCCCCCAGGCCACGATCCGCCGCTCGTCCGAGGCGGGGAGCCTCAGCACCAGACGACGCCTCCCGGGCTCGGACTCAGCCGCCGCGGTGTTGACGTAGGTCCGGCCACGGAACTCGGCGGTGGGCGAGACCGGCCATCCCGCGACCGAGGTCGTGAGGTTCACCTCCGCAGGAGGACGCGGGAGCGTCGCTTCCCCGGACGGACCGGGCGAGGTCTCCCCCAGCTGCACGGCGGACAGGGCGACCGCGTAGACAGCGGCCACCGAGGCCGCCACCAGACCCGCGCGTCGACGACGCGCCGCCCGGACGCGCCGGTGCACGGCCGGTATCCGCGCGGCGAGCCGCTCGTCGGCGATCTCGTCGGCGCGCTCCTGAAGCAGGGTGCGCAGCGCCACGGTCATCGCAGGGACCTCTCGCTCGTCACCGGCTCCGGGGCCGGGTCGATCCGTAGGCCGGCGACCGCCTTGTCGACCTGGCGCCTCACCGTCCCGACCGAGCACTCGAGCAGCCGCGCGGCCTCGACCTCGCTCAGGTCCTCGAGGTAGCGCAGCACGACGACCGCACGCTGCCGGCGCGGCAGCCGACCGATCGCCTCCCACAGGTCATGAGGTGAGTCCGACGTACCGGCCCGGTCGGGTGCCACGGTCCCGCGCAGACGCCCGACCGGAGGCTCCCTGCTCCAGCGGCGCCGCCACCACGAGACGTAGGTGTTCACGAGGACCTTGCGCACGTACGGCTCCGGGTCGCCCGCGATCCGGTTCCAGGCGAACCACGCCTTGGTCAGCGCGGCCTGCAGCAGGTCCTCCGCCAGCGCCTGGTCGCCCGTGAGCACGTACGCCGTGCGCAGCAACCGCGTGGACCTGGCCGCGACGAAGTCGTCGAAATCCGGTCGTTTCCCCATGCCCTCCCCGCTTCCCCCCCGAGTGGTACCCGATGATGCCCCGGAAAGGTCGCCTCCCGTGGCAAAACACTTGACTTCAAGCGGGCTTGAAGTTCCAGGATCGTCCGCATGACGATCGCCAAGCCGCCTGCCGCGGCCCCCCTCGCACCTCGCCTCTTCGACCGCGCGCACCTGCCCCTGGCGGTCGGCTCTGTCGCACTCGTCACCCTGGCCGCCTTCGAGAACCGGGCGGTGGGGACCGCGCTGCCGGTGATGGTCCGGGAGTTCGGCGCCGTCAGCTCGTTCGGTGTGGCGAACGCCGCGCCGATGGCCACGTTCCTGGTGGCCCTCGCACTGACCGGCCTCTGGGCGGACCGGCGCGGCCCGGTCGCGCCGCTGCGCCTGGGCATCGCGGCCTTCGCGCTGACCCAGCTGATCGTGGGCACCGCGGCGTCGATGCCGGTCGTGATCGCCGGCCGGTTGCTCGGCGGCCTCGCCGAGGGGCTGCTCGACATCGCGCTGATGGTGCTCGTCGCCCGGGTGCTGCCGCCGGCCCTGCGCCCGAAGATGTTCTCGCTGTTCGCGGCGGCGTGGGTCCTGCCCTCCGTCCTCGGCCCGCTGGTGACCGGCGTCGTCACCGAGCAGGCCGGCTGGCGCTGGGTGTTCCTCGGCGCGTTGGGGCTGCTGCTGCCCACCTGGCTCCTGCTCCGGCCCGCGGTGCGTCAGGTCTCCGCCCGGCCTCCGGTCGAGGCACCGCTCGACACCTCCGCGGCGCGGGTCGCACCCTGGGCGGTGCTGGCCGCAGGGTCCGCGTTCGCGCTGACCCTGGCCGGGGAGCGCCTGGCGGTCAACCTGCCGGTGGCCGCGGTCGCGGTCGTCGTGTCCGCGGCGACGCTCCTGCTCGGCGTGCTGCACCTGGTCCCCCGCGGCACCGTGTCGGCCCGGCGGGGGCTCCCCGCGGTCGTGGCGGTGCGCGGCCTGACCGCGGCCTCGTTCGGCGGCGCCGGCGCGTTCCTTCCGCTGCTGCTCACGGTGACGCACGGCTTCGCACCCTCCCGGGCCGGCATCAGCCTCTCCGTCACCGGGGTCATGTGGGCGGTGGGCTCCTGGCTGCAGGGACGCGACCACGCGCTGCCGCGTCCCCTGGTGCTACGGATCGGCCTCGGCCTGATCACCCTCGGCCTGCTCGGCACCTCGCTGCTCGCCTGGGCCTCGGTGCCGCCGGCGGTCGGCCTGACCGGGTGGGCGGTCGCCGGGGTCGGCATGGGGCTGGCGTCCTCGTCGCTGTCGGTGCTCGTGCTCGACCTGTCCACCGACCACGACCAGGGCCGGAACAACGGTGCCGCGCAGATGGCGGCCTCGACCAGCATGGCGGTGGCGTTCGCCGCGGGCGGCACGCTGGTCGCGCTCGCGGCGCCCGCCCCGGGCACGCCGACGTTCGCCGCGATCATCCTCGGCGCCGCCGCGGCCGCTCTCGGCGGGTTCCTGCTCAGCGGCAGGGTCACCCCCGAGGTCGTGTCAGCCGGTACGACGGACGCAGCGACCCTCCGGACCGGCGGCGACGACCGGGCAGCCGTGACGAGGCGGGAGCCGGCTACTTCTTCTTGTTGAGGAAGGCCAACATCGCCTCCTTGGCCTCCGCGGAGCCGAAGAGGCGCGCGGACAGCCTCGCCAGGTCCTCGCCGTGGGTGTCGATCCGCTCGAGCAGCGGCCGGCCGATCAGCTGCTTGGTCTCGCGCAGCCCCTGCGGGTTGCCCTTGACCAGGGCAGCGCACACCTGGCGCAGCTCGGTGTCGAGCTCGTCCTCGGGGAGTGCCTTGGTGACCAGACCCATCTGCGCGGCCGTCGTACCGTCGAAGACCTCTCCGGTGAGGAAGGTCAGCGCGGCCGAACGGTCGGTCATCCGCGGCAGGACCGACAGCGAGATGGCCGCGGGGGTGAGCCCGAGCCGGACCTCGGTGAACGCATAGGTGGCGTCCGCGGCGCTGAGCGCGATGTCGGAGGCGGCGACGATGCCGATCCCTCCGGCACGGACGTTCCCGTGCACGCGGGTGACCACCGGCTTGGACAGTGCCGCGATCCGCCGCTGCAGGTCGACGAGCACGCCGGCCGCCTTCTCCATCCCGTCCTCGGCGGCCTCCGACAGGTCCGCTCCGGAGCAGAACGTGCGGCCCTCGGCGCGGATCACCACGACCTTGACCGCGGGGTCGGCGTCGGCGGCCTCGAGGTGGGCGATGAGCTCGCCGACGAGCCCGCGCGACAGCGCGTTGCGGTTGTGCTGGGAGTCGAACGTCAGTGTCGCGACGTGCTCGGTCACCTCGTAGTGGACCAGCTCGGTCATCCCGCGGTTCCTTTCTCGGACGTCAGTGACGGACAAGGTATGACGCCGGCCGCCGTCAGTAGGACTTGGGGAGGCCCAGGGTGTGCGAGCCGACGAAGTTGAGGATCATCTCCCGTGACACCGGAGCGATCCGGGTGGCCCGCGCGGCGACCAGCAGCCCGGCCATGCCGTACTCGGTGGTGATCCCGTTCCCGCCGTGCACCTGCACCGCCCGGTCGGCGGCGGCACAGGCGGCCTCGCCGGCGGCGTACTTGGCCATGTTCGCGGCCTCCCCGGCGGCCATGTCCTCGCCGGCGTCGTAGAGGGCGGCCGCCTTCTGCGTCATCAGCCGGGCCAGCTCGATCTCGATCTTGGACTGGGCCAGCGGGTGCGCGACGCCCTGGTGGCTGCCGATCGGTGCACCGAAGACCTCCCGACCCTTGACGTAGTCGGTGGCCTTCTCCAGCGCGAACCGGGCGATGCCGGTGGCGAACGCGGCGGCCATGATCCGCTCCGGGTTGAGCCCGGCGAACAGCTGCAGCAGGCCGGCGTTCTCGTCGCCCACCAGCGCGTCCCCGGGCAGCCGCACGTCGTCGAGGAACACCATGAACTGCCGCTCGGGGCTGACGATCTCCATCTCGATCGGCTGGTACTCGAAGCCGTCGGCGTCGGTGGGCACCACGAACAGGCACGGCTTGAGCTTGCCGGTCCGGGCGTCCTCGGTGCGCGCGACGACGAGCACCGCACCGGCCTCGTCGACGCCGGAGATGTAGATCTTGCGCCCGGTCAGCCGCCAGCCGTCGCCGTCCCGCCGGGCGGTGGTGGTGATGTTGTGCGAGTTGGAGCCGGCGTCGGGCTCGGTGATCGCGAACGCCATGGTCAGCGTGCCGTCGGCGATCGGCGGCAGCCACCGCTGCTTCTGCTCGTCGGTGCCGAAGCGGGCGATCACGGTGCCGCAGATCGCCGGCGAGACCACCATCATCAGCAGCGGGCAGCCCTGCGCGGCGAGCTCCTCGCAGACCGCGGCCAGGTCACCGATGCCGCCTCCTCCGCCGCCGAGCTCCTCGGGCACCGCGACGCCGAGGTAGCCGTGCCGGCCCATCTCGAGCCACAGGTCGGTGGTCTTCCCGCCGCTGCGCGCCTGCCGCACGAAGTAGTCCCGGCCGTAGCCGCCGGCGAGCTTGGCGACCTCGCGGCGCAGGCTGAGCCGCTCGGCGGACTCGGTGAACGCGACCTCGGTCATGCGGGTTCCCCTTCTGTGTGTACGACGGCCAGCACGGCGCCCGCGGCGACCTGCTCCCCGACCGCGACGGGCAGGTCGGTGACGGTGCCGTCGTGCGGAGCCGCGACGGTGTGCTGCATCTTCATCGCCTCGAGCACGATCACGGTCTGCCCGGCGGTGACCCGCTCCCCGGCACGCACGGCCAGGGTGACCACGCTCCCGGGCATCGGCGCGAGCAGCGACCCGGTGGCCACCTGGTCCGCCGGGTCGGCGAACCGCGGCAGCCTGGTGAGCGCGACGTGACCGTGCACGGAGTCGACGTCGACGAGGTCCCCGCGCACGGTCACCTCGAAGGTGGTCTCCACGCCGTTGACCTCGAGGACCGCGGCCTCGCTCGTGGCGCTCACGGCGCGGATGCTCGTCGCGTCGAGGGCGGGCTCGTCCTGATGGGCGAAGCGGTAGCCGTCGCGGCCGGCCGTCCACGCCACCTCGTGGACCAGCTCGTCCGGCGCGCCGTGGCCGCCCGCCCGGTGGCCTTCGACGAAGCTCACGACCTGCGGCTGCGAGGGCACGTTGCGCCAGGCGACCGGGATCCGCTGCTGCACCCGGCGACCGGCGGCCGTGTGCTCGGCGATCGTGAGCGCGGCGGCGTGGGCGCTCACCTCGACGGGGATGACCGCCCCCCAGCCGTAGTGCCGTTCTCCGAGCGCGGCGAGCTCGTGCTCCTGCAGGAAGCCCGTGCTCAGGTCCGCCGCGACGAAGGCGGGATGGGTGAGCACCTCGACGAGCAGGTCCCGGTTGGTCCGCACGCCGTGGATCCGGGCCCGGCGCAGCGCACCGGCCAGGCGCCGCAGCGCCTCGCCCCGGGTCGGGGCCCAGGCGATGACCTTGGCGAGCATCGCGTCGTAGTGCGTGCCCACCTCGTCACCCTCGCCGAACCCGGCGTCCACGCGCACGCCGAAGTCCCGGAGCCGGCCGAACGTCGCGTCCACCTCCGGGATCTCGAAGCGGGTGAGGGTGCCGCTCTGCGGCTGCCAGTCACGGGTGGGGTCCTCGGCGTACAGCCGCGCCTCGACCGCGTGGCCCGTCTCGGAGGCGTCGACGCTCAGCCCGGCCCCCTCGGCCGCCATGAGCTGCAGCTCCACCAGGTCGGCACCGGTGACGCACTCGGTGACCGGGTGCTCGACCTGCAGCCGGGTGTTCATCTCCAGGAACCAGAACCGCTCGGTCCGCGGGTCGTAGAGGAACTCGACCGTGCCCACGCCGCTGTAACCGATGGTCTCGGCTGCCCTGCGGGCGGCCTCGTGCAGCGAGTGGCGGGTGACCGGGTCCAACCCAGGAGCCGGGGTCTCCTCGACCACCTTCTGGTGCCGGCGCTGGACCGAGCAGTCGCGCTCACCGAGGACGAGCACGTCGCCGTGGCCGTCCCCCATGACCTGCACCTCGACGTGGCGGCCCCGTTCGACGTACGGCTCGACGAACACCGCCGGGTCGCCGAAGGCGGAGGCGGCCTCGTTCGCGGCGAGGTCGACCTGGCGGGCCACGTCGTCGAGGGTGCGCACCACCCGCATGCCGCGACCGCCGCCTCCCGCGGACGCCTTCACCAGCAGCGGCAGGTCGGCCTCGGTCACGTCGGCCGGGTCGACCTCGCCCAGGACCGGGACACCAGCCTTCTCCATCAGCCGCTTGGCCTCGACCTTGGAGCCCATCACCTCGATCGACTCCGGGCTCGGGCCGACCCAGACCAGGCCGGCGTCGAGCACCCGGCGGGCGAAGTCGGCGTTCTCCGAGAGGAACCCGTAACCGGGGTGGACCGCGTCGGCACCCGCGCGCTCAGCGGCCTCGACGACCAGGTCGCCGCGCAGGTAGGTCTCGGCGGGAGTGCTGCCGGGCAGGCGCACGGTCAGGTCCGCCTCCCGCACGAAGGGCAGGTCGGCGTCGGCGTCGGAGAAGACCGCGACGGTCTCGATGCCGAGCCGGCGGCAGGTGCGGAACACTCGGCGGGCGATCTCGCCGCGGTTCGCGACGAGCAGTCTGGTGATCGTCATGTCAGCTCACATCCGGAAGACGCCGAAGCGGTCGGTGCCCTGGACCGGGGCGTTGCCGATCACGGACAGGCAGATGCCGAGCACCGTGCGGGTGTCGCGGGGGTCGATCACCCCGTCGTCGTACAGCCGTCCCGACAGGAAGAACGGCAGCGACTCCTCCTCGACCTGCTGCTCGACGTAGGCCCGGAGCCCGGCGTCGGCCCCCTCGTCGTAAGCCTCCCCCTTCGCCTCGGCGGCAGCCCGGGCGACGATCGACAGCACGCCCGCGAGCTGCTGCGGACCCATCACGGCCGACTTCGCAGAAGGCCAGGTGAACAGGAAGCGCGGGTCGTAGGCGCGCCCGCACATGCCGTAGTTCCCGGCGCCGTAGGACGCGCCCATCATGATCGAGATGTGCGGCACGGTGGAGTTGCTGACCGCGTTGATCATCATCGCGCCGTGCTTGATGATCCCGCCCTGCTCGTACTCCT
>DATIBI010000294.1:0-6785 GCA_035457605.1 Nocardioidaceae bacterium
CCGAGGACCGCGTGGAGATGCGCTACACGCTGCCGCTCGCCGAGATCGTCTTCGACTTCTTCGACCAGCTGAAGTCGCGCACCAAGGGGTACGCCTCGCTGGACTACGAGCCAATCGGCGACCAGGTCTCGGAGCTGGTGAAGGTCGACATCCTGCTGCACGGCGACCCCGTCGACGCGTTCAGCGCCATCGTGCACAAGGACCAGGCCTACACCTACGGCGTCGCGCTCGCGGGCAAGCTGAAGGACCTGATCCCGCGGCAGCAGTTCGAGGTGCCGATCCAGGCCGCGATCGGCTCCCGCGTGATCGCCCGCGAGACCATCCGCGCGATCCGCAAGGACGTGCTCGCCAAGTGCTACGGCGGCGACATCAGCCGGAAGCGCAAGCTGCTGGAGAAGCAGAAGGAGGGCAAGAAGCGGATGAAGATGGTCGGCCGGGTCGAGGTGCCCCAGGAGGCCTTCATCGCCGCGCTGTCCACCTCCGACTCCGGCGACAAGGGCGGCAAGAAGTAGCGCGTGGCAGTCCTGCCTTTCAGCCTGCCCGCCGGGCTCCTCGCGCAGGCCGGGCTCGGCACCCGGTGGGTGGCCTGGCTCGACGACCTGCCCCGGCTGACCGCCGGTCTGGTCGAGGAGTGGCAGCTGGAGTACGACGGCCCGCCCCGGCACGGTTTCTGCAGCCTGGTCGTGCCGGTGCGCACGAACGGCGGGCGGCCCGCCGTGCTCAAGGTGGGTTTCCCCGACGACGAGAACGAGCACGAGCACCTCGCGCTGCAGCGCTGGGACGGTCGCGCTGCGGTCCGGATGCTCCGCGCGGACCCGCGGCGTCGGGCTATGCTGCTCGAGCGGCTGCACGCCGAGGACCTGACCGCCCTCTGGGACGTCGAGGCCTGCGAGATCGTCGCCGGACTCTACCGCCGTATCCACGTGCCCGCGCTGCCGCAGCTGCGTGCGCTGACCGCCTACGTGCAGCGCTGGAACGACGGGCTGGCGGCCCTGGGCGATGAGGCGCCGATGCCGCGGCGGCTGGTGCAGCAGGCGGTGTCCCTGGCCCGTGACCTGGTCGCGGACCCCGGCAGCACCGGCACCACGATCCACGGCGACCTGCACTACGAGAACGTGCTGGCCGCCGACCGGGAGCCGTGGCTGGTGATCGACCCCAAGCCGATGTCGGGGGACCCGCACTACGAGGTCGCGCCGCTGCTGTGGAACCGGTGGGACGAGGCGGTCGTCTCCGGTCAGGTGCGGGACACACTGCGCCGCCGGTTCCACACGGTCGTCGACACCGCGGAGCTCGACGAGGACCGAGCCCGGGACTGGGTGGTGGTCCGCGCACTGCACAACGCCTCCTGGACCGTCGACGATGCCCGCGAGCTCGGACGGGACGTGGCCGCCGAGGGCCGTGAGTGGATCACCCGCATGGTCACCGTCGCCAAGGCGGTCCAGGACTGACGTTGGCAGCGACCGTGCGCTCGTGATACCTACGTTCCAACCTCGGGCTCACTGCGATGCCCGATCGATTCTCACGGGGGAAACATGAAGCGACGTCTGCTCGCCGTGCTCGCGCTCGTCCTCGCGGTCCTGGCGCCGCAGCTGGCCCTGGGCGCCTCGGCGCCGGCCGCGAGCGCGAGCTGCGAGGGCTACACCAACAAGAAGTGGGCACGGACCTCGTTCGTGTCGCCCAAGGCTGCCTGGCACTTCGCCGCGGACAACCGGAAGAACCCGGAGCCGGTGACCATCCGCGTCCAGAACTCGGTCTCCGGCACGAAGACCACCAACCACACCTACTCCGGTGAGGTGTCCACCTCGGTCAAGGCCGGGCTGAAGTTCCTGGCCGAGGGCAAGGTGGACGCCAAGTTCGGCACCTCCTACAGCACCGAGAAGAGCGTCACCGGGATGACCACCGTCGGTTGGGAGCTCAAGATCCCGGCCTACACCAAGGGCACCTGGGACTACGGCTTCTTCACGGTCACCGCGTTCAAGTCACGGGTCTACCGCGACTACCAGTGCCGCACCCACACCGTCTACAAGGCCAGGAAGACCTGGCCGGTGTACAGCGGCTGGAAGTACCGCAAGCTCGCCTACCAGAAGTGACGCGCGCCACCGGCCGCCGCCGACCAAACCGGTCGCGGCGGCCGGTGCCGCTTGGCAGAATCCGCGTGTGATCCCGCACCTTGTCCCGCACCTGACCTCCGTCAACGTCGGCCGCTCGAAGCAGGGTGCCTGGGCCGGCAGGGTCGGGTGGACCGCGATCGACAAGCGGCCGGTCGACGTGCCGGTGACCGTGGGCGCGCTGGGTCTCGCGGGCGACGAGGTCGCCGACACCAAGTACCACGGCGGCGCCGACAAGGCGGTCTACGCCTTCGCCCAGGAGGACCTCCACTACTGGACCGAGCAGCTCGGCGACACCGTCGCGCCGGGGCTGTTCGGCGAGAACCTCACCACCGTCGGGCTCGACCTGAACGAGGCGGTGCTGGGGGAGCGGTGGCACATCGGTACGACGGTGCTGCAGGTGTGCCACGTGCGCATCCCCTGCTCGGTGTTCAAGGCGTGGCTGGGTCGCTCGGGCTTCGACGACACCGCGTGGGTCAAACGGTTCGCCGAGGTCGGCCGCCCCGGCGCCTACCTCCGCGTCCTGCAGGAGGGTGAGCTGCGGACCGGTGACCCGGTCCGCGTGGAGGCCCGTCCCGCCCACGGGATCACCATCGGCACGATGTTCCGGGCGCTGACCAGCGAGCGGTCCTGGCTGCCCCGGCTCCTGGAGGTTGACGACCTGCCCCGCGAGGTCGTCGAGGCCGTGCACCGGTACCTCGCGGCCGCCGCCCGGTGAAGCCCTCCGTGACGACCCGGCTGCTTCCGGCGCCGGGCCCGGTCCGCACGCTCGCGGTCGGCACCTTCGTGAACACCGCCGGCAACGGCATCTTCATGACGGTCAGCGCGCTCTACTTCACCCGCATCGTGGGACTGTCCTTCCTCGAGGTCGGCCTCGGCCTCAGCATCGCCGGTGTCTTCGGGCTGCTGGGAGGCATCCCGCTGGGCCACCTGGCCGATCGCCGCGGGCCGCGCGAGGTGATGCTGTGGCTGCTCGCGGTCCTCGCCGTGGTGGGCGGGCTGCTGGTCTTCGTGCAGACCTGGTGGCAGTTCGTCGTGGTGACCAGCGCGTCGGCGCTGCTCGACCGCGGCGCCGGTGCGGTGCGCGGGGCGATGATCGCGGGCGCGGTGGCCGGCGCCGAGCGGGTGCGGACCAGGGCCTACCTCCGCGCGGTCACCAACATCGGCATCACCGTCGGCACCGGGATCGCCGCGCTGGCGCTGCACTTCGACACCAAGCAGGCCTACGTGACGGTGATGCTGCTCAACGTGGCCTCCACCGCCGCAACCGCGCTGGTGCTGCGCCGGATGCCGCACGTGCCGCCGGCCCCGGTCGTCGGGACGCGGGTGACCCTCGCCCTGCGGGACAAGCCCTACGTGGCCTTCACCATCGTCACGGCAGTGCTGGCCATGCACTACACGATCATCGACGTCGGGCTCCCGCTGTGGGTGGTCAACTTCACCGACGCCCCGACCTGGGTCGTCGCCGCCCTGTTCACCGTCAACACGGTCGGGGTGGTGCTGTTCCAGGTTGCGGTGAGCACCCGCGTGGCCGACGTCCGCGCGGCGGTCCGGGCGACCACGCTGTCCGGCGTGGTGCTGATGGCGGGCTGCGTGCTCTTCGCAGTCGCCACCGACCGGTCCGCCGGGTGGGCGGTGGTGTGCCTGGTGGCCGCCTCCGTGGTGCACCTGGTCGGGGAGCTGCTGCAGGCCTCGGCGTCCTTCCTGCTCAGCTTCGACCTGGCGCCCGACCACGCGCAGGGGCAGTACCAGGGCCTGTTCTCGACCGGGTTCGGGCTCAGCCGGATGATCGCGCCCACCGTCGTGGCGCTGCTGCCGCTCACCCTGGGCGCGATCGGCTGGGTGGCCCTGGGCGGGATCCTGCTCGCCGCCGCGCTGGTGACCGTGCCGGTGGTGCGGTGGGCCGAGGCCACCCGGCCGACGTACGCCCGCAGCGTCCCGGCGGACCCGGCCGTCGTCTGACCGGCCGTCGCCCGGCCGTCGCCCTGCCGGCCCGGAACCGGTGTTCACGACGGTAAAATCCGCGTTCGCGCCGCTCCTTGAGTCTCGAAACGGTCCCAAATGGGCGGGGGAACCTACCGCTTGGTAGCCATGTGTTCTACCTTGTCCGTCAACGAGTCAACGGCCTGTCTGGCGCGAGGCGTCGCGTGCTGCAGGAATGATCAGGGAGAGCGATGTCTGTGACCGCCGTCAACCACGACCTGACCGCAATCGAGAACCGGGCCCCCAACGTGGGCCGGCAGTTCTTCGACCGGGTCGAGGCCAGCCCGAACCGTGAGGCGTACCGCTTCCCCAAGGGTGACCAGTGGGAGTCGGTGACCTGGCGGGAGACCGGCGACCGGGTGACCAAGCTCGCGGCCGGACTGGTCGCGCTGGGTCTCGACCCCGAGCAGCGGGTGGGCATCGCCTCGGGGACCCGCTTCGAGTGGATCCTCGCGGACCTCGCGATCATGTGCGCCGGAGCGGCCACCACCACGGTCTACCCGTCAACCATCGGCGACGACGTGTCCTACATCCTCGCCGACTCCGAGTGCCGGGTCGTGTTCGCCGAGGACGACGAGCAGATCGCCAAGCTCACCTCGCACAAGTCCGAGCTGCCGCACCTGGACAAGGTGGTCACCTTCGACGGCGCCGCCGACGGCGACTGGGTGATCGGCCTCGACGACCTCGAGAAGCTCGGCGAGAAGCTCCTCGCCGAGCAGCCGACGGTGGTCGAGGACCGGGTCGCCGGCACCTCCCCGGACGCGCTGGCCACCCTGATCTACACCTCCGGCACCACCGGGCGACCCAAGGGCGTGCGGCTGCGCCACTCCTCGTGGACCTACGAGGGCACCGCGATCCAGGCGCAGGGCATCCTCGACGAGAACGACCTGCAGTACCTCTGGCTGCCGATGGCGCACTCGTTCGGCAAGGTGCTGCTCTCCACCCAGCTCGCCTGCGGCTTCGCGACCGCGGTCGACGGCCGGGTGGAGAAGATCATCGAGAACCTCGCCGTCGTCCGGCCCACGTTCATGGGGGCCGCCCCGCGCATCTTCGAGAAGGCGCACGGCCGGATCGTGACGATGCAGCAGACCGAGGGCGGCATCAAGGAGAAGCTGTTCAACCAGGCGTTCTCCGTCGGCTTCAAGGTCGAGGAGCTGAAGAAGCAGGGCAAGCCGGTCCCGTTCCTGCTCGCCAAGCAGCACGCGCTGTTCGACAAGCTCGTCTTCGCCAAGATCCGCGAGCGGTTCGGCGGCCGGGTCCGGTTCTTCATCTCCGGCGCCGCCGCCCTCAACCGCGAGGTGGCCGAGTGGTTCCACGTCGCCGGCATCTTGATCCTCGAGGGCTACGGCCTGACCGAGACCTCCGCCGGCTCGTTCGTGAACCACCCCGACAAGTACCGGTTCGGCACGGTCGGTGAGGTGTTCCCGGGCAGCGAGGTGAAGATCGCCGAGGACGGCGAGATCCTGATCAAGGGTCCCGGTGTCATGGACGGCTACCACAACCTTCCCGAGCAGACCGCGGAGACGCTGCAGGACGGCTGGCTGCACACCGGTGACATCGGTGAGGTGGACGCCGAGGGCTTCCTGCGGATCACCGACCGCAAGAAGGACCTGTTCAAGACCAGCGGCGGCAAGTACATCGCCCCGTCGTCGATCGAGTCGCAGTTCAAGGCGATCTGCCCCTACGCCAGCCAGTTCCTCGTGCACGGCAACGAGCGCAACTTCTGCGTCGCGCTGATCACTCTCGACCCCGACGCGATGACCGAGTGGGCGATCCACAACGGCATGGAGGGCAAGTCCTACTCCGAGATCGTCTCCTCGCAGAAGATCAAGGACATGGTCGGCGGGTACGTCGACCAGCTCAACGCCCGCCTGAACCGCTGGGAGACCATCAAGAAGTGGATCCTTCTCGACCACGACCTCACTGTCGAGTCCGGGGAGCTGACCCCGTCGATGAAGGTCAAGCGCAAGGTCGTCGAGCAGAACTACAAGGACCAGATCGACGCGCTCTACAACGAGGGCTGACCGTCTGAGAGTCGCGTGAAGGCGCCGTCCCGGTTCGGGGCGGCGCCTTCTGCGTGTCGCCGCCCCGGCTGCCCGCGGGCGGATGCGGTGGGGCTCCCTAGGATGGACGGGTGCCCTCCGCCCTTCCCGAGTCGGCGACCGCCTCGGTGGGCGAGCGTCCGCTGGGGCTCTACGTGCACGTCCCGTTCTGCACGGTGCGGTGCGGCTACTGCGACTTCAACACCTACACCGCCTCCGAGCTCGGCGGAGGGGCGTCGCGGGCGACGTACGCCGACTCCGCGATCGAGGAGGTGCGGCTGGCCCGCAAGGTGCTCGGTGCGGGCGACGCCTCTGTCGAGACGGTCTTCTTCGGCGGGGGTACGCCGACCCTCCTCCCGCCGCGGGACCTGACCCGGATCGTCGCGGCGATCGACGAGGAGCTCGGTCTGGCCCCGGGGGCCGAGGTGACCACGGAGGCCAACCCCGAGAGCGTCACCGCGGACGACCTGGCCGTGCTGCGCGAGGGCGGCATCAACCGGATCTCCTTCGGCATGCAGTCGGCCGTGCCGCACGTGCTCGCCGTGCTGGACCGCACCCACGACCCCGAGCGGGTCCCGCAGGTGGTGACCTGGGCGAGGCAGGCGGGCTTCGACGAGGTCAGCCTGGACCTCATCTACGGCACGCCCGGGGA
>DATIBI010000295.1:0-17401 GCA_035457605.1 Nocardioidaceae bacterium
GCGGTCACCGACTCCTTGTTGCGGTTGCAGGACATGAAGTACGTCGACGTGGGGTCGTCCTCGGGGCCCACGAACGGAGGCCCCCAGGTCCGGGACTCGTCCCCGACACCCGGCGTCTCCACCTTGATCTCGCGCGCGCCGAGGTCGCCGAGCATCATTCCGGCGTGCGGGCCGGCAAGGGCCCTGGTCAGGTCGATCACCACGAGGTCGTTCAGCATGCTGGCATTCGACCACGCGGGCTCGACCGCCCGCGATGACAGATCTCACCAACATCGCCGGGCGGGCGTTGTCAGGCGGGGGACTCCGGCGAGTTCAGCCACCGGTCGAAGAAGGCGCTCAGCTCGGCGCCGCTCTGCCGTTCCCACCAGCGGACCAGGTCGGCCCGGTCGGCGTTGGTGTTGAGGTGGCTCTGCGGCCAGCGGCGCGCCAGCCGGTCGAAGGTCTCCGCCCCCAGCCGGCCGCGCAGCCGGTGCCACATGAGGCCTGCGCAGAGGTACACGTTCGCGGACGCGAACTCGTCCTTGACGTAGGCGCCCGGCGGGCCGAAGAGGTCGCGCAGGTCCTGGTCGATGCGGGCCCACTGGCGCATGGTGCGCGCGAGGTCCTCGTGCCGTTGGTCGGAGTGGGCGTCGTCCCACCGCTCCTGCAGGTACATCGCCATGCCCTCGTTCATCCACAGGTCGCGCCAGTCGTCGGGCGTGACCGTGTCGCCGTACCACTGGTGCACCAGCTCGTGGACCATGGTCGAGCGCACGTAGAAGCGCCCGTAGCGGTAGAGCTCGGCGCCGAAGGTGACCATGGTCTGGGTCTCCATGGCCGACCCCTTCGGGGTGACCACGACGCCGACCCGGTCGAAGGGGTAGCGGCCGAGCCTGCGCTCCAGCCACCGCATCGCGGCCGGCATGGTGAGCATCGGCTTCAGCAGTCCCGGCCGGTCCTTGGGGATCCAGTAGGTCATCGGCAGCCCGTGCGGCCCGGTCTGCCGGTGCGCCCGGTAGGGGCCGACCGCGAGGGTGACCAGGTAGGAGGCCATCGGGTCGGCGTTGGTCCAGCGCGTGACGGTCCGCCCGTCCGACGTACGACGCGACACCAGACGCCCGTTCGAGACCCCGACCCAGCGACCGGGCGCGTCGACCCGCACGTCGTAGAGCGCCTTGTCGGAGGGATGGTCGTTGACCGGGTACCAGGTGAGCGCGCCGAACGGCTCCTGCATCGTCCAGATCTGGCCGTCCCTGGTCACCTCCATGCCCGAGCGGCGGATGTCCGACCGGCTGGCCGGTCCCCGGACCGGGCCCGGCGTGCCGCGGTAGACCACCCGGATCGTGTGCCGGGTGTCGGCGCTGACCGGCCGGTCGACGACGAGGTGGTGCCCGCCGTGGGTGAAGGGTCGCCGACGCCCGTCGACGAGGACCCGCGCCACCTTCAGCCGGTCGGAGAGGTCCAGGCGCAGCACGTCGTCGTCACGCGTCGCGCGGAACCGGATCGTCGCCTTGCCGCGCAGCACGCGGACCTGCCGCAGCCAGGTCAGGTCGAGGTCGTAGTGCAGCGCGTCGACGGTCGGGTCGCCCTTCGCGGGGTAGTAGCTGTCCTCCTTGGGGGTGGACAGCCCGTCGTCGTAGGGCGCGGCGGACGCTGCGGTGAGCGGGGCGCACAGGGCAAGCGTGAGCGCGGACAGGGCGAGACGACGCATGAGCAACAACCCCCGAAGACGTGACTGGCCGGAGTCTAACCGCGGCTCTCGACCGCCCGCGGGGCTTCGCGACCTGCTGTCCCGGCCGGTGGCGTCACCCGGTTTGGAGAGAAGGGTTGAGGTGGTCTAGATCAGGGTAAGCCTCGTGGCACGCGTCACATTCATCCGTCGAGCAGGGTGAGCCGAGCCGCGTGGGTCCGGTCCCTGCTCCGCCCGTTCTCGGGCCGACTCGATGTCAGGGGGAAGCATGAGAAGGAACTCGCTCGTCGGCGAGATGTCCGCGGAGTTCGCCGGGACCATGATCCTGATCCTGTTCGGCTGCGGGGTCGTCGCGCAGGTGGTCACCACCGCCGGCACCGACGCCCCGGCCGGAGGGCACGACGCGATCGCCTGGGCCTGGGGCCTCGGTGTCGCGCTCGGGGTCTACGTCGCGGCGCGGATCAGCGGTGCCCACCTCAACCCGGCCGTGACGATCGCGCTCGCGGCGTTCAAGGGGTTCTCGTGGCGGAAGGTGCTGCCGTACATGGTCGCCCAGACCGCCGGGGCGTTCGTCGCGGCGCTCATCGTCCGTTACGGCTACGCCGACCTGATCGCCGCGGTCGACCCCGACCACACGCTCGCCACCCAGGGCATCTTCTCCACGCTCCCGGGCAACGGCACCTACGAGGTGAGCATCCCGACGGCGTTCCTCGACCAGGTGGTCGGAACCGCGATCCTCGTGTTCGTGATCTTCGCGCTCACCACGGCGACCAACAACCCACCGATGGCCAACCTCGGCCCCGTCGTGGTCGGGCTGCTCGTGGTCGGGATCGGGATGGCGTGGGGCGTCAACGCCGGCTACGCGATCAACCCCGCCCGCGACTTTGGCCCCCGGCTGGCGTCCCTGCTCACCGGCTACGGCACGGCCATGGAGGACCAGAGCGGCCAGCTGTACTTCTGGCTGCCCCTCGTCGCCCCGGTGATCGGCGGCCTCGTCGGCGGCGGGCTGTTCAAGATGCTGATCGAGCGCAACCTGCCGGAGGAGGATGAGGAGTCGGCCCCGCCGGTGTCGGAGCCGATGGCTGAGTACGCGGAGTATGCAGGTAGTGCGTCCTCGCGTTGATCCACCCGGGCCCCGCCCGGACCACCAGAACCCGCACGATGAACCGCACGGTGAACCCGCACGATGAGCAAGGAGTAGCAATGCCGGAGTACGTCGGAGCAGTCGACCAGGGCACCACCAGCACCCGCTTCATGATCTTCGACCACGGCGGCAACGAGGTCGCCCGCCACCAGCTCGAGCACGAGCAGATCCTGCCGCGCGCCGGCTGGGTCGAGCACAACCCGGTGGAGATCTGGGAACGGACCGCCGCGGTCATCCAGACCGGTATGGGCAAGGCGAACCTGCAGCACAGCGACCTCGCCGCGCTCGGGATCACCAACCAGCGCGAGACGACGGTGATCTGGAACCGCAGGACCGGCCGTCCCTACTACAACGCGATCGTGTGGCAGGACACCCGCACCGACAAGATCGCCTCCAAGCTCGAGCGTGACGGGCACGGGGACACCATCCGGCACAAGGCCGGTCTCCCGCCCGCCACCTACTTCTCGGGCGGGAAGATCCGGTGGATCCTCGACAACGTCGACGGGGTCAAGGAGGCGGCCGAGAACGGCGACGCGATCTTCGGCAACACCGACACCTGGCTGCTGTGGAACCTCACGGGCGGCACCCGCGGCGGCGTGCACGTCACCGACCCGACCAACGCCAGCCGGACCATGCTGATGGACCTGGAGACGCTGGACTGGGACGACGAGCTGCTCGCGATCTTCGACATCCCGCGGTCGATGCTGCCCGAGATCAAGCCGTCCTCGGCGCCCGACCCCTACGGGATGACGCTGGACAACGGCCCGCTCGGCGGTGAGGTGCCGCTGACCGGTGACCTCGGCGACCAGCAGGCGGCCACGGTCGGCCAGGTGTGCTTCGCGCCGGGGGAGGCAAAGAACACCTACGGCACCGGCAACTTCATGCTGCTCAACACCGGCACGGAGATGGTGCGCTCGAGCTCCGGCCTGCTCACCACGGTCGGCTACAAGTTCGGCGACGAGGACCCGGTCTACTGCCTGGAGGGCTCGATCGCGGTCACTGGCTCGGCGGTGCAGTGGCTGCGCGACCAGTTCGGCATCATCAGCGGCGCGGCCCAGTCCGAGTCGCTGGCCCGGCAGGTCGAGGACAACGGCGGGATGTACTTCGTGCCCGCCTTCTCCGGCCTGTTCGCGCCGTACTGGCGTTCCGACGCCCGTGGCGCGATCGTGGGCCTGTCGCGCTACAACACCAACGCGCATCTGGCCCGGGCGACCCTGGAGAGCATCTGCTACCAGAGCCGCGACGTGGCCGAGGCGATGGAGAAGGACTCCGGCGTGAAGCTGGAGACGCTCAAGGTCGACGGCGGCGTCACCGCCAACGAGCTGTGCATGCAGATCCAGGCCGACGTGCTCGGCGTCCCGGTCAGCCGGCCCGTGGTCGCCGAGACGACCGCGCTGGGCGCCGCCTACGCCGCCGGCCTGGCGGTCGGTTTCTGGAAGGACACCGACGAGCTCCGCGAGAACTGGAACGAGTCCAAGCGCTGGGAACCGGACTGGGATGAGGAGAAGCGCGCGGCCGGTTACGCACAATGGAAGAAGGCAGTGGCGAGGACACTGGACTGGGTCGACGTGGACTGACCCGGTCACGCGGTCCGGACCCACACCCGCAGTCGGCCCCGCAGGAGGACACATGCAGCCCGTCGCACTCTCCCCGCAGCAGCGCCAGTCCGCGCTCGACACGATGGCGGAGACCGAGCTCGACGTGCTCGTCGTAGGTGGCGGCGTGGTGGGGGCCGGCAGCGCCCTGGACGCGGTCACCCGCGGTCTCGTGGTGGGTCTGGTCGAGGCCAGGGACTACGCCTCGGGCACGTCGAGCCGGTCCAGCAAGCTCATCCACGGCGGGCTGCGCTACCTGGAGATGCTCGACTTCGGGCTGGTCGCGGAGGCGTTGCAGGAGCGCGGCCTGTTGATCCAGCGGCTGGCGCCGCACCTGATCCGCCCGGTGCCGTTCCTCTACCCGCTGCGTGGGCACGTGTGGGAGCGGGCGTACGCCGGGGCGGGCGTGGCGCTCTACGACACCCTCGGCCTGATCTCGGGCCGCTCCCGCGGAGTGCCGCGCCACCGGCACCTGACCCGGCGGCAGGCGCTGCGGGTGGCCCCGTCGCTGCGCAAGGACGCCCTGGTCGGGGCGCTGCAGTACTACGACGCCCAGGTCGACGACGCGCGGCACACGATGTTCCTGGCCCGCACCGCGGCGTCCTACGGCGCCCACGTCGCCAGCCGGGCCCGGGTGGTGGACTTCCTGCGCGAGGGGGAGCGCGTCTGCGGCGCGGTGGTGGAGGACCTGGAGAGCGGACGCCGGATCCGGGTCCGCGCCAAGCAGGTCGTGAACTCCACCGGCGTGTGGACCGACGAGACGCAGTCCCTGGTCGACGAGCGCGGGCAGTTCCACGTCCGCGCGAGCAAGGGGATCCACCTGGTCGTGCCCCGGGACCGGATCCGGTCCGAGTCCGGGCTGATCCTGCGCACCGAGAAGTCGGTGCTGTTCGTGATCCCGTGGGGACGGCACTGGATCATCGGCACCACCGACACCGACTGGGACCTCGACAAGGCGCACCCGGCGGCGAGCTCCAGCGACATCGACTACCTGCTGGAGCGGGTCAACGCCGTGGTTGCCACCCCGCTGACGCGCGGGGACGTCGAGGGTGTCTACGCCGGGCTGCGGCCGCTGCTCAAGGGGGAGTCCGAGGCCACCTCGAAGCTGTCCCGCGAGCACGCCGTCGCGCACACCGTGCCCGGCCTGGTCGTCGTCGCGGGCGGGAAGTACACCACCTACCGGGTGATGGCCAAGGACGCCGTCGACGAGGCGGTGCACGGCCTGGAGACCGCGCACGCGCGACGGGTGCCGCCCTCGTGCACCGAGGAGGTGCCGCTGCTCGGCGCCGAGGGCTTCGACGCGGTGTGGAACATGCGGCACCGGCTCGCCGAGCGCTCCGGGTTGCACCTGGCCCGCGTGGAGCACCTGCTGCGCCGGTACGGCACGCTGGTCGAGGAGGTGCTCGCGCTGATCGAGGCCGACCCGGCCCTGGGCGAGCCGCTGGCCGGCACCGAGGACTACCTGCGGGCCGAGGTGGTCTACGCGGTCACCCACGAGGGCGCGCGGCACATCGACGACGTGCTCACCCGGCGGACCCGGGTGTCGATCGAGACGTTCCACCGGGGAACGCAGTCGTGCGAGGAGACCGCCGAGCTGATGGCGGGTCCGCTGGGGTGGAGCCGCGACCAGGTCAAGCTCGAGGTCGAGCACTACCTGCAGCGGGTGGCGGCGGAGCGGGAGAGCCAGCAGATGCCCGACGACCAGACCGCGGACGCGGCCCGGCTGGGCGCGCCCGACGTGGTGCCGCTGACCTGAGCCGGGTCCTCCCGCCTGTCGGTTGACGGGCCGCCCGTGCCTCAGCGGCGTCGGTCGGAGATCCGTTTCGCCTTGCCCAGCGAGCGTTCCAGCGCGCCGGGGTCGACGACCTCGACGGCCACGGTCACCCCGACCCGGCTGCTCACGTGGTGCTTCAGCTCGCTCGCCAGCCGCGGCCGGTCTTCGGCGGAGACGCTGTCGTGCGCCTCGACCTGCACGGTCAGCTCGTCGAGGTTGCCCGGCCGGGTCAGCACGCACAGGTAGTGCGGGGTGAGCCCCTCCACCCGCAGGATCTGCTCCTCGATCTGGGTCGGGAACACGTTGACCCCGCGGACGATCATCATGTCGTCGGTGCGGCCGGTGACCTTCTGCATCCGCCGGAACGCCGGGAACGCGCTCCCGGGCAGCAGTCGGGTGAGGTCGCGGGTGCGGTAGCGCACCACCGGCATCGCGTGCTTGGTGAGGCTGGTGAACACCAGCTCCCCCTCCTCGCCGTCGGGCAGCACCTCGTGCGTGACCGGGTCGATCACCTCGGGGTAGAAGTGGTCCTCCCACACGTGCAGGCCGTCCTTGGTGGCCACCGCCTCCTGCGAGACGCCGGGGCCCATCACCTCCGACAGCCCGTAGATGTCGACGGCGTCGATGCCGCTGCGCCGCTCCACCTCGCCGCGCATCTCGTCGGTCCACGGCTCGGCGCCGAAGATGCCGACCTCGAGGCTGGTCGTGCGCGGGTCGACGCCCTGACGCTCCATCTCGTCGAGGATCGCGAGGAAGTACGACGGGGTCACCATGATCACCCGCGGCTCGAAGTCCACGATCAGCTGCACCTGTCGCTCGGTCATGCCGCCCGAGACCGGGACGACGGTGCAGCCGAGGCGCTCGGCCCCGTAGTGCGCGCCGAGCCCGCCGGTGAACAACCCGTAGCCGTAGGCCACGTGCACGGTGTCGCCGGGACGTCCGCCCGCCGCCGCGATGGACCGGGCCATCAGGTCCGCCCAGGTGTCGAGGTCCTCCCGGGTGTAGCCGACGACGGTCGGGCGGCCCGTCGTACCCGAGGAGGCGTGCACCCGGGCGACCTGCTCGCGCGGGACCGCGAACATCCCGAACGGGTAGTTGTCGCGCAGGTCGGCCTTGGTGGTGAAGGGGAACCGGGCGAGGTCTGCCAGCTCCCTTACCTGGTCCGGGTGCACCCCGGCGTCGTCGAACGCCCGCCGGTAGTGGGGTACCTGCTCGTAGGCGCGGGTCAGCGTCCCGCGCAGCCGTTCGAGCTGCAGGACACGCAGCTGCTCGGCGGTCAGGTCGGGCGGAGCGAAGCTCATCGCGACTCCTCGTCGAAGAACGTCCCGCGGATCTCCTTGCTCTGTCCGACGAACTCTGCCACGACGCCGTCCGGCGAGCGCACGGTCACGTCGTAGATCCCGTCCCGCCCCTCGCGCGAACGCTCCACCGCCTCGGCGGTGAGCACGTCCCCGAGCCGGGTCGGCGCGAGGTAGCGGATCTCGCAGGCGGCCGCGACCGTACGCCGGTTGTAGCTGTTGCACGCGAAGGCGAACGCGGAGTCGGCGAGCGTGAAGGTGAGGCCGCCGTGCCCGATGCCGTGCCCGTTGACCATGTCCTTGCCGACCGGCATCTCCAGGGTGGCAGTGCCCGGCCCGACCGCCACGATCCGCATGCCCAGCGCCTGGCTGGCGTTGTCCTCGGCCCACATCGCCTCGGCGCAGCGGCGGGCCACCTCGACCGGGTCGCTCACGCCAGCTCCTTGACCATCAGCGAGACCAGGTGGCCGTCGTCGCCGAGCCGGCCGACCTCGGTGTAGCCGCGCGCGGAGTGGAAGGCCAGCGACGCGTCGTTGCGCGGCTCCAGGTTCACCTCCAGGGCCAGCCGGCCGAACTCCTTCGCCCGCTGCTCCATCTCCCCGTAGACGAAGCCGCCGAGTCCGCGGCGGCGGAACCGGTCGTCCAGCACGATCCGGTCCAGGTAGTAGAACGCGCCCGGGTAGCGGTCGCTGAACCAGCGGTAGTTCTCCGAGTCGTACGTCGTGCCGGGGGCGAAGGTGACCACGAAGCCGGCGAAGTCGCCGTCGAGCTCGACCACGTCGAACCGGTCGGCGAGCCCGGCCAGCTCCGCCAGCCGCTCGGCGGACATCGGGGCGAGCATCTCGACGTTGCGCTCGTTGAGGGCGAGGACCTTCGCGTGGTCGTCCTCGGTGACCGGTCTCAGCAGAGGCATGGCCAACAGCCTGCCACCTCGGCGCGGGTCACGGCTCGACGAGCCCGTTGCGGATGGCGTACCGGGTCAGCTCCGTGCGGTCCCGCATGCCGAGCTTGGCGAGCACGTTGGCGCGGTGCCGCTCCACGGTGCGCGCGGGCTGATCGTGAGGTCCTCGGCGATCTCCCGCGTCGAGCGGCCCTCGGCGATCAGCTTGACCACCTCCTCCTCGCGCGGGGTGAGCACCGCCCGGGGCAGCCGTTCACCGCGCGAACCCGCTCCAGGTAGTCGCGGACCAGGGTCCGGGTGACCCCGGCGTAGAGGAACGACTCGCCGCGCACCGCGGTGCGGCAGGCCTCCACGAGGTCGTGGTCGGCGGCCGACTTGAGCACGTACCCGGACGCGCCGGCATTCAGGGACTCGAAGAAGTACTGCTCGTTGTCGTGCATCGACAGCATCAGGATCGCCAGCCCGGGCTTGCGGCGGGAGAGAGCGCGCGCGGCCTGCAGCCCGGTCATCCTCGGCATCGACACGTCCAGGACCGCCAGGTCCACCTCGACGGTGCGTCCCAGGTCGACGGCCTCGGCCCCGTCCGCGGCCTCCGCGACGACCGTGAGCCCGGGCTCGGCCTCCAGGATCAGCCGGACGCCCCGACGCACCAGCGCGTGGGCCGGCCTGCGGGGAGCCGTCCCGATCGTGCTGGCCACGATCCCGATCACCGCGGGGCTGCCCGCGGCCGAACGCATCTTCGACGTGGTGTTCCTTCTGGTCGTGGTGTTCACCCTGGTGCAGGGGCCGACCCTGCCGCTGGTGGCCCGCCGCCTCGGGGTGACCGAGCCCGACGGCACCCGTGACGTGGTCGTGGAGTCCGCGCCGCTGGACGAGATCGACGCCTCGGTCATCTCGTTCACCGTGCCCGCCGGCTCACGCATGGCGGGTGTCTACGTCTCCGAGCTGAGGCTCCCCGGCGGCTCGATGGTGACGCTGGTGGTCCGCGACGGCGAGACGTTCGTGCCCGAGCCGGCCACCGGACCGGACGCGGGGCCGGACACGGGCTCGACCCAGGTCACGGGGGCCGCGACCGGGACCCGGTGTCTGTGACACACTGACGTCGAATCTGCAGGCGTGTGTCACATCACGGGACGAGGACCAGCCATGTCGAACCTCTTCGACCGCCACCGCGAGACCCTGGACCGGGCGGCCGCCGCCGCCCGCTCGCGCGAGTACTTCTCCGCCTACAACGAGAGCCCCTCACCCCGCGTCTACGGCGAGAGCGCCGCCACGGACGGCAAGGCCGCGTTCGAGGCCTACCGGGGTACGACGTTCCCGCTCGACGTGCCGGGGGCTTCCGGCACCGTGTCCACGGAGAAGTCGCCGTTCGGCTTCCCGCTCGAGGTGGCCTACCCGCGGACGACCGCCGAGGGCGTCGACGAGCTGCTCGCCGCGGCGCGTGCCGGGATGAAGGCGTTCCGCGACGCCGGCCCCGAGGCCCGGGTCGGGGTGTGCCTGGAGATCCTGCACCGGCTGCACGGCCGGGTCTTCGAGCTCGCCAACGCGGTCCAGCACACCTCCGGCCAGGCGTTCGTGATGGCCTTCCAGGCCGGCGGCGCGCACGCGCTGGACCGTGCCCTGGAGGCGGTGGCCTACGCCTACGAGGAGATGACCCGCACCCCGCGGACCGCGCTGTGGGAGAAGCCGGCCAAGGGCGAGCCGCTGCGGATGGAGAAGACGTTCACCGTCGTCCCCCGGGGGGTCTCGCTGGTGATCGGCTGCAACACCTTCCCGACCTGGAACTCCTGGCCGGGGCTGTTCGCCTCGCTGGCCTGCGGCAACCCGGTCGTGGTCAAGCCGCACCCGGGAGCCGTGCTGCCGCTGGCGATCACCGTCCAGGTCGCTCGGGAGGTGCTCGCCGAGGAGGGCTTCGACCCGAACCTGGTCACCCTGGCCGCCGAGGACCCCGCCGACGGGCTCGCGAAGGTGCTCGCCGTCCGGCCCGAGGTGAAGCTGGTCGACTTCACCGGCTCGAACGCGTTCGGCGAGTGGCTGGAGGACAACGCCCGGCAGGCCGTGGTGTTCACCGAGAAGGCCGGCGTGAACACCGTGGTGGTGGACTCGACCGACTCGTTCAAGGGCCTGTGCATGAACCTGGCCTTCTCGTTCTCGCTCTACACCGGCCAGATGTGCACCGCCCCGCAGAACGTGTACCTGCCCGCCGAGGGGATCGAGACCGACGAGGGGCACAAGACCTTCGCCGAGGTCGCTGCCGGCATCGGCGCGGCGCTCGACAAGCTGCTCGGTGACGACGCCCGGGCGGTCGAGCTGCTCGGCGGCGTCGTCAACGAGGGTGTCCTGACCCGGCTCGAGGAGGCCGCGTCGCGCGGTGAGGTCCTGGTCGAGTCCCGCGCGGTGAGGCACCCGGCGTTCGACGACGCGGTCGTGCGCACGCCGACGATCATCGGCCTGTCCGCCGACGACGCGAAGGTCTACGAGTCCGAGTGCTTCGGCCCGGTGGCCTACCTGATCGCGACGTCGGGCACCGCGCAGTCCATCGAGCTGTTCCGGCGCACCGTCATCGAGCACGGCGCGATGACCGCGTCGGTCTACAGCACCTCGGCCGAGGTGGTCGAGGCCGTGCGGGACGCGGCCCTCGACGCGGGCGTGGCACTCTCGGAGAACCTCACCGGCCAGGTGTTCGTGAACCAGTCCGCCGCGTTCTCCGACTTCCACGGCACCGGCGCGAACCCGGCCGCGAACGCGTCGTACACCGACGCCGCCTACGTCGCGCCGAGGTTCCGGGTGGTCCAGTCACGCCGCCACGTGTGAGCCCTCAGCCGTCGGGGATCCGGTGCTCCACGCCCACGCAGTAGGTCGTCGCGGCCGCGTCGAAGGTGCCGGGCGGGTAGTACCGGAACGTCCAGCCGGTGCACGAGTACCGCTCGTTCGGCTGCGGCACCCAGCTCTCCGTGACGTCGATCTGCCTCGGGAACAGCACCCAGCCGGCGACGGCCGAAGCCGCGAGGACCACCACGAGCAGACTGCGGGAGCGTCGCGCCAGCCACCGGGTGCCGACGACGGCAGCGACCCCCGCGCAGGCCCCGGACCCGAGTGCCGCGGCCGTGCCCGCGGACGGCGAGTCGCCCAGCGGCCCGTACAGGTTGTGCAGGAGCAGTGCGGCCACGGACGTCGCCGGGAGGAGCGTCACGCAGCCGACCGCCACCCCCAGCCGCTTCGCGGCCGGCTCTGTGCAGCCGCCGCGCCAGGCTGAGCCCGCGGCGGCTCCCGGTTCCGTCGTCATGCTGGAGAGACGCAGCCGGCCGGTTCACGGCTCCCATCAGACCCTCCGCCCCGGGCAGCCAGGGCGAGGGGTAGGGGCGGCGAACAGCTCAGGTGGCGCTGACTCCGCTGGGGTAGTAGACGTGCGTGGCCTGCTCGCTGAGCGACCAGAACGCAGCCGCCGTCTGCTCGTTGCGGGCCGGGCGGCTCGCCCCCACCAGCTTGGGGTGGCCACGGACCTCACCCGGCCCTCCCGGGCCGACGTAGGACCCGCCGGGCAGCTCGGCCATGGTCGCGGCCATCAGCAGCGGCAGCGCCCCCTGGGCCGCGGACTGCGCCAGCAGCCGGGTCGCACCCTCGAGGACGGACTGGCCGGAGGAGCCGCCGTCCATGCGCAGGCCGGCGCGGATCAGGTTGGTCGAGGTGTAGCCGGGGTGCGCCGCCAGTGACTCCAGCTGCCAGCCGGCGGCCCGTGCGCGCCGGTCGAGCTCGAAGGCGAACAGCAGGTTGGCCAGCTTGGACTCGGAGTAGGCGACCCACTTCTTGTAGTGCGGGCGGGGCACCCGCGGGTCGGTCAGCGACACCCGCCGCGCGAGCCGGTGCATCAGCGAGGACACCGTCACCACCCGCGTACCCTCGGCGAGCAGCTGCGGCAGCAGCAGCCCGGTCAGCGCGAAGTGCCCGAAGTGGTTGGTGCCCATCTGCAGGTCGAACCCGTCGACGGTGCGCCGGTTCGGGGTCGCCATCACGCCGGCGTTGTTGACCAGCAGGTGCACCGGCCCGAGCGGTCGGAGCTCGTCGGCGGCGCGGCGCACGGAGCCCAGGTCGGCCAGGTCCATCAGGACCGGAACGAGCCGGGCGGTGGGGACGGTACGTCGGACCGTGTCCATCGCCTCGCGCAGCCGCTCATCGGACCGCGCCGCCATCACCACCTCGGCGCCGTGCCGGGCGAGCTCGAGCGCGGTGTGCCGGCCCAGGCCTCCGGTGACTCCGGTGACCAGGGCGCGGCGCCCGGACAGGTCGGGGATCTGCTCCAGCGTCCACGTCGCGGTGCTCACGGCGTCACCGCCAGCGCCTCGAGGACGGCACGTCCCAGCTGTTCGTCCCCGGTGATCGCGACGTCGACCGCGTCCACCGGCCGCCGGCCGCCGCCCAGGACGACGAAGGTCTCGGCGTCCATGCGCAGGTGCACGTCGGGTTCGCTCGGCGTCTCGGTCGGCGGCACCGCTCGACCCCCGGCGTCGACCTCCACCGCGAGGTGGACCGGGTGCACGCCGGTCACGTCCGCCACGACCGTCGTACCCACCGGGGGAGCGACCCGCTTGCCCACCGCGTAGCCGAAGCTCATCGCGAGGACCGTCAGGGAGTGCGTGGCGCCGGGGGTGTTCATGCCGCCCGGTCGGCCGACCGCGCGCCGGATGTCCTGCTCGTGCATCCACAGGTCGAACGGCCGGTTGCGCAGCAGGGTCTCCCAGCTCCACCCGATCCCGCCGGGGGTCAGCTCGGGGACCGCGCCCGGGTCGCTCGGCGGGTTAGCCCTCAGCCACCGGTCGCGGGTCTCGACCGCCCGCTCGAGCTCGTCCGCGATCTCGGAGCCGCTCAGGTCCTTGCGGGCGATCACCCCGGACTCGGTGTAGGTCCCGGTGGGGGCGCCGACGTGGGCGAGCTCGGGCACCTCCACCTCGCGCTGCGCGACCCCGCTCAGCTCGGACTCCAGGTGGGCCAGGTGGGCGGCCACCGCGTGGACGTCCCAGCCGGGCAGGTCGGTCGGCCTGGCCCAGTCCTCCTCGTCGAGGGAGCGGAGCAGGGCGAGCACGTCGGCTGCTGCACTGCGCCAGGTCTCGATGTACTCGGTCAACCGGTCCTGGTCCGAAGTCATGCGCAGAGCCTAGCCAGACAAGGGATTCACACCCTCCCGGTGGTGACGAAGGAGCCGCACAGCTCGGCCAGCGTGTCGCGGTGCTCGTCGAGCCAGGCCAACCGCTGGTTCTCCAGCTCGATCTTGGCGTGGTCGTTCACCGACAGGGGCTCACCCACGTGGTCCCGGTGCAGCCGTCCGAGCGCGCGCTTGACCCGTTTCGCCTCCAGGAGCAGCGGGAGCGCGGCCGCCTCGGACGGGCGCAGCGACCGGGTCTCGGTGTAGGCCAGCAGCAGGTCGTGCACCCGGTTGAGGTCCATGCGGACCTTGTGGTCGGCGGCCGCCGGGTCGGTGTAGACCTTGCCCACGTCGTGCACGGCCACGGCCAGGTCAAGCACCCGCACGTCGCCGTGCGCGCTGTCGAAGTCCAGCACCCCGACCACCCGGTCGTCCCGGAACAGCAGGCTCCCGCGGCGGGCGCCGCCGTGCACGAACGCGCGGGGGAGGTCGGGTGCGAGCTCGGTGAGGCGCTGCACGAGCCGGTGACCGCGGGCGACGATCGACGGCGGCAGCTCGCCCGGCTCGAGGCGCGCGCGCAGGTCGGTGAGCAGGCCGGGCTCGCCATGGCCGGCGTCGACGTCCTCGGTGAGGTCGTGGTAGCGGGCCAGGGTCCGCCCGAACTGGCGCAGGTGCGCCGGCGACGTCTCGTCGTACCGCTCACCGGGTATCTCCCGCGTCAGCGTCCAGAACCGCCCGCCGAGCACCGCGTGGTCCGCGCCGGAGCCGGTGAGCACGGGCAGCGGGACGGGAAGACCCCGGTGCCGCAGCAGCCGCATCAGGTCGAGCTGGACCGCAAGCTCCTCGCCCGACTTGCCGCGGTGGGAGCGGCGAAGGAAGAACGCACCGTCCCCTGCGTGGACCCGGTAGTGCTCGTTCTTGCCCCCGGGCACCCGCTCCAGCGAGCGCCAGCCGCCGAGCGGCCACAGCTCGTGCAGCTCGGCCACCGGCAGCGGCTGTCCGGTGCGGTCGAGGACCTCGACACCGAGGGTGCTCATGCCAGTGCCTCGCCGCCGACGACCCGGTCGAACTCCTCGCGGTACCGCCGGTACGTCGGGTCGCTCGGCAGGTCGCCGGGCGGGATGTCGCCCGACTTCACCTGACGGGACAGGCTGTGGAACAGGTACCGGGCCCAGTGGAAGGGCAGGTTCGTCAGCGGGGTCTCACCCGCCACCTGCCGGTAGCCGGCGAGGAACGCGCTGCACGGCTCGTCCGCCCGGTGCAGGTCGCCGGTGGCGATGAACGTGCTGTTGCGCAGGTGGTGCAGGAACTCCGCGACGTCGCGTGCAGGGTCCGCCGGTGCGCTGCGGTCGAGGTCGATCACCGTGACCACGTCCGGCGCGACGAACACGTGGATCGGTCGGTACTGGCCGTGGCTCTGCGCGAGCAGGCCGTCCGCGGTGGTGTAGGTGAGCCGGTCCAGGGCCGCGAGCATCTCCAGCGCGAGCGGAAGGTAGTCGGGTCGCTCCGCGGTCGTCTTGGCGAGCCGCTTCGCGAGACTGGTCAGCTCGCCGGTCACCAGCAGCGACTGCGCCGGGCCGACCCGGAACTGCGCGCTGTGGAAGGTCGCGAGCCAGCGCCCGGCCTCGGTGGTGGCCTCGGCCAGCGGAGCGGTCGCCCCGCCGACCAGCTCGGAGACCGCTCGACCGGGCGCCGCGCGGCACAGCATCGTCTTCAGCTCCGGCTCCCACGCGAGCGGTTCGACGCTCTGGTAGCGCCGCCCCTCGCCGAACCCTGCGACGCGGAACATCTGGAGCTTGCCGAACACGTCCGGGCCGTCGTCGAACGGGAAGGCCTTGGCGTAGACCGGGGGGCCCGCGCCGAGCGAGATCTGGACGGTGGCGGCGCCGCTGCCGTCGAGCTGGATGACCTTCGTCTGCCAGTCCCGGTCGTCGGGGTCGACCGGGACCAGGTGCGGTCGGGCGAAGCGCTCGAGCCAGGGCTCGGAGCAGATCACGTCGGCCCGGGCGAGCTGGTCGGACTTGACGCGACGGGAGGTGGTGTGGGGCGGCTGGTGGGCCATGACATCTCCAGGCGAGGTTCTGGGGTGGTCAGGAAACGGGGGTCAGGACACGGGACGGACGGTGCGGCTCAGGTCGGGCAGGTGGGCGCCGATCCACCGGCTCTGGGTCGCCTCGGCGGCCAGGGTCCGGGCGAACTTGTCGGCGTGCTCGGCCTCGCGGGGTTCGAGGTCGTGCTTGGTGAGCAGGTTCTCCGCCTTCTTGGTGACGCGTGCCAGGCGACGTGCCAGCAGCGCGAGCGGCAGCGCCTGCAGGTCGGTGGTGGTCACCGGCGTGCTGGCCCGGTAGTGGCTCAGGAATGTGGCGAGCCGGACCGGTTCGATCCCGAGGGAGCGGCGGCGGAGCGCGGACGGGGCGCAGAACACCCAGGTGGCGTAGGCCAGGTCGAAGCTGACCAGGTCGTGCGCCGCCCGGTCGAAGTCGACGACGCCGCTGAGGTGGCCGTCCTCGAGCAGCACCGAGGTGGGGCCGTACGAGCCGTGGGTGACCAGGTAGGTGAGCTCGTCGAGGCGGCCACCGAGCTGGTCGTGCACCTGCGTCATGTCGTCCAGCAGCCGGTCGAGGTCGCACTGCGCGTCGGCACGTTGCTTCGCCGGCAGCAGCGGGGCGACCACCGCGAACGCCGTCCGGAGCCGTTCCCGTGCCGCCGGGGTCAGCGCCAGCAGCGACGAGGAGTCCTCGGGGCGCTGGTCGGTCGGCAGCTCGGCCACCAGGGTGTGGAACCGGCCGAGCCCGCGGGCGGACAGCGCCAGGTGGTCGGGGGAGTCACGGTCGAAGTGCCCACCGGGCAGCCGACGCATCACCATGTGCACCAGCCCGTCGACCACGACCGCGCCGGCTCCGGTGCGGGTGGGTACGACGGGCGGGGCCGGGAACCCTCGCGCGACCAGGTACTCGATCAGTGCCCGCTCGAACTCCGCGGACTGCTCGGTCTTCAGGTCGTGGGACCGTCGCAGCACCACGTCGGCGTACTCCGTCTCGACGTACCAGCTGTCGTTGGAGGCGCCGGACTCGGTCGGCCGCCACGACAACCAGTCGCCGAGGTCGTACTCCTTCTCGAGCCGCCGCAGCAGCGCGACCTCGTCGTAGACCGGCTTGCGCGCGCGTCCACCCGACCGCAGGCTCGACGTCCGGAGCACCTCGTGGCCTTGCGCTTCATCGGTCATGACATGCCTCCTGGTCGGTCGGGGTCGAGCCCGAGTGCGGCGGGTGGGGACAGGACCGGGTCGGCGGTGTGCCGGCCCCGGGGTCGGGGGTCCAGGTCCGGCGGCACCTCCAGGCCCTGGATGCGGCACATCTCCGCGTAGAGGCCGCCCGCGGCCAGGAGCGGCGCGTGGCGGCCGTGCTCGACGACGGTCCCGCCGTCGAGCACGACGATCTCGTCCGCGTTCATCGCAGCAGCCATCCGGTGCGTGATGATCACGACCGTCCGTCCGGCACCGACCTTGTCCAGGGCCTCGAGCACGGCGCGCTCGGAGCGGGCGTCGAGGCCGGTGGTCGGCTCGTCGAGGATCAGCACGGGGGCGCCGTGCAGGACGGCGCGGGCGAGCGCGATCCGTTGCCGCTGGCCGCCGGACAGGGACGCCCCACGCTCGGCGAGCACCGTGTCGTAGCCGTCGGGCAGCCGGCGGATGAAGTCGTCGGCAAGCGCCACCCGCGCCGCCGCCTCGATCTCCGTCAGGGAGGCGTGCGGGCGGGCGTAGGCGATGTTCTCGCGGACGCTGACGCGGAACAGCAGCGCCTCCTGGAGGACCAGGCCGACCTGCGCGTGCAGGCCCTCGCTGGTGACGTCGCGCAGGTCGAGGTCGTCGACCAGCACC
>DATIBI010000296.1:0-8929 GCA_035457605.1 Nocardioidaceae bacterium
CTCCCCCACCTCGACGCCGTCTCCCCCGACGCGGAGGCGCTCGGGGCGGTCAACACCGTCGTCCTGGCCGGCGGCCGCGCCGTCGGGCACAACACCGACGTGACCGGGTTCGCGCGCTCCTTCGCCCGCGGCCTGCCCGAGGCTCGCACCGGATCCGTCGTCCAGCTCGGCACCGGCGGCGCCGGCGCCGCGGTGGCGCACGCGCTGCTCACGCTCGGCACCGACCGCCTGGTCCTCGTCGACCTGGACCGGACCCGGGCCGAGGCGCTGGCAACGGCGCTGGCGGACCGGTTCGGCGCCGACCGGGTCACGACGGCCACCCCCGGCCGCCTCGAGGACGTGGCCGACACCGCGGACGGGATCGTCAACGCCACCCCGCTCGGCATGGCCGCCCACCCCGGCGCCCCGCTCGACACCGGCCTGCTCCACCCAGGGCTGTGGGTCGCCGACATCGTCTACCGGCCGCTGCGCACCGCCCTGGTCCGCGCCGCGGAGGAGGTCGGCTGCCCGGTGCTCACCGGCGCCGGGATGGCGGTGTTCCAGGCGGTGGACGCGTTCGCGCTGATCACCGGCCGCGAGCCCGACCCCGACGCCATGCTCGCCGACTTCGCCGACCTGGTCGCCGCCGAGGCGGCCGAGGGGAGCCGGTCATGAGGCGCTCGATCGCCACGGTCTCCCTGGCCGGCACGCTGACCGAGAAGCTGAGCGCGATCGCCGCGGCCGGCTTCGACGGGGTCGAGATCTTCGAGAACGACCTGCTCACCTCGCCGCTGTCACCCGAGGACGTCCGCGCCCTGCTCGCCGACCTCGGGCTCTCCCTGGAGCTCTTCCAGCCGTTCCGGGACTTCGAGGCGGTCACACCGGAACGGCACCGGGCCAACCTGCGCCGGGCGCGGCACAAGTTCGCGCTGATGCAGCGGCTCGGCGCGGACACGATCCTGGTCTGCTCCAACGTGGCCGGCGACCCGGTCGACGACGACGAGCTCGCGGCCGCGCAGCTCGCCGCGATGGCCGACCTCGCCGCCGAGCACGGCGTCCGCGTCGCCTACGAGGCGCTCGCCTGGGGCCGGCACGTCAGCGACTACGAGCACGCCTGGCGGATCGTGGAGATGGCCGACCACCCCGCGCTCGGCACCTGCCTGGACAGCTTCCACATCCTCTCCCGCGGCAGCGACCCCGCCGGGATCGAGAAGATCCCCGGCGAGAAGGTGTTCTTCCTCCAGCTCGCCGACGCCCCCGTGCTGGCGATGGACGTGCTCCAGTGGAGCCGGCACCACCGCTGCTTCCCGGGGCAGGGCGGGCTGGACGTCGCCGGGCTGACCGCGCACGTACTGCGCACCGGCTACGACGGCCCGCTGTCGCTGGAGGTGTTCAACGACGTGTTCCGGCAGGCACCGGCCGGCCGCACCGCGGTGGACGCCTACCGCTCGCTGGTGGCGCTGGAGGAGTCGACCGCGGTCCGGCTCGACCGGTCCGGCACGGACGGCGCGGCCGTCGCGGTGCAGCCGGCCAGGGTCCCCGCGTCCGACGTACCGACCGGAGTCGCGTTCGCCGAGCTCTCCGTCCCGCACGCCGGCGCCCTCGACGACACCCTGACCGCGCTCGGGTTCTCCCGCACCGGGAGGCACCGCACGAAGCCGGTGACGCTGTGGACCCAGGGCGGCGCCCGACTGCTGGTGAACGCCGACGACCGGTTCGACGGCACCGGGCTGCTCACCCTCGGCGTGGAGAGCCCCGACCCGGAGGCCGCGGTCGCCCGGGCCACCGCGCTCGCCTCCCCGGTGCTGCCACGGGACCGGGCGGCCGACGAGGTCCGGCTCGACGCCGTCGCCGCCCCGGACGGCACCGAGATCTTCTTCTGCCGGACCGACCGGCCCGACCACGCCAGCTGGACCGACGACTTCGACCCCGAGCCGACCGTCGACCCCTGCACCGACCGGGCCCGGCCGGCCGGACTGGTCGCCGTCGACCACGTCGCGCTGAGCCAGCCCTGGCAGTTCTTCGACGAGGCGGTGCTGTTCTACCGCAGCGTCCTCGGCCTGGAGCCGGACGACAGCCTCGAGGTCGCCGACCCCTACGGCCTGGTCCGCAGCCGCGCCGTCACCAGCCCCGACGGGTCCGTGCGGCTCGCGCTGAACGTCCAGCCCGCCCGGTACGCCGTCACCGACGCCGCCACCCAGCACGTCGCCTTCCGCACCGACGACATCCTCGCCACCGCGCGAGCGCTCCAGGCCAACGGCGCAGAGATCCTGCGCGTGTCCGGCAACTACTACGACGACCTCGAGGCGCGGTTCGACCTCGCGCCCGGGTTCGTCGACGACCTCCGCGACCTCGGTCTGCTCTACGACCGGGTCGGGGACGCCGAGTTCCTGCAGCTGTTCACCCACAGCGCGGGCCGGCTGTTCTTCGAGGTCGTCCAACGCGTCCACGGCTACGACGGGTACGGCGCCGCCAACGCTCCGTTCCGGCTGGCCGCCCAGCACGAGCACACTGCCGCCTAGAGGAGACATGCCATGACCGCCCCAGACATCAAGCGGAGGACCACCACCGCTCCGGAGACCCGGGACCTGCCCGAGGTCCCCGCCCTGCGCAAGATGGTCGGACCCGGTGTCATCGCCGTCGGCATCGGCATGGCCGCCGGCGAGATCATCATCTGGCCCTACATCACCTCGATCGCCGGGTTCGGCCTGCTGTGGCTGGCGATCGTCACGCTGATCATGCAGGTCGTCATCAACATGGAGATCGAGCGCTACACGCTGGCCACCGGCCAGACCGTGGTGGCCGGGTTCTCCCGCTGGTGGAAGGGCTGGGGCGCGCTGATCATCCTCGGCGGCGTCTTCCAGTACGCCTGGCCGGGCTGGGCGACCAGCGCGGCGACCGTCTTCTCGTTCACCGTCGGCGGCGACGCCACCTGGGTGGCGGTGATCTCGCTGTGGGTGATCGGCCTGCTGCTCTCCGCCTCGCCCGTGGTCTACAAGACCGTGGAGAAGGTGGAGGTGGTCAAGGTCGCGGCCACGATCTTCTTCCTCGCCGTGATCACGGTGGCCGTGCTCACCTGGCGCACGATGGGCTCCGGCGCCGCGTCCCTGGCGACCTCGTTCGGGCAGATCCCCAAGGAGGTCCCGTTCGTGCTCATGCTGTCCGCGATCGGCGCTGCCGGCGCCGGTGGCGTGCACAACCTGGTGATCAGCAACTGGATCCGGGACAAGGGCTACGGCATGGGCGCGCACGTCCCGCGGCTGGTCTCGCCGCTGACCGGGCACGAGGAGGCCGCCGGCACGGACCGGTACGCCTTCCCCGAGACCCCGGAGAACATGACCCGGTGGGCGCTGTGGTGGAAACGCGCCAACATCGAGCACTTCGTGTCGTTCTTCGTGATCTGCTTCATCACGATCAGCCTGATGAGCTTCCTGGCGTACCAGACCCTCTACGGCCGCGACGACGTGACCACCGACAACTTCCTGCAGATCCAGGGCGAGATCCTCGGCAGCACGGTCGGGGCCTGGCTCAAGGTGCTGTTCTTCTCGGTCGCGGTCGTCTCGCTGTGGGCGGCCGCCCTCGGCCTGCTCGACGTGATCGGCCGGGTGTCCGCGGACTTCGTCAAGCGCAACTACCTCGCCGACTCCACGATCAGCGAGAGCAAGCTGTACTTCGCGTTCGTCTGGGCCGAGATCCTGTTCGGCTCGGCGATCCTGCTGCTCGGCATCGACCAGCCGCTGGCGCTGCTGCTGATCTCGACCTGCGCCGCCTCGGTGGTGACGCTGATCTACTCGGTGCTGCTGATCCGGCTCAACAGCAAGGACCTGCCCAAGGCCATCGGCATCCGCGGCTGGCGACTGGTGATGATGTGCCTGGCCGTCGGCTTCTACGCCTTCTTCGCGATCGGCACGCTGGTCACCCAGGTGCAGGACAAGCTGCTCTAGCCACCACCCGCCGACGGGGTTTGCTCGCGGCTCGGCGGGAGACAGACTGGGCCTGACGCCAAGCGAGAGGAGTCGTGGACGCCGTGTCTGTCACCGCCGAGCACGAGAAGAAGCTGATCGCCTCACTCAACACGGGGCTCTACATCGACGGGAAGTGGCGCGAGGCCACCGGAGGCGGGACGTTCGACGTCGAGGACCCCTCGACCGGCGAGGTGCTGACCACGGTCGCCAGCGCCGCCCCCGAGGACGGGGCCGCCGCCCTCGACGCCGCCGTCGCCGCGCAGGCGGACTGGGCCCGCACCCCGCCACGGGAGCGCGCGGAGATCCTCCGCCGGGCGTTCGACACCGTCACCGCCCGCGCGGACGACTTCGCGCTCCTGATGACCCTGGAGATGGGCAAGCCGCTGGCCGAGGCCCGTGGCGAGGTCGCCTACGGCGGCGAGTTCCTGCGCTGGTTCTCCGAGGAGGCCGCCCGGATCTCGGGCCGCTACTCGGTCGCCCCGGACGGCAAGACGCGGCTGCTGGTGCACAAGCGCCCGGTCGGACCGTGCCTGTTCATCACACCCTGGAACTTCCCGCTCGCGATGGCCACCCGCAAGATCGGTCCGGCAATCGCGGCGGGCTGCACGATGGTGGTCAAGCCGGCGGCGCTGACCCCGCTGACCACGCTGCTGCTCACCGACGTGCTCACCGAGGCGGGGCTGCCGCCGGGCGTGCTCAACGTCATCCCCACCACCGACGCCGGCGGGGTCACCGGCCCGATCCTCAAGGACCCGCGGCTGCGCAAGCTGTCGTTCACCGGCTCGACCGAGGTCGGCCGCAGCCTGCTCCGTGACGCCGCCGACCAGGTGCTGCGCACCTCGATGGAGCTCGGCGGCAACGCCCCGTTCCTGGTGTTCGAGGACGCCGACCTCGACGCCGCGGTGGAGGGCGCGATGCTCGCCAAGCTGCGCAACATGGGCGAGGCGTGCACGGCCGCGAACCGGTTCATCGTGCACGAGACGGTGGCCGAGGAGTTCGCCTCGCGACTCGCCGAGAAGATGGCCGCGCTGCCGGTCAAGCGCGGCACCGAGGACGACTCCAAGATCGGGCCGCTGATCGACGGCAAGAGCCGGGACAAGGTGCACGACCTCGTCGGCGACGCCGTCGGCAAGGGCGCCACCGTGCGCACCGGCGGCGAGCCGGCCGAGGGACCCGGCTACTTCTACCCGCCGACCGTGCTCACCGGGGTCGGCCCGGACGCGCGGATCCTGAAGGAGGAGGTGTTCGGGCCGGTGGCACCGATCGTCACCTTCACCGAGGAGGAGCAGGCGGTGCGGATGGCCAACGACACCGAGTTCGGGCTGGTCGCCTACGCCTACACCCGCGACCTCAACCGGGCGGTCCGGCTCACCGAGGCGCTCGAGTCGGGCATGCTCGGGGTCAACGCCGGCGTGGTGTCCAACCCGGCCGCGCCGTTCGGCGGGGTCAAGCAGTCCGGGCTCGGCCGCGAGGGCGGCTTCGAGGGGATCGAGGAGTACCTCGAGACCAGGTACGCCGGGATCGCCGACCCCTACGCCTGAACCACCCGGTTCACCGCGTCGACGCTGAGCACCTGCTCCAGCACGATCGAGGCGCAGCCGACCACGCCGGAGCGTTCCCCGTGCGTGGTCGGAAGGATCACCAGCTCGCGCGTGGACAGCGCGGTCGCCGCGCCGTACAACGTCTCCCGCAGGCCGGCGACGAAGGAGTCGTAGGAGCGCGCCATGTCGCCGCCGATCACGACCGCCTCGGGGTTGAGCAGGTTGACCGCGCCGGCGAGCACCTCGCCGGTGCGGCGGCCGCTCTCCCGGATCAGCCGGCGCGCCTCGGCGTCCCCGCTGACGGCGAGGTCGACCAGGTGCCGCACGTGACCGACCTCGCGGCCCTGCCCACGTAGGTCGCGCACCAGCGCCCAGCCGCCCGCGACCGCCTCCAGGCAGCCGGTGTCGCCGCAGCGGCACTCGAGGTCGGCCGCGGCGGGTGTCTTGGTGTGCCCGAGCTCGCCGGCCGCGCCGAGCGCGCCGCGCTGCAGCACGCCGCCGGCGACGATCCCGGCACCGAGGCCGGTCGAGGCCTTGACGAACAGCACGTCCCGGTGCCGCTCGAGGTGCCCGCTGCGCTCGGACAGGGCCATCACGTTCACGTCGTTGTCGACGAAGACCGGCACGTCGAGGCCGTCGCGGAGGTACGGCGCGAGCGGCACCCCGTCCCAGCCGACCATCAGCGGCGAGTCGAGGCTCGCGCCACGGTCGAAGTCCACGGTCCCGGGGATGGAGGCGCCGATGCCGCGCACCTCGGAGCGCTCCCGCCCGGCCTGCTCGAGCAGCCGGTCGAGCCGCTTGGCCACCTCCGGCAGCAGGTCACCGGGCGCGACGCCGGGCTCCTGGTCGACGTCCTCGGCGGCGAGCACCTCCCCGCCGAGGTCGCAGACCGCGAGCTGGGTGCGGCTGCGGCCCACCGCGGCGGCGAGCACCACGCCCGCCTGGGTGTCGAAGCGGAGCCGGGACGGCGGCCTGCCGCCGGTCGAGGGGCCGTCGTCGTCCTCGACGACGAGCCGGGAGGCGAACAGGGCGGCGAGCCGGGTGGTGACCGCGGTCCGGGAGAGCCCGGTCACCCGCATCACGTCGCTACGCGTGTCCACGACCCCGTCGCGGATCAGCGCAAAGATCTCACCGGCGGTGGCCGGTGGGGTCAGCGGACGGGTCAGCACGCGGGTCATTGAACCAACCGGGCGGGCCATCGGCAACGACCTCCCTTTTGTTTTTCAGAATGCAAGACTAATGCTTTTCAAGAGACAAAAGTACCCGTAGTCTCGTGCGGAGCACCGATCCCCAGCCCTTCTGGAGACCTCATGTCCGCCGCAACTCCCGTGACACCGTGTGACTTCGTCGTGTTCGGCGGCACGGGCGACCTCGCCGTGCGCAAGCTCCTCCCCGCGCTCTACCTGCGCGACCGGGACGGCCAGCTGCCCGACGCGACCCGCATCATCGGCGCCTCCCGCGCCGGTCTGGACGAGAACGGCTACCGGGACAAGATCCGCGCGGAGCTCCCCCGCTTCGTGCCCGCCGACGAGCTCGACCCGGCCACCGTGGACCGGTTCGTCGGCCGGATCTCCTACGTCAGCATCGACGTCGACACCGCCGAGGACTGGCACCCGCTCGCCGACCTGCTGCACGGCCACGACGACCGGGTCCGGGTGTTCTACCTGGCGCTGGCCCCGAACCTGTTCGGCCCGATCTCGCAGCGGCTGGCCGAGCACGGCCTGGTCAACGACGCCTCGCGGGTCGTGCTGGAGAAGCCGATCGGTCACGACCTCGCCTCCGCGTGCGAGGTCAACGACGCCGTCGGCGCGGTGTTCGACGAGTACCAGATCTTCCGGATCGACCACTACCTGGGCAAGGAGAGCGTGCAGAACCTGCTCGTCACCAGGTTCGCGAACACCTTCCTCGAGCCGCTGTGGAACAACAGCTGCATCGACCACGTCCAGATCACCGTCGCCGAGGAGCTCGGCGTCGGCACCCGCGGCGGCTACTACGACGGCTCCGGCGCGCTGCGCGACATGGTGCAGAACCACCTGCTGCAGCTGCTGTGCCTGGTGGCGATGGAGCCGCCGACGTACGTCGACCGCGAGACCGTCCGTGACGAGAAGCTCAAGGTCCTGCAGGCGCTGCGGCCGATGACCCAGCAGGACGTGGGCCGGCTCACCGTCGCGGGACAGTACGGGCCCGGTCTGGTGGACGGGGCCGCGGCCCCGTCGTACCTCCAGGAGGTCGAGAAGACCGACAGCCGCACCGAGACCTTCGTCGCGATCAAGGCCGAGGTGCAGAACTGGCGCTGGGCCGGCGTCCCGTTCTACCTGCGCACCGGCAAGCGGATGGACCGGCGATGCTCGGAGATCGTGGTGCAGTTCAAGCCGGTGCCGCACCCGATGTTCCCCGGCAGCGACGGCAGCAGCGAGCCGAACCGGCTGGTGATCCAGCTCCAGCCGGACGAGGGCATGCGGCTGCACATGACCGCGAAGGAGCCCGGTCCTGGTGGCATCCGGCTGCGCCCGGTGTCGCTGAACCTCAACTACGCGCAGACCTTCCAGCGCCGCTCCCCCGACGCCTACGAGCGGTTGCTCATGGACGTCGTGCGCGGCAACCCGACCCTGTTCATGCGCCGCGACGAGGTCGAGGCGGCGTGGGCGTGGGTCGAGCCGATCCTCATCGGCTGGGCGCAGGCCGAGCACGGCCCGCGCCGCTACCCCGCAGGCACCAGTGGTCCCACCGCCGCGACCACCCTCATCGAGCGCGACGGACGCGCCTGGTACGAAGGCAGCATCTGATGACACCACCTCCTGTCCACCCTGTCCTCGCCGACGTCACCGCCCGGATCGTCGAGCGCAGCCGCCCCGAGCGCGAGGCCTACCTCGCCCGGACCCGCGCCGCCGCCGAGCGCGGCCCGGCCCGCGGGCGGTTGGCCTGCGCGAACCTCGCGCACGGCTTCGCCGCCTCCGGTACGGCGGACAAGAAGGCCCTGCGTGGCCTGGTCAAGCCGAACGTCGCGATCGTCTCGGCCTACAACGACATGCTCTCGGCACACCAGCCGTTCGAGGCGTTCCCGGCGCAGCTGAAGAAAGCCGTGATCTCGGCCGGCGGCATCGCCCAGTTCGCCGGCGGCGTGCCCGCGATGTGCGACGGGGTCACCCAGGGCCGCGCGGGCATGGAGCTGTCGCTGTTCAGCCGGGACGTGATCGCGATGTCCACCGCGATCGCGCTCTCCCACGACATGTTCGACGCCGCGGTCATGCTCGGCGTGTGCGACAAGATCGTGCCCGGCCTGCTCATCGGCGCGCTCAGCTTCGGCCACCTGCCGACGGTGTTCGTGCCGGCCGGGCCGATGCCCTCGGGCCTGCCCAACGGCGAGAAGGCGAAGGTCCGCCAGCTGTACGCCGAGGGCAAGGTCGACCGGGCCGCGCTGCTCGACGCCGAGGCCGCGTCCTA
>DATIBI010000297.1:0-17177 GCA_035457605.1 Nocardioidaceae bacterium
CGTTCCTCGTGGGAGGCGAGGCAGGGACCGCTCCCGAGCCCGAGCCGGCGGCGCCACCATCGGTCGTCGCCACGCCGACCGAGCCCGGGCCGACCGGCGCTGCACCCTCCGAGCAGCCCTCCGAGCAGCCCTCCGAGCCGAGCGACGGGGTCGTCACGGATCGTCAGCGTGCCGACGTCGACGGCGACGGCCGTCCGGACGAGGTGCGCGTGCTGCTTCACGGCTCCACGCCGGACGAGCCGGCCACCGGGACCGTCGAGGTGACCCTGGCGTCCGGCGCGACGGGTGCCGCCGAGATGCCGTTCGGCTACCCGCCGCGCCTGCTTCCGGCGTTCGACGTCAACGGCGACGGGCGCGAGCAGGTGCTGATGAGCCACACGGCGGGCGGTGACTCCGCGCAGCTGCTCGTCTACACCTGGCACGAGGACGGGCTCGTCCAGGCCGAGGTCGAGGGTGACGCTCCGCTCGCGTTGGAGCTGGACGGGCAGGGCACGGTGGCCCACTACTACGTCGACGACCGCGGGCTCTTCTCGTGGCGCAGGCTGGATCCGGTCGACCTCTCCGGCGGCTCGAGGTTCACGGTCGAGCAGTGGAAGTGGTCGGTCGAGGGTGACCGGCTGAGGCCCACCCCGAGCGCCGAGGGCTGCGTGGACGTGACGGGGACCGAGCCGCCCGGACCCTGTTGACCGGGCGCTGTTGACCGGGCCCACGGGAGCGGGAACGCCGGCCGGGTCAGCCGGTGAACCGCTCCGAGCCCGGCATCTGGGCGAGCATGTCGCGGCCCTGCTGGGCGTACTTGTGCTCGACGAGCACCTCGTAGCTGGTGGCGACCACCTGGGTCACCGAGGTGAAGTCGCGACGACCCCGCGTCGCGGCGTAGCCGATCAGCGCCCAGATCACCCCGAACAGGCCGCCGAACACCGCCGTGGACAGGATGACGGCGGTGGGGTTCTCGGAGCCGAACAGGGCGAAGATCAGCCCGATGAACAGCCCGAGCCAGAGCCCGGTGAGCGCGCCGCCGACGGCCACGCGACCCGTGGTGAGCCGACCGGTCACCCGCTCGACCTGCTTGAGGTCGGTGCCCACGATCATGCAGTTCTCGACCGGGAACTCGTGGTCGGCGAGGTAGTCCACGGCCCGCTGCGCCTCGTCGTAGTTCTGGAAGACGCCCAGCGACATCGGGAACGCCAGGGACAACCCGGCGCTGGGACGAGAGAGGTGACCGTCAGCACTCATGGCCTCATTGTTTCGGGCGGGACTGCCGCGGACAACAGGGGTGGACGCGCCGTTGCCTCGGCCGGGCACCAGCGACTACCGTGCGCGCCATGACGGGGACGCACGCTGACGAGCTGCTGATCAGCGATCTCGGGTCGGTCACGCGCGTGCGGCGGGACGACGTCCCGATCATGTACCTCGACGTCGCCTTCGACGTGGAGGCGATCCAGGAGGGCTGGCCGGCGTTCGAGTCCCGGTTCACCTCGCTGCGCGGGCGGACGATGATGGCGGTGGTGTTCCCCGAGCGCGGGATCTACCGGCTCGCCACGGCCATGCGGGACGAGGACGACCCCGACGCGCTCGACCTCGACATGGGGGCCTTGCCCGGCGGGGAGTACCTCCTGCTGCGCCTCGACGGCCCGGCGCCGCAGGTCTACCGCAACATCGGACCCGCTTTCGACGAGCTGCACCGGCTGGCCGGGCGCGACCGGTCCCGGCCCGCGATCGAGCTCTACCGCGCACCCGGCCAGGTCGAGTGCCTGCTGCCGGTGGAGCCGGCCGAGCAGGTCAGCTGACCCCGCCGGGCTTCGGCCCTGGCCCCGTTTCCGGTCCGGTCTCCGGCGCGGTCTCCGTTTCTGGGCGCACCACGATCCCGCCGAACCGGCCCTCGTCGGCGCGGCAGCGCACTCCGTCGACGTAGACGACGTGCGTGACCGACACCTCCTCGCACAGCTCCCGGTCCCGGTCGGCGTACCACGCGGCGAAGCCGCCGGAGAGGCTGGTGTTGGTCAGCCGCAGCCGGCGGCCGTCGGCGTCGGTCGCCCGGTCGGCGCAGTCCCGGCAGAGGATCCCGTGGTAGCGCGGCAGCATGTCGAACACCGTGCCGCACAGCGGGCAGGTGGTGGGCTCGAGCGGTGAGGTCACGCGGCTCCCTGCCGCGCGGCCCAGGCGCTGGCGACCATCTCGGTGAGGCTGTGCCGCATCTCCCACTCCAGGTCCCGGGCGGCGAGCTCGCCGGACGCCACGATCCGTGCCGGGTCGCCGGGACGCCGTGGCGCGATCTCCGGGGTGAAGTCGATCCCGGTCACCGCGGCCATGGCGTCCATGATCTGCCGCACCGAGCTGCCGTTGCCGCTGCCGAGGTTGTACACCGGCGCGACCGTCGTACCGGCCTCCAACGCCTTGGCCGCGACCACGTGGGAGTGCGCGAGGTCCGCGACGTGGATGTAGTCGCGGACGCAGGTGCCGTCCGGCGTCGGGTAGTCCTCGCCGTTGATCCGCGGCGTGCCGCCCGCGAGGAGCGCCTCGAAGACCAGGGGGAACAGGTTGTGCGGGCTGGTGTCGTACAGCGTCGGGTCGCCGGAGCCGACCACGTTGAAATAGCGCAGCGACGTGTGCCTGAGCCCGGTGGCGACCCCCTGGTCGGCGAGGAGCCACTCGCCGATGAGCTTGGACTGCCCGTAGGGGGACTCCGGCGTGGTCGGGGTCTCCTCGGTGACGACGTCGACGTCGGGAGTGCCGTAGACCGCGGCGCTGGAGGAGAACACGACGTTCTGCACGCCCTCGTCCTGCATGGCGCGCAGCACGTTGACCGTGCCGGTGACGTTCTGGTCGAAGGTGTGCAGCGGCTGCTGCACCGAGACGCCGGCGTACTTGAAGCCGGCGACGTGCACCACCCCGGTCACCGCGTGCTCCCGGAGGGTACGGCGGACCAGGTCGGTGTCGAGGATGGTGCCGCGGACGAACGGGGTGCCCTCGGACACGAACCGCTCGTGCCCGCTGGACAGGTCGTCGAGGACCACCGAGGGGAGGCCCACGGCGTCGAACGCGCGCACCACGTGGGCGCCGATGTAGCCGGCCCCGCCGGTCACCAGCCAGGTCATGCGTACCCCAGGACGTCCTTGCGCTTCGCGCTCCAGGCGAGCGCGGAGTCGATGGCGTCCTCGACGGTCAGCGACGCGGTCCAGCCGAGGACATCGCGGGCCTTGTCCACCGCCGCGAAAGCACCGACGGCGTCGCCCGGTCGCGGCGGCGCCTCCTTGACCGGCACCGAGCTGCCGAACACCTTCTCGAACGCCGCCACGAGCTCCCGGACCGTGACGCCCTCGCCGGTGCCGACGTTGATGATCGTGCTCGGCGCGTCGACCGTCGTCAGTACCCGGTCGAAGTCCTCGACGGCCTTGACGTGCGCCCGGGCCAGGTCCCACACGTGGATGTAGTCCCGGATGCCGGTGCCGTCCCGGGTGGGGTGGTCGGTGCCGGTGATGGTGAAGGCGTCCTTCTGTCCCTGCGCGGCCAGGACCAGCTGCCCGAGCACGTGGGAGGGCTCGCGCACGTAGATGCCCGACTCCAGGTCGGGGTCGGACCCGATCGGGTTGAAGTAGCGCAGGATGATCGCGCGCAGGTCGGTGGCGGCCGCCATGTCGGTGAGCGCCATCTCCATCACCCGCTTGGTGCGCGCGTACGGCGACGGCGGGTCCAGGGGGGCGTCCTCGTCGACCTTGAAGTCCTCCACCATCGCGTAGAGCGAGGCCGAGGAGGAGAACAGCACCCGCGGCTTGCCCAGCCGCACCAGCTGGTCGAACAGCTCCAGGGACTTGGCCACGTTGTCGCGGTAGTACTCGTAGGGCTGCTCCACCGACTCCGGCACCACGATCCGGGCAGCCATGTGGATGGTGCACTCGATGTCCGGGTGCTCCTCGACGATCCGGGTGATCAGCTCCCGGTCGGCGATGTCGCCCTCGTAGAAGATGCGGTCCTTGGTGAACACGCGCGGGCCGGTGAGCAGCGAGTCCAGGATCACCGGCGTGTGCCCGGCCTCCTCGAGTGCCTTGGCCGTGGTCGATCCGATGTAGCCGGCGCCGCCGGTGACGAGAACCTTCATGCAGCCGACCTTAGTGGGCCGAGTTTGAAGTCTCGCGGAGTGGCTACTTTGTCGGGTGGCTTTGGCCCTACCCGCAGCGGCGGGTAACGTGCCGGGCGTTTTGCAACTTTTGCCCAGGAGGAACTGTGGTTCTCGCGGCCAGTGACCAGTTGCGGCTCGATGCCAACTGGATCGACTACGCCCTGGTGGCGCTGTACTTCGCGTTCGTGCTCGGGATCGGCTTCGCCGCCCGGCGCTCGGTCTCGAGCAGCATCGACTTCTTCCTCTCGGGCCGCTCGCTGCCCGCGTGGGTGACCGGGCTGGCGTTCATCTCCGCCAACCTCGGCGCCATCGAGATCATGGGCATGTCGGCCACCGGCGCCGAGTTCGGCATGCCGACCATGCACTACTTCTGGGTCGGCGCGATCCCCGCCATGCTGTTCCTCGGCGTGGTGATGATGCCGTTCTACTACGGCTCGAGGGTCCGCAGCGTGCCGGAGTTCATGCGCCGCCGGTTCGGCACCGGTGCGCACCTGGTGAACGCGCTCAGCTTCGCGCTCGCGCAGGTGCTGATCGCCGGCGTGAACCTGTTCCTGCTCGCCAGCATCGTCAACGCGCTGCTCGGCTGGCCGCTGTGGGTCTCCCTGGTGATCGCGGCCGCGGTGGTGCTGTCCTACACCGCGCTCGGTGGCCTGTCCGCGGCGATCTACAACGAGGTGCTCCAGTTCTTCGTGATCGTCGCGGCGCTGCTGCCGCTGACCCTGCTCGGCCTGCACAAGGTCGGCGGCTACGACGGTCTCAAGGAGAAGGTCACCGCCGGTCCCAGCGGGGGAGCGGACCTGTCCTCCTGGCCCGGCCAGGCGCTGTCCGGCTTCGACTCCCCGATCCTGTCGGTGATCGGCATCGTGTTCGGTCTCGGCTTCGTGCTCTCCTTCGGCTACTGGACCACGAACTTCGTCGAGGTCCAGCGGGCGATGGCGTCGGAGTCGATGTCCGCCGCACAGCGCACCCCGATCATCGGTGCCTTCCCAAAGATGTTCATCCCGTTCATCGTGGTCATCCCCGGCATGATCGCAGCGGTCACCGTGAACGAGCTGGCCACCTTCAAGGAGACCGGCGAGGGCAGCGTCGACTACAACGACGCGCTGCTCCTGCTGATGCGTGACCTGCTGCCCAACGGCATGCTCGGCCTCGCGATCGCCGGACTGCTGGCGTCGTTCATGGCCGGCATGGCGGCGAACATCTCCGCGTTCAACACCGTCTTCTCCTACGACCTGTGGGAGCAGTACGTGGTCAAGGACCGCGACGACGACTACTACCTCCGGGTGGGCCGCGTGATCACCGTCGTCGCGACGGTCCTCGCGATCGGTACGGCGTTCCTCGCCGCGGGCTACGCCAACCTGATGACCTACCTGCAGACCCTGTTCGGGTTCTTCAACGCGCCGCTTTTCGCCACGTTCATCCTCGGCATGTTCTGGAAGCGGATGACCGCCACCGCCGGCTGGGTCGGTCTGGTGTCCGGCACCGCGGCCGCGGTCACGGTGTGGGTGCTCAGCGAGGACGTCACCGGGATCATCGGGATCGGCGGCCAGGGCGGGGCGTTCGTGGCCGCGGGTGCCGCGTTCGCGGTCGACATCGTGGTCAGCGTCGCGGTCAGCCTGGTCACCCGGCCGCGCGAGTACGACGAGCTGCAGGGGCTGGTGTACTCGCTGACCCCCAAGGAGTCCTTCCAGGACGAGAACCCTGCCCGGCTGTCGTGGTGGCAGCACCCGACCAAGCTCGCCGGGATCGCCCTGGTCCTGGTCATCGTCCTCAACTTCGCCTTCGCCTGACCGGCTGACAGGACAGGAGCCTGCTCATGACCACACCTGACACGAAGCGGTCGGCACACAAGGCCGGCGCGTTCGACATCCGCACCTTCATCGCCATGCTGATCGGCCTGTACGGGGTGATCCTCGTGCTGACCGGGCTGTTCGGCACCAGCGACGCCGACCTGGCCAAGGCCGACGGCGTGAACGCGAACCTGTGGACCGGCATCGGCCTGCTCGTGGTCGGTGCGCTGTTCCAGGGCTGGGCGATGGCGCGGCCGATCGTCGTACCCGACGACGTCAGCCACGACCGCGACACCGCGCACTGACCCGCGCCACGCACGACGACAGCGCACCCCGCCCCGGACGACCCCGGTCGCCCCGGGGCGGGGTGCGCTAGCATGGCGGTATGCGGAAGGAGCTGCTCCTTATCGAGCCGCGTTGACCAGGATCGACGTCGACGCGGCCACCCCTCGTGCCTGAGGGGTTTTTTTGTGCCCCGTTCCCGGAGGGGGAGGGCACCGGAGGAAGCTCACGACCAGGGACGCCGCAACAGGAAGACGAAGAGACGATGACCGAGCAGGCCGACACCACCTACGACGTGGTCGCCACGCAGGACAAGTGGCGCAAGGTCTGGGACGAGATGAACCCGTTCCAGGCCGCCGACGACGGCCAGCGCGAGCGCCGCTACGCGCTGACGATGTTCCCCTACCCGAGCGGTGACCTGCACATGGGTCACGCCGAGGTGATGGCACTGCACGACGTGATCGCGCGCTACTGGTGGCAGCGCGGCTACGACGTGATGAACCCGATCGGCTGGGACTCCTTCGGGCTGCCCGCCGAGAACGCCGCGATCCGCAACGACGAGCACCCGGCGACGTACACCTACGCCAACATCGAGACCCAGGCGGAGTCGTTCCGCCGCTACGCGGTCAGCTTCGACTGGTCCCGGCGGCTGCACACCTCTGACCCGGAGTACTACCGGTGGACGCAGTGGCTGTTCCTGCGCTTCCGCGAGCGTGGGCTGGCCTACCGCAAGTCCAGCCCGGTGAACTGGTGCCCCAACGACCAGACCGTGCTGGCCAACGAGCAGGTGGTCGGCGGGATGTGCGAGCGCTGCGGCGCAGAGGTGACCAAGCGCGAGCTGACCCAGTGGTACTTCAAGGTCACCGACTACGCGCAGCGGCTGCTGGACGACATGGACGCGCTGGCCGAGACCTGGCCGGACCGGGTGCTGGCGATGCAGCGCAACTGGATCGGCCGCTCCGAGGGCGCGCACGTCGACTTCGAGGTCGAGGCCGTCGACGGGCAGCCGGCGCAGACCGTCACCGTCTTCACCACGCGCCCCGACACCCTGTTCGGGGCGACCTTCTTCGTGGTCGCCGCCGACGCCAAGCTGGCCGAGGAGCTGTGCGCGCCCGAGCAGCGGGAGGCCTTCGAGGCCTACCGTGAGGAGGTCCGCCGGGAGTCGGAGATCGACCGGCTGTCCACCGAGCGCGAGAAGACCGGTGTGTTTCTGGGCCGCTACGCGGTGAACCCGGTCAACGGGCAGCGGATCCCGGTCTGGGCCGCCGACTACGTGCTGGCCGACTACGGCACCGGCGCGATCATGGCCGTGCCGGGGCAGGACCAGCGGGACTGGGACTTCGCCGAGAGGTTCGACCTGCCGATCGTGCGCACGGTGCAACCGCCGGCCGACTTCGAGTCGTCGGGGGGCAAGGCCTTCACCGGGGACGGGCCGGCGGTGAACTCCGCCAACGACGAGGTCAGCCTGGACGGGATGGACGTCGACGAGGCGAAGCGGACCATCATCGACTGGCTGGAGAAGCAGGGCGCCGGCACCGGTGCGGTGAACTTCCGGCTGCGTGACTGGCTGCTGTCCCGGCAACGGTTCTGGGGCTGCCCGATCCCGGTCGTGCACTGCGAGACGTGCGGCGAGGTCCCGGTCCCGGACGAGCAGCTGCCCGTCGTACTGCCCGACCTGCGTGGTGCGGATCTCAAGCCGAAGGGGACCTCGCCGCTGGCGGCGGCCGAGGACTGGGTCAACGTCTCCTGCCCGTCGTGCGGCGGGCCGGCCAAGCGGGACAGCGACACGATGGACACGTTCGTGGACTCGTCGTGGTACTTCCTGCGCTACTGCTCGCCGGGCTACACCGAGGGTCCGTTCGACCCGGAGGCCGTGCGGAGGTGGATGCCTGCCCAGCAGTACGTCGGCGGCGTGGAGCACGCGATCCTGCACCTGCTCTACAGCCGCTTCTTCACCAAGGTGCTGCACGACATGGGCATGGTCGACTTCGTCGAGCCGTTCAGCGCCCTGATGAACCAGGGCCAGGTCATCAACCAGGGCAAGGCGATGAGCAAGTCCCTGGGCAACGGCGTCAACCTGGGCGAGATGATCGACCTGTACGGCGTCGACGCGGTCCGGCTGACCATGGTGTTCGCCGGCCCGCCCGAGGACGACATCGACTGGGCCGACATGTCCCCGTCGGGCTCGCTGAAGTTCCTGCAGCGGGCGTGGCGGCTGAGCGGCGACGTGAGCTCGGAGCCCGGGGTCGCGTTCGACGGCGGTGACGTGGCGCTGCGCAAGGCCACCCACAAGACCGTGCACGAGGTCGAGCAGCTGATCGACTCGCACCGGTTCAACGTGGTCGTCGCCCGCGTGATGGAGCTGGTCAACGTGACCCGCAAGGCGATCGACTCCGGCTGCGGACCGGCCGACCCCGCGGTGCGCGAGGCGACCGAGGCGGTTGCGGTGATCCTGTCGCTGGTCGCGCCGTACACCGCCGAGGAGATGTGGGCGCGGCTGGGCCACGAGCCGACCGTGGCCAAGGCCGGCTGGCCGACCGTCGACGAGGCGCTGCTGGTTGAGGACACGGTGACCGCGATCGTCCAGGTGCAGGGCAAGCTGCGCGCGAAGCTGGAGGTCAGCCCGGACGTCTCCGAGGCCGACCTGGAGGCCGCGGCGATGGCCGACGCGAACGTGCAGCGGGCGCTGGAGGGCAAGACGGTCCGGAAGGTGATCGTGCGCGCACCGAAGCTGGTGAACGTCGTCGCCGGCTGACCCGTGCTCGGTGGGGCGGGGCGCGGGTGTTTTCCCACGGTATGTCGTGAAACCTCCACTTCCCATGCGTCACGTCGCGCGGGGAGTGGAGGTTTCACACGGGAAGTGCTGGCCTGACGGGAGACCGGCGGCTCAACCCGCGTCAGGCACGGGCCAGCGCCTCCGCGACCGGGGTGTCCCCGCTGAGCAGGGTGAACTCCTTGCCGACGGTGGCGTCCTGCTCCAGCGCCGCCACCAGGGCTTCGGCGACGTCCTCGCGGGGGATCTCCCGCGGTCGCGCGTCCGGGTCGAGGGTCACGCGGCCGGTGCCCTCGGCGTCGGTGAGACGGCCCGGCTTGACGATCGTCCAGTCCAGGTCCCGCCCGCGCAGGTCGGCGTCCGCGGCCGCCTTCGCGCGCAGGTACACCTGGAAGATGTCGTCGCTGTCGGGGTCGGCCTGGTCGGTGCCCATGGACGAGACCATCAGGTAGCGGCGCACCCCGGCTCGCTCCGCGGCGTCGGCGAGCAGCGCGGCCGCGCCGCGGTCCACGGTCTCCTTCCGCGCGGCACCGCTGCCCGGCCCGCCGCCGGCGGCGAACACCACCGCGTCGGCGCCGTCGACCACGGACGCCAGCTCCTCCACGGAGGCCTTCTCGAGGTCGAGTACGACGGACTCGGCCCCTGCCTTCTGCAGGTCCGCGACGTGGTCGGGGTTACGCACCACCCCGACGGGCTCGTGCCCGGCAGCGGCGAGCCGGCGCTCGAGCCGAAGGGCGATCTGTCCGTGTCCACCTGCGATGACGACGCGCATGGGCAGCCTTTCCTCGGGGTCGGTGCAACCCGGGGGTACCCGGGTTCTGGGCACAACACGTCCTGGTCCCGGACGATTCCGGGACGGACCGGTCGCGGGCGGTAACCTTCCCGGCATGTCCTGGTCGATCGTGCTCGTCACCGACTCCACGGCCTCGCTGCCCCCGGAGCAGGTCGCCGAGCACGGCATCGTGGTCGTCCCGCTGCAGGTGGTGATCGGGGCACGCTGCTACGACGAGGGCGGTGAGGAGGCCACCGCGGGAACCGTGGCCGAGGCACTGCGTGAGTGGAAGCCGGTGAGCACGTCGCGGCCCACCCCGTCGGCGATGCTCGAGGCCTACGAGTCCGCGGCCGCCGCGGGTGCGGACGAGATCGTCTCGATCCACCTCTCCGCCGAGCTCAGCGGCACCTACGAGTCGGCGCAGCTGGCCGCGAAGGAGTCGCCGGTGCCGGTGGTCACCGTGGACTCCCAGCAGCTCGGGATGGCGACCGGCTTCGCGGTGCTCACCGCGGCCGAGGTGCTCGCGCGGGGCGGCAGCGCCGAGGAGGCCGCGGAGGCCGCTCGGACCCGGGCCACCGGAACAACGTCTCTGTTCTACGTCGACACGCTGGAGTACCTGCGCCGCGGCGGCCGGATCGGTGCCGCGGCGGCCCTGCTGGGGTCCGCCCTGTCGGTCAAGCCGCTGCTCAAGCTCGAGGAGGGCCGGATCGCGACGCTCGAGAAGGTGCGCACCTCGGCCCGCGCACTGAGCAGGCTGGAGGAGCTCGCGGTGCAGGCCGCCGACGCTGGCCCGGTCGACCTCGCGGTGGCGCACCTGGCCAGCCCGGACCGGGCGGAGCAGCTGGCCGAGCGGCTGCGCGACCGGCTCGCCGGCAACCTCGAGGGCCGCGACGTCGTGGTGGGTGAGGTGGGCGCCGTCATCGGTGCGCACGTGGGTCCCGGCATGGTCGCCGTGGTCGTCTCCCCGCGGCCCTGACCTTCCGCTGTAGCCGGTCGGGTCACCGTCCGTACCGGTGTGACCCGTTCGGACGGCCGAGCGCCCGGTAGGACCAGCCCGCCTCCTCCCACAGGCTCCGGTCCAGGCTGCTGCGCGCGTCCAGCATCCGTGGCCGCGCCACGAGCGGCAGCAGCGCCAGCGGGTCGAGCCCGGCGAACTCCGCCCACTCGGTGAGGTGGACGACCAGGTGCGCCCCGCCGAGGGCCTCCTCCACGCTGCTCGCGTAGGCCAGCGCGGGGTGCGTGCGTGCAGCGGACTCGTTCGCGACCGGGTCGTGGACCATCACCCGGGCACCGAGCGCGTGCAGCCGGCCCGCGATCTCGAGCGCCGGGGAGTCCCGGACGTCGTCGGTCATCGGCTTGAACGAGGCGCCGAGGGCAGCGATCCGGCGGCCCGCTACGTCGCCTCCGCACTCGGCGACCGCGGCGTCCAGGACGCGTTGCCGCTGGCGCAGGTTGATCGCGTCGACCTCGGCGAGGAACGCGAACGAGCTGCCCACCCCGACCTCGCCGGCCCGGGCCAGCAGGGCGCGCAGGTCCTTGGGCAGGCAGCCGCCGCCGTAGCCGACCCCGGTGCCCAGGAAGTGGCGGCCGATCCGCTCGTCCCGGCCGAGCGCGTCGGTGAGGGTGAGCACGTCCCCGCCGACCGCCTCGCACAGGTCCGCCAGAGCGTTGGCGAAGGAGATCTTGGTGGCGAGGAACGCGTTCGCCGAGACCTTGACGAGCTCGGCGGTGGCCAGGTCGGTGACCACCACCCGGTCGTGGTCCTCGCCGACACCGAAGATGCGTCGCAGGGTCTTCTCCGCCTCCGCCGAGGTCACCCCGAACACCAGCCGCGCCGGGTCCATCGTGTCGGCGACGGCCTGCCCCTCGCGCAGGAACTCCGGGCTCCACGCCACCTCGACGTTGACCCCCGCGGGCGCGATCCGAGTGCAGAGCTCGGCCAGCCGGGCCGCCGTACCGACCGGAACCGTCGACCGGCCCACCAGCAGGGTGGGCGCCCGCAGGTGTGGCACCACGGCGTTGGCGGCGGCGAAGACCTGGGACGTGTCCGCGGCGAGGCCGTCGACCTGCTGCGGCGTCCCCACGCAGACCACCTGGATGTCGGCGTGTGCAGCGAGCTCGACGGGGGAGGTGGTGAACCGCAGCCTGCCCGACGACAGGTTCCGCTGGAGCAGCTCGCCCAGCCCGGGCTCGAAGAACGGTGGAGCGCCCCGGTTCAGCCACGCCACCTTCTCGGCGTCGGTGTCCAGGGCCAGCACGCAGTGCCCGAGCTCGGCCAGGCACACGGCCTGCGTCGCTCCCAGGTACCCGGCGCCGATGACCCCGATGGCCTCGCCCATGCGCGTCCCGCCCCTCACCCCCTTCTCGAAGGTTCCACCCTGATGTCGGCGAGCTCAACGCAAACGCGGGCAACTGACCCAGCGATGGCACTAACGGGTGATGGCCGCGTGCCGACGCACCCGCTGTACTGATCACGGGGGTGACTCATGAGTCGCAAGACCGCGCTGGTCACCGGGGGAGCCGGCTTCGTCGGTTCGCACGTCGTCGAGCGGTTGCTCGGTGACGGGTTCGTCGTGCTCTGCGTCGACAACCTCGTCACCGGGACGGCGGCCAACCTCGCCGCCCTCGCTCGACATCCTCGGCTGCACCTCCTCGAGGCGGACGTGTGCGAGCCGCTTCGCGTGCCGGGGCGCCTCGACCTGGTGATGCACCTGGCCTCGCCCGCCTCACCCGTCGACTACCTGCGGCTGCCCATCGAGACGATGCGGGTGGGCGCCGTCGGGACGCTGAACGCGCTGGAACTGGCGCGGGACAAGCGCGCCCGGTTCCTGCTCGCGTCGACGTCGGAGACGTACGGCGACCCGCTGGTGCACCCGCAGCCGGAGAGCTACTGGGGCAACGTGAACCCGGTGGGCCCGCGCGCGGTCTACGACGAGGCGAAGCGCTTCGCCGAGGCGATGACGACGGCCTACCGGACCGCGGAGGGCGTGAACACCGCGATCGTGCGGATCTTCAACACCTACGGGCCTCGGATGCGTCCCGACGACGGTCGCGCCATCCCGACCTTCATCGACCAGGCGCTGCACGGCCGACCGCTGACCGTGGCCGGCGACGGGAGCCAGACCCGGTCGCCGTGCTACGTCGACGACCTGGTCGAAGGGATCGTCGCGATGGCGGGCTCGGACCTGGCGGGCCCGGTGAACCTGGGGAACCCCGAGGAGGTCACCGTGCTCGCGCTTGCCGAGCAGGTCCGCCGGCTGGCCGGGACGGGCGGGCCGGTCAGGTTCGTGCGCCGCCCCCAGGACGACCCGCACGTTCGTCGTCCCGACATCACCCTCGCCCGTACGGCGCTGGGGTGGCAGCCGCAGGTGGACCTCCGGACCGGGCTCACCCGGACCATCGCCTGGGCGCGGGACCGGATGAGCAGTGCCGACGGCCTGGCCGTCTAGCGTCGGTGTCGTCGTCGGGGCCGTCTTTAGCGCGGGTCGTCGTTGGCGCGGGCTGTCGTTGGCGCGGGCCGTCGTTGGCGCGGTCCGTCCTCGGGCGCCGTCGTCGCCCGGGTGCTCCGGGAGACCGCCCGGCTGGTGAGCCGGGTGAGCGCGACGGCCTCGAGCGTCGCCGTGATCAGCAGGGCCCCCAGGAGACCGAGCGCGAGGTACGGCGCCACGGGCAGCCCGGCGAGGGAGAGCACCCCGAACGCCGCGCCCACCCCGCTCACCCGCAGCGAGGTCCGCGCGACCGGGTGCCACTCCCGGTGCGCCGCACTGCGCAACCGGCAACGCAGCAGCATCCCGACCGCCACCTCCAGGTCCCAGGGGACACCTGGAGAACCGACGCGCACGGCGCACCAGCGACCGGACAGCTCATGTCGCAGCTCCGCCAGCCAGGCCTCGTGCCGGTCGGGCGGCTGCAACGGCCGGGCGGGCCGTGGACGCAGGGGCCGGCCACGAGCACCGGCCCGGGTACGTGACCTGCCCGCGACGGCCATCGCGAGTCCGTGGCCGAGGAGCAGGAGCACCACGGTCGCGGGTACGACGAACGCGTGGCTGCCCCGCGCCGGGGGTGCCGCCTCACGAGGTTGCGGATGGAACGCGCCAGTGGTGCCGGCTTCGACCCGCCAGGGGCGGGCACCCGTGCGGATGTGGTTGCCGTCCGCGACCACGCGGTCCATCGACCCTCCGGCGGTCTCAAGCCCCGTCATCCCACAATGGCAAGCCGCTGCGGGACTGGAAATGGCGCAGGCAGGCCCTTCGGCCACACGTTCGGACTAAGCACGGGGCAGCTCGGTTGCCGGCGGCCGGCTCGGGGCGCGAGTTGTAGCAAGTTGCACGGCCGCGGCGCCGCTGAGCGTGCAACTTGCTACAACTCGCGTTGTTAGCGCCGCGGCGGGTCCGGCGCCGCGGACGGCCCACGCCACCTGGCCGGCTGATCGGGCCAGATCTCGTGCACAGCCCTTCGGTCGTCGGACAACGTCCACAGATCGCCGGGAGGTGGTTCCCGGCGCCCCGCCGGGTTCCTAGGTTCCTGGCATGCGCTCACGAAAGGCGGCTCAGGAACAGGTCGCGGAGGTGGCCCGGCGTCGGCTCGAGCTGCTCGGCGCCGAGCTCGCCGCGCTGCGGCAGGACCCGCCCGAGGCCGACCCACCGACCCCCGGGGGCGAGGTGACCTCCCTCGTGCCCTCGCCCCCGGTGCCGGTCGCGGGTCCGGCGGCCGGGTCGGACGCGGGGGCGTCCAGCTCGGGCGGTACGGCAGCGTCCGCGGAGTCGTCAACGTCCACGGGGTCCGACGCGGAGACGCCGGCCGTAACCGACGCGACTTCTCCGCAGCCGCAGGTCGAGCGACCGGCCCGACCCGGGCGGCACGCGCGCCGATCGATCGGGGTCGCAGGACTGTTCTCCGGCTGGGTCCACGACCGGCTCCCGCCGACGATGCAGGGCCGCATCGGTCTTGCCCCGGGGCACGTCACCACGGTCGCGCTGATGGTCGCCCTGGCCCTCGGCGTGACCGCCTGGTGGGTGCTCCGGGCCGATGCCGACGGGGAGCCGGTCCCGGCCTCGTCACCGGCCGACCTGTCCTCGGCGGTGACCGTCGCCGGCCCCTCCGGTGTGCCCGGTCCCAGCCCGGTCGGCGGCTCACCGTCGGCAGGGACGTCGGGCGCGGGAGAGGGCGAGAAAGCCGTGGTGGTGGTCGACGTGGCGGGGCGGGTTCGCCGACCGGGCATCGCCACCCTCCCGGTGGGCGCACGGGTGATCGACGCTCTCGACGCCGCGGGTGGTGCACGACCGGGGGTCGACCTGACCAGCCTCAACCTCGCCCGGGTGCTCGTGGACGGCGAGCAGATCGTCGTCGGGGTGCCACCACCGGGCGGCATCGCTGCTCCCGCGGCGTCAGCCTCCCAGCCAGCGAACGGGACGACGTCGTCGACCCCGCTGGTGAACCTGAACACCGCGACCCAGGTCGAGCTCGAGGAGCTTCCCGGGGTGGGACCGGTGACGGCGGCCGCGATCCTGCAGTGGCGCACGGACAACGGCGCCTTCACGGCGGTCGACGAACTGCTCGAGGTGTCCGGGATTGGTGACGCCACTCTCGCCGAGATCGCCCCGTTCGTCACTCTCTGATGGAGCAAGCGCAGCGGCCGTCGATGGAGCAGGAGCAGCGATCGGCGACGGAGCGCGTGCGGCCGGCACCGACCCAGCCGACGCAGCCAACGCAGCCGGCATCGACGCAGCCACCACCGACGCAGCTGGCGCAGCCGCCCCCGGACCTGCGGGCGGTGGGCCTGGCGCTGGCCGCGTGGGCAGGCGCGCTGACGGGGTTCCTGTGCCCCGGCTGGACGTTGCCCGTCACGGCATCGGCTGCGCTGGTCTGGCTGCTGGTACGCCGGCGTCGCGGCCGTACGGTCCTCGTCGCCGTGACGTGGCTGGTGGCCGCGACCGCGGTCGGCGGGTCGGCGATGCTCCGCGCGGAGGCGGTACAACGCAGCCCGCTCGCGGACCTGGCACGCGAGCATGCCTTCGTCACCGCGACGGTCCGCATCAGCACCGACCCACGACTGCGCCAGGGCAGGTTCTCCGACTATGTGCTCGTGCGCGCCACCACCCTGGAGGTCACCGGGCGCGGTGAGCGGCACCGCTCACGGGTGCCGGTGCTGCTGATCGCCGGGGAGGAGTGGCGTGCCGCTGAGCTGGGCTCGGTGGTGAGCGTGCAGGGCAGGGCGGCGGCGGCCGACGGACCCGACCTTGCGGCCGTGATCAGCACCAGTCGGCCTCCGGGGCTGGTGGCCGGTCCGGCGGCTCCGCTCGACGCCGCGTCCGTCGTCCGGGCGGGCATCCGGGAAGCGGTCGCGGCGGGAGGTCCCGAGGAGCGGTCCCTGGTCCCTGCCCTGGTGGTCGGCGACGACCAGGGAATGCCCACGGAGGTGGTGGAGAGCTTTCAGGTCGCCGGGCTGACCCATCTGCTCGCGGTGTCGGGCACCAACCTGACCCTGGTCGTCGGGTTCCTGCTCGTGGTCGCACGCTGGATCGGGGTCCGGGCCCGTGGCCTGCTCGTCATCGGCGCTCTCGGCGTGGTGGGGTTCGTGCTCCTGGCCCGGACCGAGCCGAGCGTGGTCCGGGCCGCCGCCATGGGCACGGTGGCGCTGCTCGGGATGGGGGCCAACGGCCGGCAGCGCGGGGCCCGGGCGTTGGGGGTCGCGGTCCTGGTCCTGCTGTTGCTCGACCCGTGGCTGGCGCTGTCGCTGGGCTTCGTGCTCTCGGCGCTCGCGACGGCCGGGATCCTGTTCCTCGCGCCGCCCTGGCGGGATGCCCTCATGCGCTGGCTGCCCCGGCCGGTCGCGGAGGCGGTGGCGGTGCCGCTGGCCGCGCAGCTGGTGTGCACACCTGTGGTGGCCGCGATCTCGGACCAGGTGAGCCTGGTCGCGGTGGTCGCCAACATGGCGGCCGCGCCGGCGGTCGGGCCGGCCACCGTCCTCGGACTCGTCGGCGGACTGCTCGTGCTCGTGCTGGAGCCGGTGGGGCTGGTCGTCGGCCGGCTCGCCGTCGGGTGCGCCTGGTGGATCATCGCGGTCGCGACGCACAGCGCCCGGCTGCCCACCGCGGCAGTGGAGTGGAGCGCCTCCACCCTCTCGATCGTCGTGCTCACGGTGCTGTGCGTGATGCTGGGCATGGTGCTTCCCCGGGTGCTGGCCCGCCGTGGCTGGTCGATCGCCGTTGCCTTGGTGATGCTGGTCTCCGTCGTACGCCCCCTGCCGAGTCCCGGGTGGCCGCCTGCGGGCTGGGTGATGGTGGCCTGCGACGTCGGCCAGGGCGACGGGCTGGTGCTCAACGCCGGCGACGGGGCAGCGGTCGTCGTCGACGCGGGACCCGAGCCCGACAGCATCGACGGCTGCCTCGACCGGCTCGACGTGCAGCAGGTGCCGGTGGTCGTGCTCACCCACTTCCA
>DATIBI010000298.1:0-8625 GCA_035457605.1 Nocardioidaceae bacterium
GACGGAGAGCCGCTCGGCGAGGTCGTGCGACGTCAGCTCGATGCCCTTGGCCATGTCGCCGGCGCCGATCGCCTCGATGATCGGCGCGACCTCCTCGGGCTCCACGCCGTTGCGCCGGAGCTGCTCGTGCGGCATCGAGGAGGCGTACAGCCCGACCATGCTGCGAGCGGCGTCTTTGGCGACCGCGCCGTCCTCGGCCACCGAGAAGACGATCCAGGCGCCGAGGTCGAGGTCCTGCACGTTCTTGCCGGCGCGCTGGGCGCCGATCGTGCAGTGCTCGATCATGTAGTCGTAGGCCTCGCGTGTGTAGCTCAGCGCGTGGTGGCAGCCGTCGGAGAACTCCGCGGCCACCTCGAACGACTTCGGTCCGCGCATCGCACCCATCTTGACCGGCAGGCGCTCCTGCACCGGCCGGGCGAAGGTGAACAGGCCGCTGTACTTGAAGAACTCGCCGTCGTGGGTGATGACGCCCTCGTCGAGCAGGGTCCGGATCACGTGGACCGCTTCCTTGACCCGCGAGAGCGGCTTCGTCTTGGCCCAGTCGATGTGGTACTCCGCGAGCAGGCCGAAGTTGCCGCTCGACACCGCGACCTCGGCCCGGCCACCGGTCAGCTCGTCCAGCGTGGCGGCCGCCTGCGCGATCAGCGTGGGCTCGCGAAGCACGACGCCCGACACGCTCGGGCCCATCCGGACCTGGCTGGTCTGCGCTGCGGCCGCGGCGAACAGCAGCCAGAGGTCCTTGTGCCAGGTCTCGTCCGCGGCGTACACGGCGTAGAACCCGAGCTCGTCGGCCTTCTTGATCGAGGCCAGGGACTCACTGAGCGGGTAGTCCGGCAGCATCGCGTAGCTGAATCTCATCGTTGGCTCCTCATCGAGTAACTGAACCCTTGCTTCACCGTTCGTCGCCCGCCCCTGACGTCTCCGTGGGCTGCCCGAACGTCCCGTGGACCGCGTCGCCTGAGATCGCCTCGCTGTGCTCGTAGGGCCGGGCGAGGACCATGTAGACCGCGCCCACGCCGACGCCGACCGCGGCGGAGAGGGCGACCAGCCAGTTGTCGTACCACGGCGCGTCCGGGGTACGCGGCCAGGCCATGTTGACCATCGCCAGCACGCCGTACGTCAGCGCGGCGACGTTGACCAGCAGCCCCCACCGACCGAGCGAGAACGGCCCGCTCGGCACCCAGCCCTTGAGCCGGGCCCGCAGCGCCGCGAACGTCACCATGTGGAAGCCGAGGTAGATGCCGAGGGTCGCGAAGGAGATGATCGACGTCAGCGCCTTGGTCGAGAACACCGAGCCCAGCACGATCACCGCGGGCACCAGGGCCCCGACCAGCATCGCGTACGGCGGCACGTGGCGGTGCGGCAGGAAGAGCCGGAACAGCCGTGATCCGAGGATCATGTCGTCGCGGGCGTAGGCGTACATCAGCCGGCTGGCCGCGGCCATCAGGCTCAGCGCGCAGGACAGGAACGACACCATCACCACGACCAGCACGACCTTCGTGCCGCCCTCGCCGAAGGCATTGTGCAGGATCGTGGTCACCGGGTCGGCGTCGCTGCCGTCGATCACCGCGGCGTAGTCCTGCACCGCCAGCAGCAGCGAGAGGCAGACGAAGATCGCCGCGGCCCCACCGACGTAGATCGTCATCCGCATCGCCTTGGGGATCTGCCGGGTGGGATCGGGCACCTCCTCGGCGACGTCGCCGCAGGCCTCGAACCCGTAGTACTGGTAGATCCCGATCAGGGCGGCCACCAGGAACGCGCCGAGGTAGCTGCCGTTGCTGTCCACGACACCCTGCGTGTCGAAGAGGGCGGACAGGTTCTGGTGCCGCTCGGTGACCAGCAGCCAGGTGCCGACGGCGATCGCCCCGAGGAGCTCCGCGCTGAACCCGATCATGGCCGCCATCGCCAGCCACTTGGTCCCCATCAAGTTGATGGCCAGCGCGAGCGCCAGCAAGATCAGCGCGCAGGTCACCGTCGACCGGGTGCCCGGCGTGAAGCCGAGCAGCTGGGCCAGGAACGGCCCGGACCCGTAGACGACGCCCGCGATCGTGGTCAGCAGCGCGACCAGGTAGACCCAGCCGGTCATCCACGCCCACTTGCGCCCCCAGAGCCGCCGCGCCCACGGATAGACGCCGCCCGCGACCGGGAACTGCGAGACCACCTCGCCGAAGACCAGCGCCACGAGCAGCTGGCCGAGGCCGACTATGACCAGCCACCAGATCATCGGCGGCCCGCCGGCCACCAGCGCGACGGCGAACAGGGTGTAGATGCCGACCACGGGAGAGAGATAGGTGAAGCCGAGGGCGAAGTTGGCCCACAGGCTCATCTCCCGCCGGAACTCCGAGTGGTATCCCAGGGACGCCAGCGCCGCAGCGTCCGCGTCGTGCTCGTGGTGGTGGTGCGCGCCCGCATCGCCCTCGGAGCCCCGGCTCATCTGGCCCCGCCCTCCGCCTCGTCCGCTCCGTCGACCTCGGCCAGCAGCTCAGAGCCGGTGACCACCTTCGACGCGAAGTGCCTGTGCATCCACTCGAGGTGGTCGTGGCGGCTGTTCATGATCCGGAGGCTGTCCCAGTTCGGGAACGTCTGCTGCAGCACCCAGCGCTCCATCAGCCGGGGGTCGACCTCGAACACGTGCGGGTGGGTCGTCAACGCGACGTCCGACACGCGTTCCGGCTCGGGCGGGGTGTGCTGCTCGGCGTACCGGTAGCCGACGGGCGTGCCGTCGGTCGGCTTCTCGCTCACCGCGAGCCTCCCGTCTCGTAGGCCCGGTCGAGGTGGTACTTGCCGGGGTTCATGATGTTGTTCGGGTCGAGCGCCCGCTTGAGGTCGAGCATCACGTCGAAGCCGCGGCCCAGCTCGTCGGGCACCAAGTCGACCTCGCCCTCCCGACAGGAGCCGTGGCAGGCGCTGATCGAGCCTTGGTGGGCGAGGGCGACGGCGGCGATGTCGCGCTTGGCCTTGACCCACATCTCCCAGGCGCGGTCGTCGAGCTGCTGCTCCCAGATCCCGACGTCGATCTCGGTGAGGTAGTCGACGCCGGTGTTGCCGGAGGTGTAGGCGAACATGCCCCAGTCGTCGAAGACGTCGGTACGCCGTCGCAGGTCGGCGACGATTTCGTGCCAGGCCTTGGTGACCGCGGGCAGGGCGGTGTAGTTGACCGCGGCGTCCTCGCAGTGCCAGCTCATCGGGATCACCTGCCCCGCCTTGGTGCGGCCGTGCAGCGGCGTGGCATAGCGGTCGTGACGGGCCGCCCAGTCCCCCTCCGAGATCTCGTCACCGAGGTAGCGGGCGCCGTACTGCTTCGCGATGCGGAACAACCGTCTTCCGGCCGGGCGCACCTCGTCCTCGTAGCCGTACATCACAGCGCACACCAGCGCCCGCACGTCGCCCGGCTGCGGTATGTACGCCTCGTCGTCCCTGCGCAGGTAGGCGACCTTCCACTCGTCGAACAGCACCGCGCCGGCGAACGTCGCGACGCCGGCCCGGGCGAGGGCCCCGACACAGGCGTAGGCGTCGTCGTAGTTGTCGAAGGCCCAGAACGGCGACAGCTCGGCCTCCGGTTTCGGAAACAGCTTGAGCGTCGCTTCGGTGGCGATGCCGAGCGTGCCCTGGTGGCCCATGAAGAGGTGCTTGAGCTGGTAGCCGCTGGACGACTTGCTGATCTTGTGGCCGATCCCGTCGCCGACGTGCATCACGTCCCCGGTCGGCAGCACGTGGTCGAAGCTGAGCACCAGGTCGCGCGTGTGCCCGTAGCGGGAGCCGATCAGCGACCAGCCGCTGGTGCCGATCCGCCCGCCGACCAGCGAGCAGGGGTACGACGCCGGGTTGTCGGGATAGATCAGTCCGTGCTGGCCGAGGACCTCGTTGAGCTTCAGCATGTTGATGCCGGTGCCGACGGTCACGGTGCGGTTCTCGAGGTCGAGCTCCCTGATCTGGTTCATCCGCTTCACGTCGACGACGATGCCGCCGCGGAGCGGGACGGCGCCGTCGGTGAGGCCGGTGCCGCCGTCGCGCGGCACGATCGGCACCCTGAGCTCATTGGCGATGCGGACGACGCCGGCGACCTGCTCGGTGCTCGTGGGCAGGACGGCGAGGTCGGGGAGCCGTTCGGACCAGCGGTGCACCGGGAACGGGGCCGGGACGCGTGCCCGGTTGTAGCGGTCCGGCTTCGCCGTGAGGATCTGGTCGTCGGCCAGGACCGTGCGCAGCGCGGTGACCACCTCGTCGAGCCGCTCGGCCTGGATGGTCATGACCGGTCACCCCCGGGGCCGCGCCGCGAGCCGCCGACCGTGATGCCGAGCGACTCGGCCAGCAGCTCGTGGATGTCGACCACGTCGATGTTCGCGTCGTCGCCGGCCTCGCCCAGTGGCCGCTCGGACCACGGGCAGGCGCTGACGAGGGTGTCGACGCCGAGTGCCGAGGCCTTCTCGAGGCGGCCGGCGGAGATCGCCGCAGTGAGCTCGGGCTTCTCGACCGGGAGGCCACCGCCGCCGCCGGAGCAGTAGGACCACTGCGTGACCCGGTCGACGTCCTTGAAGTCCAGCCCGGGGATCGCGCGCAGGATCTCGCGCGGCTCCTTCCAGATGCCCTTCCGCTTGTTGAGCCGACAGGGGTCGTGATAGCTGATCGACCGCTCCACCGGCACTGACGGCGTGAGGCGCCCCTCGCGAATCAGCTGGGCGAGCAGCTCGACGACCAGCACCACCTCGATGTCGTAGTCGGCTCCGAAGTACGTCGGGTAGTCCTCGGTGAACGAGATGTAGTCGTGCGGGTCGAGGACGAGCACCCGCTTCGTGCCGGTGGAGCGCCAGTTGTCGAGGTTGTGCCGGGCGAACCGCTTCGCCTGGTCGACGTACCCCATCTCCGCGGCAGGACCCCCGCAGCACCACTGCTCGCCCATCAGCCCGAACTCGTAGCCCGCGAACCGCAGGATCTGGGCGACGGCGCGAGGGACGGATGTGCGGTAGAAGGCCGCCTCGCAGTCGACGAACAGCACGGTCTCGCCGCCGATCGGGAGGTCGAGGCCGTCGGACCAGTCGCGGACGTGCTCCTGGCTGATCGGGGTCTCGCCGAGGACCGGCTCGTGGGTCAGCTCGTCGGTACGTGCGTTCCAGGTCCGCCAGGCCGGCTGGTGCACGCCGCTCTCGACGGCCAGCGCGCGGACTGCCTTGACGACGTCGACGGTGCGAGTCCGGAAGCGGTAGAAGTCTCCGGTGAAGAGCGTGTTCGGGCAGCGCAGCTCGCAGGCGCCGCACTGGGTGCAGTTCACGTAATCGGCGGCGACCTCCTCGATCGTCAGCTCACCCCGGTCCATCGCCACGACGTTGGCGTGGAACGCCGTCGGAGTCCAGGACTCGTTGCGGGTGACCTGCGTGACCGGGCAGACCTCGCGGCAGAACTTGTGGCCCGAGGAGAAACAGTTGTACGACGCGTTGCGCCACTGCGCGGTGAACTCCTCGGTGAGCGTGGGTTCCTCCGGCTCCTCGAACTCGCGCGCGATCTCGTCCGGGATCTCCGTGAGCTCGTCGGGGTTGTCGCGCATCCCGGGTGTGAACGGAACCGACACCGGATCTGCTGGGCCCTGCCGGTCGAGCTGCGTCATTCGGGACCTCCTGACAGACAGAACGTGATGCCGATCACAGTGTTCGCAACATACGGCTCGGCGGCTTCGTGCCACAAGGGGTGGCCGAGAGGACCTGCGTCCCGGATGCTGGTGGCAGCGGAGGTGCGGGCATGGCGATGAGGCCGGTCGACCAGACCATGGTGCGGCAGGTTCGACGCGCCCTGGCGAGAGCCGAACGAGGCGCGAGTCTGGACCCGACGGAGGCCGCCGCCTTGCTGGCGGCGCGGGGTGAGGACCTGGAGCGGCTCTGCGTTGCCGCCGCCCGGGTCCGTGACGCCGGACTCGCTGCGGTGGGTCGGGACGGCGTGGCGACCTACTCCCCCAAGGTCTTCATCCCCGTCACCCGGTTGTGCCGGGATCGGTGCCACTACTGCACGTTCGTGACCACTCCCGGTCACCTCGCCCGCACCGGCGAGGAGGCCTACCTCGCCCCCGACGAGATCCTCGCGATCGCCTCGTCCGGCGCGCGGTCCGGCTGCCTCGAGGCGCTGTTCACCCTCGGTGACCGCCCCGAGGACCGCTGGCCGGAGGCCGGCGCATGGCTGGCGGCACGCGGGTACGACTCGACACTGGACTACGTCCGCGCGATGGCAGTCCGGGTGCTGGAGGAGACGGGGCTGCTCCCCCATTTGAACCCGGGCGTGATGTCGTGGGAGGAGCTGAGCCGACTCAAGCCCGTGTCACCGTCGATGGGGATGATGCTGGAGACGACGTCCGAGCGCCTGCACCGGGTGAAGGGCCTGGCTCACCACGGATCGCCGGACAAGGCGCCGTCGACAAGGTTGCGCGTCCTGGAGGACGCGGGACGTCTCTCGATCCCGTTCACGACCGGGCTGCTGGCCGGCATCGGCGAGACCATGACCGAGCGGGCAGAGACCATCTTTGCGCTGCGGCGGGTCTCGAGGTCCTACTCCGGGATCCAGGAGGTGATCGTCCAGAACTTCCGGGCCAAACCCGAGACCGCCATGCGACACGCGGACGACCTGCCCCTCGACGATTTCCGGGCGACGATCGCCGTCACCCGCCTGGTGCTCGGTCCCGGGGCGCGGGTCCAGGCGCCCCCGAACCTCGTCGACCTCGCGGAGTGCCGTGCCCTGCTGGACGCCGGAGTGGACGACTGGGGTGGCGTCTCGCCGCTGACCCCCGACCACGTGAATCCCGAACGGCCCTGGCCCTCGCTCGAGGCCCTGCGGCGCGCGACCGAAGATGCCGGCCTCGAGCTGCGGCCGCGACTGACCGTGCATCCTGAGTACGTGCTGGCGGGAGAGCCGTGGCTCGACCCACGCGTCGCGGGTCACGTGGCCGCCCTTGCGGGACCGGACGGGCTGGCGCGGGACGGAATGCGGCCGGTCGGGCGTCCCTGGCAGGAGCCGGACGGTGGTTTCGTGTCGGCCGGCCGCGTCGACCTGCACGCCTCGGTGGACACCGAGGGCCGCCGTAGCGACCGACGGGGCGACTTCGACGCCGTGTACGGCGACTGGGACACGGTCCGCGAGGCGGCCACGATCACCGGAGCGCCCGCCGTGCTCCACGCCGAGGGCGCCGACGCCCTCCGCGCCGCGGAGGCCGATCCGGGCAACCTCTCGGACGCGGATGCCTACACGTTGATGACGGCCGAGGGCGGCCTTCTCCGTGAGGTCACCCGGCTCGCCGACGACCTGCGCACGGAGGCGGTGGGCGACTCGGTCACCTACGTGGTGAACAGGAACATCAACTTCACCAACGTCTGCTACGTCGGCTGTCGGTTCTGCGCCTTCGCGCAGCGACGGACCGACACCGATGCCTACTCGCTCAGCCTGGACGAGGTGGCCGACCGGGCGGAGGAGGCCAGGCTGCTCGGCGCAACCGAGGTGTGCATGCAGGGCGGCATCGACCCCGAGCTGCCCTCGACCGGCTACTTCGACCTCGTCGCCGCGGTGAAGGGGCGGGTCCCCGAGATGCACGTCCACGCGTTCTCTCCGATGGAGGTGGTCAACGGGACCGTTCGGACCGGACTCTCGATCGCGGACTTCCTGGTGAGGGCGCGTGAGCAGGGCCTTGGCTCCCTGCCCGGAACCGCCGCCGAGATCCTGGACGACGAGGTGAGGTGGGTGCTGACCAAGGGGAAGCTGCCGACGCGCACCTGGATCGAGGTGATCACGACCGCGCACCGACTCGGCATCCCGACCACGTCCACGATGATGTACGGCCACGTGGACAACCCGCGGCACTGGGTGGCTCACCTCCGCGTGATCGCCAGGATTCAGGGCGAGACCGGTGGCTTCACCGAGTTCGTGCCGCTGCCGTTCGTCCACACCTCCTCGCCGATCTACCTCGCCGGCGCGGCGCGCCCCGGGCCGACCCTTCGCGACAACCTAGCCGTGCACGCCCTGGCCCGGATCCTCCTGCACGGCCGGATCCGCAACATCCAGACCTCCTGGGTGAAGCTCGGGGTCGACGGGACCCGCGCCATGCTGCGCGCCGGCGCAAACGACCTGGGGGGAACGCTCATGGAGGAGACGATCAGCAGGATGGCCGGCTCCCGGCACGGTTCCGCGAAGACGGTCTCCGAGCTCACCGGGATCGCCGGCGGAATCGGCCGCCCGGTGCGTGAGCGGACCACGCTCTACGAGCCCGTGTGAGCAAGCAGGGCTACTTCTTCTCGTCCGCCGGCCGGGATCAGCTCCGAAGGAAGGTGGACAGGGCCATGCTCGCGAGGTGATGGCTGTACTCCTCGACCGACCAGCCGTTGCCGGCCACCAGGGTCTCCAGCACGTCGTACGACATGAGCGCCTGCAGCATGGCGGCGACGCTCGTTACCGTCCACCCGTCCGCAAGTATCCCCTCCCCGTCGAGGCGGCGGGCCAGACGCAGGCAAGCTAGTCGCCAGTCCTCCTGGACCAGGCGCCAGTGCTCGGCGGCGTCCGGGTCCGCGTCCGTTGCCCTCTGTACGGCGCGGGCAAACCGCGAGAGTTCTGGATGACATCTGCCCAGGTGGGCCGCCCACTCCACCAGCGCCGCAG
>DATIBI010000299.1:0-10673 GCA_035457605.1 Nocardioidaceae bacterium
TGACCGCGACTTGGTGGTCGGCCCAGATCACGCCGCACAGGATGTGCAGCGCCGTGTGCGTACGCATGGTGAGGTGCCGTCGCTGCCAGTCGAGCAGGCCCTCCACCTCGGCGCCCTCACCCGGCAGCTCCGGGGTCTCGAGCCAGTGCCAGATCCGTCCCTGGTCGCGGCCGACCCGGGTCACCGGCGCGCTGCCCTCTGCCCAGCGCAGCGTGCCGAGGTCGTAGGGCTGGCCGCCGCCCCCGGGGTAGAAGGCGGTACGCCGCAGCGCCACCCGCCCCTGCTCGCGGTCTACGGCCTCGACCGTGGCGTCGAACTCGCTGAGGTAGGCGTCGACCGAGAACAGCTCACGCCCGGCGAGGTCCGCGGGCGCGTTCGCGGGGATCCGCGATCCGGGTACAGCCATCGACGTACCTCCCCCATCCGTTCGGGTGGCTTTTCCTTGATCAACCTACCGGGCTCGTGGCCGCGACCTACCCTCCCCAGGAGAATTCAGACCGGCCGAAACGGGGACAACATGCGCACCATTCGCCGCCACCGGGCACGATCTGCCGTGGCCCTGCCGCTGCTCGCGCTGCTGCTCGCGGGCTCCGGCTGTGCCTCGGTGGACCCGCAGCCGGCGTCGCTGGAGGACGTGCGGAGCGCGGCTCCGTCGTCGGGGGCGGACGAGGATGCCGCGGCGGGCTCCGACGACGAGAAGGACGAGGCGGGGGAGAGGTCCGCTTCGAAGCAGGCCGAGCCGAAGCAGGAGGCCGCCCCGCTCCGGGTCGGCAGCCTTACGAAGGAGACCATCCTCCCGGCGATGATGGCCGCGATGCACGAGTACTCCACCGCGCGGGTCCGCATCGACCTGACGGCCGGCCAGCGGGTGCTGGTGGAGGGCCAGGCGAGGTACGGCGGGGAGCTCGCGGAGATGCAGATGACGATGACCGCGCCCGGCCTCGGTGAGGGGCCGGTCGAGATGCGCGTGGTCGATGGCGTGCTCTACGCGTCCATGCAGCCGTTCACCCCCAAGGGGTCGTTCATCAGCCTGGACCCGGACGACCCGTCGAACCCGGCCGGGCAGAGCGCGTCCGCCGTGACCAGAATGCTCGACCAGACGCGGTCCGTCCAGGCGCTGGAGGAGGGGCTGGAGAAGGTGACCTACCTCGGGCGAGAGGGCGGGCTGCACCACTACCGCCTGGTCGTGGACGCCCGCCTCGTGTCCATGGCCCAGACCGGGACCTACCAGCCCGAGATGCCGGAGAAGTTCAGCTACGAGATGTGGCTCGACGACCGGGCCCTGCCCCTGCGCTCCGTCTACGACCAGGGCAACCAGATGCGCATGGAGATGACCACCTCCGCCTGGGGGGAGCCGGTGCGGATCGTCGCCCCGCCGAAGGACAAGATCGTGGAGCTGCCGAAGGGCTGAGACGGCACCGGGCGGGTACGGCGTGGTGCGCCGTACCCGCCCGGGCCTCGTCTCGGTCGGTGTCCTGCTCAGCGGCCCCGCATGTTCTGACGGGCGCCCTTGAGGTTGGTCGGCATCGGACCCTTGGGCAGCGGGATGTTCGAGCGGTTCGCGTCGAGGGCCTTGAGCCGGTTGAGCACGTCGGTCATCTCCGCGGGCTTGACCTTCCGGCCGAGCTTGGTGACTGTCTTGACCACCTTGCTCACGGGCACCGCGCCGGGGCCGTCGCCGACGATGACCTCGTGGATCGGGACGTCGGACGCAACCCGCTCGTGCTTGCGACGCTCGTTGGTGAGCAGCGACTTGAGCCGGTTGGGGTTGCCCTCGCCGACCAGCACGATCCCGGGCGGACCCACGACCCGGTGCACGACGTCCTGGTTGCGGTTGAACGCGATCGCCGGGTCGAGCTTCCAGCCCCGGCGGAGCATGCCGAGCGCGGCCGCCGCGGCGCCGGGCTGACCCTCGATCCGTGCGTATCCGGCCCGCTGGGCGCGCCGACCGAAGATGATCAGCGCGGCGAGGATGCCGAGCATGACCGCCCCGACGATGTCGAAGGCCCAGTGCCCGGGCACCAGGAACAGGATCCCGAAGGTCACGAGGCCGACGAGCAGGAAGGTGCCGAGCAGGATCAGGCCGATCCTGCGGTCGGTCTCCTTCGTCATCCGGTAGCTGGCCGCGATCTGGCTCAGGCGGCCCTGCTTCTTCACCTTGGCCGGACGGTCCTTCTTCGCCATGTGTGTAGTTGCCTCGTTCTGCTCAGGTACTCGACTGGTGCGTGACGCTCCAGTGTCTCAGACAGCCTGACCGGTCTGCTCGCGCGACTCCAGCGCCTGCCGGTAGAGCCGGCCGGCCCGGTAGGAGGAGCGGACCAGCGGACCGGACATGACGCCGGCGAAGCCGATCTCCATGGCCTCGTCGTGCAGCTCCACGAACTCCTCGGGCTTCACCCAGCGGTCGACCGGGTGGTGCCGCAGGGACGGGCGGAGGTACTGGGTGATGGTGACCAGGTCGCAGCCGGCCTCGTGCAGGTCGCGCAGCGCCTGGGAGACCTCCTCGCGGGTCTCGCCCATGCCGAGGATCAGGTTGGACTTGGTGACCAGGCCGAACTCGCGAGCCTGGGTGAGCACGTCGAGCGACCGTTCGTAGCGGAACGCCGGCCGGATCCGCTTGAAGATGCGGGGCACGGTCTCCACGTTGTGGGCCAGCACCTCGGGCCGGGACTCGAACACCTCGGCGAGCAGGTCGGGCTTGCCGTTGAAGTCCGGGATCAGGTTCTCCACCCCGGTGTCGGGGTTGAGCTCGTGGATGGCGCGCACGGTCTCGGCGTAGAGCCAGGCGCCGCCGTCCTCGAGGTCGTCGCGTGCGACACCGGTGATCGTGGCGTAGCGCAGGCCCATGGTCTGCACGCTCTCGGCGACCCGGCGCGGCTCGTCACGGTCGAGCGGCTCGGGGCGGCCGGTGTCGATCTGGCAGAAGTCACAACGCCGGGTGCACTGGTCGCCACCGATGAGGAACGTCGCCTCGCGGTCCTCCCAGCACTCGAAGATGTTGGGGCAGCCCGCCTCCTGGCAGACCGTGTGCAGCCCCTCGGACTTCACCAGGTTCTGCAGCTCGCGGTACTGCGGACCCATCCTGGCCTTCGTCTTGATCCACGAGGGCTTCTTCTCGATGGGGGTCTGCGCGTTGCGGACCTCGAGCCGGAGCAGCTTGCGTCCTTCAGGGGTCACCTGCGACGAGCCGCTCGCCGTGCTGCTGGGCGTGGTGGGCGCTTGAGTCACGGTGGCCACTGTACGCCGCCGGCACGAAGCGCCCCAATCTCGGCGGTACGTCGGACAGGCGGCCCGTCCGACGTACCTCACCCGACTGTGGCGCGCGCCTCAGGCGATGTCGCGGCGCCGGAACGACAGCACCGACAGCGCGAGCACCAGAGCGAGCAGGACACCGAGGTAGACGGCCGCGTGCGACAGGGAGAGGAACACTTCTTGCGGGCAGACCCCGCCGCCGCGCCGGCAGGGTGCGGACTCGTCCCACACCGAGGTCCCGTCCTGCAGCCAGGCGAAGACGTTGTTGGCCAGGCTCCACCGCCAGATGCCGTCGACCGGGAGCAGCGCGATGAGGGTCTCGCCGGCGACCACGTAGGCGAACAGCGCCGCCAGCGTGCCGACCGTGTGCCGCAGCAGCATGGTCAGCGCGAAGCCGCCGAGCCCGCCGCAGGCGACGAGCACCGCGCCGCGGGCGATCCGCCAGCGGATGTCGGCCTGCACGGTGGCGCCGGTGGGGATGCCGCGCAGCTCCGCGGCGATGTAGAGGGCGAGCCAGAAGGCGGCGAGGACGAGGGCCGCGAACGCCAGCGAGCCCAGGAACACCGCTCCGGCCTTGCCGAGCCAGACCCGCGGCCGGCGCGGCTCGAACAGCAGCTGGTTGCTCATCGAGCCCGAGGCCCAGTCCGCGCCGGCGAACGAGGCGCCGACCACGATCAGGAGACCGGAGAGCAGGACCGTCACCGCCAGGCCGGAGTCGCGACGCTCGTTGGCCAGGGACAGCGTCTCGCGGTAGAGGTACCACTCCGCCCTCGGCAGCACGGACTCGGCGCAGTCCGCGACGGTCGCCTGGTCGCCGAGGTACCGCTCGGGGTTGTTCTCGCAGCGCCGGAGCTCCTTCCGCACCCAGGGCTGGTTCGCCTCGCGGTCGGCCTGCGCCTGGGCGGCGACCTGGTCGGCCTTCGACACCGGCCGGGTCTCCCACAGCGTGAGCGAGGCCATCAGCGCGGTCAGCAGGACACCCGCCAGCAGCAGCAGGACGATCGCGCGGCGCGAGCGGAAGCGGGTGAGCTCGACGGAGAGCAGTCTCATGCCGCACCTTCCTCCTGCGCGACGGCGCGCAGCGTCGAGTCCTGGGTGAGCTGGAGGAACACCGACTCGAGGTCGGCGCGGACCGGGCTCAGCTCACGGACGAAGACCTGGTGTCCGGCGAGCACCCGGGTGATGTCCTCGGGGCGCTCGGCGCCCTCGACGAGCAGGTGCTCGCCGTCGTGGGTGACCCGGTACCCGGCGTGGCGCAGGTGCACCGTCGCCGCCGCCTGGTCCGCGACCCCGACCCGGGTGGCCCCGAGGGCGTGGCCCCCGACCAGGTCGTTCACGTCACCGCTGGCGAGCAGCCGGCCCTGGCCGATGATCGAGACCGAGTGGCACACCTGCTGCACCTCGGCGAGGATGTGCGAGCTGAGCAGCACCGTCACGCCGCTGTCGCCGAGACGCCGGATCATGTCGCGGATGTCGCGGATGCCGGCCGGGTCGAGTCCGTTGGTCGGCTCGTCCAGGATCAGCAGGTCCGGGCTCTTCAGCAGGGTCGCAGCGATCGCGAGCCGCTGCTTCATGCCGAGCGAGTAGCCCTTGTAGCGCTCCCGGTCCCGTCCCGCCAGCCCGACCTGCTCCAGGGCGGCGTCCACCTGCCTCGCGGGGACGCCGATGGAGCGGGCGAGCAGGGAGAGGTTCTTGCGGCCGGTGAACGTGGGCGCGAACTTCGGCTGCTCGACGACCGCGCCGATCCGGTCGATCACGTGTGGGAGCCGGCGGGGGACCGGCTCGCCGAACAGCCGCATCTCGCCCTTGCTGGCCCGGGCCAGGCCCAGCAGCATCCGGATCGTGGTCGTCTTGCCGGACCCGTTCGGCCCGAGGAAGCCGTGCACCCCGCCCGCGGGGACCGCGAGGTCGAGGTCGTGGACGGCCACGACGTGCCGTCCCCGCCTGGTGCGGAACTCCTTGCGGAGCCCGACGGTCTCGATGACCAGGTCGCCCATGCTGCCCCCCGTGTGCTGATGTCGGGACAACTGTGGCGGAACGGAGGGTCAGCCGCGCGGATTGAGCACCGGCACGCTCAACGTGTCGCGCCGCTTGGCCGGGTCGGGCCGCGGCTCGTAGTCCGGCGTGGGCGTGTAGTCGCTCCACGAGAGCAGGTCGGCGAGGTGCCTCTCGACGACCGGCAGCACCTCGGCGACCGTCACGTCGCGACCGAGCTCGGTCGAGAGCGAGGTGACGCCGGCGTCGGCGATGCCGCAGGGGACGAACTTGTCGTACCAGGCCAGGTCCACGTCGCAGTTGAGCGCGAAGCCGTGCATGGTCACGCCCCGGCTGACCCGGATCCCGATGGCGGCGATCTTCCGCTCGGGGCCCTTCTCGTCCGCACGCAGCCACACGCCGCTGCGCCCGGGAACCCGGGCGGTGGTCACGCCGAGGTCGGTGCAGGTGTGGATCAGCGCCTCCTCCAGCCGGCGGACGTAGTCCACGACGTAGACGCTCTCGGGCAGCCGCACGATCGGGTAGCCGACCAGCTGGCCGGGGCCGTGGAAGGTGATCTTGCCGCCGCGGTCGACGTCGATCACCGGGGTGCCGTCGAAGGGCCGCTCGTGGGGCTCGGTGCGCTTGCCCGCCGTGAACACCGGCGGGTGCTCGAGGAGCAGGACGGTGTCCGGGCCTCCCTCTGCCACCGAGGCGTGCACCTCGCGCTGGAGGTCCCAGGCGGCGGTGTACTCCACGGCCGCGTCCCCGATCCCGACGGTCTTGAAGATCAGCTCGCTCACGGCACCGAGCCTAACCCGGGGACATTCCGGACCTGCCTGGTCCGGGTTTGGGTCCATGCACGATTATGTGAACCGACAAGTTCACGCAGGGTCCTGACTCCGAAAGGCAGCCGGCTCATGGCGCGCACCCCCGCACATTCGAAGGCCCGCTCGAAGCGCTGGATCTTCCCCCTCCTCGTCGTCCTGCTCTGGCTGTTCGTGGGCGGGCCCCTCGGCTCGTTCGCCGGCAAGCTCTCCACGGTCCAGGAGAACGACAACGCGGCGTTCCTCCCCGAGAGCGCCGAGTCGACCATCGCGCAGAACGAGCTGGTCAAGTTCGCCGGGGACGAGAGCGTCCCGGCCACGGTCGTGTTCGAGCGGTCCGGCGGCCTCACCCAGGAGGACCTAGCCACGATCGAGGGGTACGTCGAGGAGCTCGGCGCCGTGGAGTACGTCGACTCCGCCGGGGTGCAGGGACCGATCCCGTCCGAGGACGGCACGGCCGCCCAGGTCGTCGTACCCATCGCCACCTCCGACGGCGAAGAGCTGCAGGAGGCCATCGACGAGATGCGGGTGGTGCTCGAGGATGCCCCGGACGGGCTCACCGCGCTGGTCGGCGGTCCCGGCGGTGTGCTCGGCGACTTCATCGCCGCCTTCGGCGCGATCGACGGGCTGCTGCTCGGTGTGGCCCTGGTCGTCGTGCTGGTGATCCTGCTGCTGGTCTACCGCACGCCGGTGCTCCCGTTCGTGGTGCTGTTCTCGGCCGTGCTGGCGCTCGGGGTCGCCTCGGCGGTGATCTACGGGCTGGCCAGCAACAACGTCCTCGACGTCAACGGGCAGAGCCAGGGCATCTTGTTCATCCTCGCCGTCGGCGCGGCCACCGACTACTCGCTGCTGATCGTGGCCCGGTTCCGCGAGGAGCTGCGCGACACCGTGTCGAAGTACGACGCCATGCGCAAGGCCTACCGCGGGGCGCTCGAGCCGATCGTCGCCTCGGGTGTGACGGTCATCCTCGGCCTGCTCTGCCTGCTGCTCTCGGACCTCTCCAGCCTGCAGGGCCTCGGCCCGGTCGGTGCGCTCGGCATCGCCGGCGCGATGTTCTCCTCGCTGACGCTGCTGCCGGCGGCGCTCGTGCTGCTCGGACGCAAGGCGTTCTGGCCGTTCGAGCCGGCGTTCGGCTCCGAGCACACCGACACCAAGGGACTGTGGGGACGGCTGGCCCGGCTGATCGGGCGCCGCGCCCGGGCGGTGTGGGTGACCACGTTCCTCGTGCTCGCGGTGGCGGCGGCGTTCGTGCCCACGCTGAACGAGGACCCGGTGCCGCAGACGGACCTGTTTCTGACCCAGGTCGACTCCGTGGACGCGCAGGACATCCTCGACGAGCACTTCGAGGCCGACCAGTCCAGCCCGGCGACGCTCGTCGTGCCGGAGGAGGACCTGTCCGCCACGCTCGAGGTGCTGCGGTCGCACGAGGGTGTGGCGCAGGACGGGGTGAGCTACCTGCCGGACGTGTCCGGGGCAGCGGGCGGTCAGACCGGCGCCGAGAGCGGTGGGCAGGAGGCCTCGCCCGGCGCCGAGGGCGGCCCCCAGGAGACGCCGCCCCCGCCGAAGGTCGTCGACGGCGAGGTGATCGTGTTCGCGACGCTGACCGACCCGGCCGACTCCGCCGCCGCCACCGACACCGTCCGCGACCTGCGCGAGGACCTCGACTCGGTGAGCGAGGACATCGTGGTGGGCGGGCAGACCGCGATCCAGCTCGACACCCGCGAGACGACCGGCCGTGACCGGGCGATCGTGATCCCGGCGATCCTGCTGGTGATCTTCGTGGTGCTCGCGCTGCTGCTGCGGTCGCTGCTCGCCCCGGCCCTGCTGCTGGTCGCCAACGTGCTGTCCTTCGGCGCGACGCTGGGCATCAGCGCGCTGCTGTTCAACCACGTGTTCGACTTCCCGGCCTCGGACCCGTCCACCTCGCTGATCGGGTTCGTGTTCCTGGTGGCGCTGGGCATCGACTACTCGATCTTCCTGATGACGCGGGTCCGCGAGGAGTCGATCCGGCAGGGGACGCATCCGGGCATCCTCAAGGGCCTGTCCGTCACCGGGGGGGTGATCACCTCGGCCGGCGTGGTGCTCGCCGCGACCTTCGCCGCGCTCGGCGTGGTGCCGATCCTGTTCCTCGCGCAGATCGCGTTCATCGTGGCGTTCGGCGTCCTGCTCGACACCCTGGTGGTCCGGTCGCTGCTCGTGCCGGCGCTGTCCTACGACATCGGGCCGGCGGTGTGGTGGCCCAGCCGGCTCTGGCACACGCCGGACCACGCCGACCAGGTCACCGCGGAGATGCTGCACGTCGGCCAGTCAGACGGGGTCCACGACGTGCCTGTGGACGACGTCGACGAGGACCGCGTCCGGTAGGACATCGTGGTGGGGTGCACACCCGCCCTGTCCTCTGGCTGGTCGTGCTCGGCGCCCTCGCCTCCACGCTCGCCGTCGCGGTGTGGCGGGCGGGGGAGAGTCCCGAGCACGGCCCGTCCCGGGCTGTCGCACGGCGCTTGCCCGCCCCGGCCGCGACGCTGCCCGCCTCCGACGTGCTTCGCGAGTGGGACTCCCGGCGAGCGGCGGCGTTCGCGCGGGGTGACGACGCGGCGCTGCGGCGGCTCTACGTGCCGGGCTCGACAGCCGGTACGTCGGACGTGGCGCTGCTGCGTGCCTACGACGAGCGCGGGCTGAGCGTGCGAGGGATGCGCACGCAGCTGCTCGCGGTCCGGGTGCTGGCGCGTGGCCCGCGCACGTGGCGGCTCGAGGTCACCGACCGGCTCGTCGGCGCCGTGGCCGTGACGCACGGTCGTCGGTACCCGTTGCCGCGGGACCGGGCCTCGACCCGGGTGGTGGAGCTGCGCCTGCTCGGCGACCGGTGGCGGGTCGCGTCGGTGACCGACCGGGCGTGACCTGCCGCCGGGCTGGTTCAGCTGGTCATGGCCGAGGCGAGCCGCGCGTTCAGGGTCGGCTCCTCGAACTCGAAGCCCTCGGCCTGGAGGCGCGCCGGCTCGACGCGCGCGGAGCCGAGCAGCTCGTTGGACAGCTCGCCGAGGGCCTTGCGCATGGCCAGCGCCGGCACCCGGAACAGCGTCGGCCGGTTGAGCATCCGCCCGAGCGTCTTGGTGAACTCCTCGTTCGTGGTCGTGTTCGGGCCGGTGAGGTTGTAGACGCCGCGGCAGTGCTCGTTGGTGGCGAGGAAGGTCACCGCGCGCAGCCAGTCGTTGAGCGAGATGGTGGCGAAGTACTGCTTGCCGTTGCCGATCGGGCCACCGAGGCCGGTACGGAACAGCAGGGTCAGCGGCTTCAGGGCGCCGCCGCTCTTGTGCAGGACGATGCCCGTGCGCATGACGCAGACCCGTGCACCGGCCTCGGACGCGGGGTCGGTGGCGCGCTCCCAGTCGACGGTGATGTCGCCCAGCGTCGTACCTCCGGGCGTGGTGGAGTCCTCGGTGAGCAGCTCGTCACCGCGGTCGCCGTACCCGGCGATGCCGTTCTGCGCCAGGAACGCCGGCTTCCGGTCGGCGCGCGCGATCGCCTCGGCCAACGTCGTGGTGGTCGCGATCCGGCTGTCGCGCAGCGTCTGCTTGTACGACTCGGTCCACGGCCAGTGCGCGATCGGTGCGCCGGACAGGTTGGCCACGACGTCCGCCTTCTCGATGACGTCCTGGTCGACCGACCCGGCGTAGGGGTCCCACTGGGACTCGTTCTTCGACACCGCGTCCTCCCGCACGAGGCGGACGACGTCGTGCCCCTGGCGGGCGAGGTGGTCGCGCCAGGCCTGACCGAGGAAGCCGGAGGCTCCGGCGATAACGAAGCGCATGGGCAAACTCTGACACGCGAGTCCAACTCGGTCGTAGCATTCGGGCTCGTGCCCGCCCCGTCACCACGCCGCCGCGTCGCCTGTTACGTCCTGAGACCGGTCTCTGCCCGGGCGGAGCTGCTGGTGTTCGACCACGTCAACGTGCCCGACGCCGGGACCCAGGTCCCCGCGGGCGGGATCGACCCCGGCGAGTCGGTCGAGGAGGCCGCGCGACGGGAGGTCGCCGAGGAGACCGGGCTGCGCGGGGTGCGTGTGGTCGAGGTGCTCGGTACGAGCGATGCGCCGCATCCCGAGACCGGTGCGCCGCAGCACACGACGTACCTGCTCGCCACGTGCGACGAGCCGCGGGACGCGTGGACCTGGCGGGTCGACGGCGCGGGGGAGGACGAGGGGATGCTGTTCCGCTGCTGGTTCACGCCGCTGCCGCTGTCGGGGGTGCGGCTGGCGGGTTCTCAGGGTGAGTTCCTGCACCGCCTCCGCGCCCTGCCCTGACCCCGCCCTCTCGTCGAACGCCGCGTCGAGTGGTGTCCGGCGGCGGGTACGTCGGACCTGCCCACCGTCTTGCTGAGCCCGCTGGTTCCGCTCGCGCAGGGGTGTGCGGAATCCCTTTCCACACAAGGGGATTCGGGATGTCCACGGGGTCCAAAAGTGTCGGTGCCGGCTGGGAGAGTCGGGTGCATGGACGGCACGCGCAGACTGCGACCACACCGTCCCGTACGCCCACGGGGCCGGAGCCGCCACCGGGTCCACTGCCGGCAGCACTGTCGGGTCGACGGCGCGCAACGCGGCCGAGGACACCGAGGCCGCAGGCA
>DATIBI010000300.1:0-13722 GCA_035457605.1 Nocardioidaceae bacterium
GCCTGGGGCACGACCGCCGCGACGTCGGACCGCATCTGCTCGGGCACCTCGTAGCAGCGCCCGCACACGTGGGGACCGATCCAGGCCCGCACCCGCTCGGCTCCCAGCGAGCGCATCGTCTCCACCGTCCGCGGGACGACCCCGGCCACGAGCCCGGGCCGTCCGGCGTGCGCGGCGCCGACGACCCCCCGCTCCACGTCGGCCAGCAGCACCGGGACGCAGTCGGCGACCCGCACCACGAGGGCGAGCCCCGCCACCGCGGTGACGAGGGCGTCGGCGACCGGGGGCTCGGCACCAACGGAGCGGTCGTCCACGACCGCCACGTCGGCGCCGTGCACCTGGCTCATCAGCACCAGCCGCGGCCGGTGCGGAGCGTCACCGGCGAGCGCCGACGCGACGAGGTCGAGGTTGCGACGCACCTCGGCGCGGTGCTGCGCCGACGGGTCGAGCTTGGGCTCGGCGAGGTTCAAGGACGCGTACGGACCGCCACTGACACCACCGTGGCGGTCCGTGAACGCGACCTCGACCGGGCCGTGCGCGTCCTGGAAGGCGAACAACGTGGAGCGCCTACTTCAAGAAGTCGGGCACGTCCAGGTCGTCGTCGTCGAACTGGACCTGGCGCGGCTGACGGGGAGGCTGGGCCGCGGGTGCCGGCTGGCTCGGCTGGGGCCGGCCGACCTGCCGGGGCTGCTCGCTCACCGGGGCGGTCGGACGGCTTTCCGGCGCGGGCTGTGCCGGACGAGCGGCCGGGGCCTCGGGCTGCTGGCCGCCGCCGACCGGACCTGCCGGACGGTGGCCGACCGCGGCCTGGGCGGCGGCCCGGGTCTCGGCCTGGGTCTGCTGCGGGACCGGCTCGCGACGCAGCACGGTGCCGTTGTCGCGGCGCTTGGGCATGCCGCCGTCGAACCCGGCGGCGATCACGGTCACGCGCACCTCGTCGCCGAGGGCGTCGTCGATGGTGGCACCGAAGATGATGTTGGCCTCGGCGTGTGCCGCCTGCGACACCAGCGCGGCCGCCTCGTTGATCTCGAACAGTCCCAGGTCGGAGCCTCCGGCGATGGAGAGCAGCACGCCGTGGGCCCCGTCGATGGAGGCCTCGAGCAGCGGGCTGGAGACGGCCATCTCCGCGGCGGCGACCGAGCGGTCCTCCCCCCGGGCTGAACCGATGCCCATCAGCGCCGACCCGGCGTTGGCCATGACCGACTTCACGTCGGCGAAGTCGAGGTTGATCAAGCCCGGTGTGGTGATCAGGTCGGTGATGCCCGAGACGCCCTGGAGCAGCACCTGGTCGGCCTGCTTGAACGCGTCGAGGACGCTGACGTTGCGGTCGCTGATGGAGAGCAGACGGTCATTGGGGATGACGATGAGGGTGTCGACCTCCTCGCGCAGCGCGGAGATCCCCTCCTCGGCGGAGTTGGCGCGACGGCGACCCTCGAACGCGAAGGGCCGGGTGACCACCCCGATGGTCAGCGCGCCGAGCGAGCGGGCGATGCGGGCCACCACCGGAGCGCCTCCGGTGCCGGTGCCGCCGCCCTCGCCGGCGGTGACGAAGACCATGTCGGCGCCCTTGATGACCTCCTCGATCTCCTCGGCGTGGTCCTCGGCGGCCTTGCCACCCACCTCGGGGTTCGCGCCGGCGCCGAGCCCGCGGGTCAGCTCGCGCCCGATGTCGAGCTTGACGTCGGCGTCGCTCATGAGGAGTGCCTGCGCGTCGGTGTTGATCGCGATGAACTCGACGCCCTTGAGCCCGACCTCGATCATCCGGTTGACGGCATTGACTCCACCTCCACCGATACCCACGACCTTGATCACGGCCAGGTAGTTCTGCGGTGCTGCCACGGCGGCTGCCTCTCACTGCTCTGCTGCCTGCGGTGCAGACAGACGGTGTACGTCGGTGGGGGAAGTGGCATTCGGTGGACCGAAACCCTAACCCTGAAGTAGAGGGTTATAGTTATGTCAACCTCGTGCTTGTGGAACAACGTAGGTGAGGCCCCTGACAGGCACCACCCGACACGCGGACCCGCGCGGAAGTTTCTGGATCCGTCGACGGTGCGGTAATGGGTCAGCGACGCAGGGTCGGCTGGCCGGGGACGCTGACGTCGTAGACGCCGGCCTTCTGGTCGAGCAGGATCGCGATCACCTTCGCCTTGTCCTGCGAGTCGTCCGCGCTCCCCCACAGCACGGTGCGGCCGTCGTGGAGGCGCAGGGTGATCGTGTCCACCGTGCGGACCTCGACGTGGTCCACCCGGGCGGCGAGGTCCTCGGGAAGCGCGCTCACCACCGTGGCCGCCTCGGCGAGTGCCTCCGACCTCGTGGCCGCGGACATCCGCAGCAGCGGCAGGTGGCTCGGCTTGCGGGCGTAGTCGCGGAACAGCACCCCATCGGCGTCGAGACCGCGCAGGGACCCCTCCCGGTCCACGACGGCGACGGCTTCCCGCTCGCTCACCCGGATGCTCACGGTCGCCGGCCAGGTCCGGGTGACCTCGACCCCGCGGACGGGGGCCAGCCCCTCCACGCGTGCGGCGATCGCGTCGACGTCCACGGTGGCCAGCGGCTCCCCCGTGGGCACGTTGGCGACCCGGCGTACCTCCGCGGCCTCGAGCACGTCGACGCCCTCGACACTCACCGCCTCCACGGCCAGCACGGAGGAGAAGAACACCAGCCACACCGTGCCGAGAGCAACGCCCACGCCCGCGAGCACGGCCAGGATCCGCCGCCACACCAGCCAGCGCCGGGCCCACTGCCGCCGGACGAACTGCTTCCGGGCCAGCCGGACCGTCTGCTCGTCGTCCCCCGTCCCCCGGACGCGGCTACTGCCTGCCATCGGCGCCCTTCTCGGCCAGGAGCTCGAGCACCTCGGGTCCGACCAGGGTGACGTCACCCGCACCCAGGGTGAGCACCACGTCACCCTCGCGGGCGCGCTCCACGAGCCGCGCCGGCGTCGCCGACCAGGACGGCTCGAACAGCACCTGCGCCGGAGGGAGCGGGACGTGCGAGGCGACCAGCTGCCCGTTCACGCCGGGCTGGGGGTCCTCACGCGCCACGTAGACGTCCATCACCACGACCTCGTCGGCCGCGCCGAGGGCCTCGCCCATCTGTGCACCGAAGATCCGGGTGCGGGAGACCAGGTGCGGCTGGAACGCCACCACCACCCGGCCATCGCCGGCCAGCGATCGGGCGGCCTGCAGGTCCCCGGCGATCTCGTTGGGGTGGTGCGCGTAGCTGTCGTAGACCCGGATCCCACCGATCTCGCCCTTGAACTCCATCCGGCGCCGGGTGCCGGTGAACGCCTCCAGCCCGCGCTTGAGGTCGGCGAAGGGGAAGCCCAGGTTCAAGCCCGCCCCCAGCGCGGCCAGGGCGTCGAGCACGTAGTGCCGGCCGGGGATCTGCAGCGTGATCGAACCCAGGCGACGACCCCGGTCGACGACCTCGAAGGTCGAGGTGGCGCCGGCGAAGGACACCGACTCCGCCCGCAGGTCGGCCTCGGGCGACTCCCCCACGCCCACGGTGGTGATGCCCTTCGCGCGGGCCTGCGCAGCGAGGTCCGCGGCGCCGTCGTCGTCGATGCACGCGACCAGGAACCCGGCGGGGTCGATCCGGTCCAGGAACGCGGTGAACGCCGCGTGGTAGGCCTCCTCGGTGCCGTAGTTGTCGAGGTGGTCGGCCTCGACGTTGGTCACCAGTGCGGCGTACGGGGAGTAGACCAGGAACGCGCCGTCGCTCTCGTCGGCCTCGGCGACGAACACCTCGCCGCTGCCGTCGTGGGCGTTGGAGCCGGACTCGTTGAGCTCCCCGCCGATCGCGAACGACGGGTCGGCAGCACAGTGCTGCAGGGCGACGGTGAGCAGCGACGTGGTGGTGGTCTTGCCGTGCGTGCCGGCCACCGCGACCACGCGGCGCCCCTGCATCACCGACTCCAGCGCGGCCGAGCGCGGGAGCAGGCTCAGGCCCTGCCGCACGGCCTCGACGACCTCGGGGTTGTCCTCGCGGACGGCGGTGGACACGACCAGGGTGTCCACGTCGTGCACGTGCGCGGCGTCGTGGCCCACGTGGCACCGGGCGCCGAGCGTGCGCAGCGCCTCCAGGGTCCGGGACTCCTTGGCGTCACTGCCGCTCACAGCGATCCCGCGCGACAGCATGATCCGGGCGATCCCGGACAGGCCGGCGCCGCCGATGCCGACGAAGTGGACCCGTCCGAGCTGGTCGGCGGGCAGGAGCTTCTCGGGGACCGGGACCTTCACCGCGCTGCCGCCAGCACCATCTCGGCGAGCCGGTCGTCGGCGTCGCGCGGGATCAGCTCCGACGCCGCGCTGGACATCGCCGCGAGCCGGTCCGGGTCGGTCGCCAGCGACGGCAGCGTCGCCCGGACCCACTCGGGGGTGAACGCACCATCCTGGACGAGCAGCCCTCCCCCGGCGTCGACCACCGGGCGGGCGTTGAGGTCCTGCTCGCCGTTGCCGATCGGCAGCGGCACGAACACCGCGGGCAGCCCCACCGCGGACACCTCGGTGACCGTGTTGGCGCCGGCGCGGCACACGACGAGGTCCGCGGCCGCGTAGGCCAGGTCCATCCGGTCGACGTACGGCACGACGACGTACGCGGGGTCCCCCGGGCGGGGATCCACCGTCGCGTCACCGGCAGGTCCGACGACGTGCAGCACCTGGACGCCGGCGTCGGCGAGGGCGCGCTGGGCAGCCGAGACCGACTGGTTGAGCCGACGGGCGCCCTGGGACCCGCCGGTGACCAGCAGGGTCGGACGCTCGGGGTCGAGGCCGAACGTGCCGCGGGCCTCCGCGCGCAGCGCCGGCCGGTCCAGGGTGGAGATCATCCGCCGGATCGGCAGGCCGAGGTAGGTGGCGTGCGGCAGCGGGGTGCTCGGGAAGCTGGTGGCCACGTGCGCGGTCATCCGGGCGCCGACCTTGTTGGCGATCCCCGGCAGCGCGTTGCCCTCGTGCACGACCAGGGGCAGCTTCCGGCGTCGCGCGGCCAGGTAGACCGGCACCGACACGTAGCCGCCGAAGCCGACCACCACGTCGGGCTTGGTCCGGTCCACCACGTCGAGCGCGGCCGAGACCGCCTCCTTGAGCCGCACGGGGACCCGGAGCAGGTCGGCCGAGGGCTTGCGCGGCAGCGGCACCGGCGGGATCAGCTCCAGCGGGTAGCCCGCCTCGGGGACGACGCGGACCTCGAGCCCTCGGGGGGTGCCGACCGCAGTCACCTCCACGGTGGGGTCGATCCGCCTCAGGGCGTCGGCGGTCGCCAGCAACGGCGACGTGTGCCCCGCCGTACCTCCCCCGGCCAGGAGTACACGCATCAGGTCTCTCTACTTCCCTCTTCTGGACAGTCCGTTGGCGGTCACGCCCGCCGCACGCCGCCGTCGCCTCGCGCGCAGCGCGGCGGCCGCCCCCGGCTCGGCCCGGGCGAAGGACACGAGCAGGCCGAGCGCGACCAACGACGGAAGGAGTGCGGACCCACCGTATGACACGAGCGGGAGCGGCAGACCGATGACCGGCAGCAGTGCCAGCACCATGCCGATGTTGATCATCATCTGCGCCATCAGCCAGATCGTGATCCCGGCCGCCATGTAGCGCACGAACGGGTCCTCGGTGCGCAGCGCCACCCGGATCCCGGCGTAGGCGATGGTGAGGAACAACACCAGCACCAGCAGCGTGCCGACCAGGCCCAGCTCCTCGCCGAGCACCGCGAAGATGAAGTCGGTGTGCGCCTCCGGCAGGCTGCCCCACTTCTGCTGGCTGGCCGAGATCCCCTTGCCGAACCAGCCGCCGCTGGACATCGCGAACAGCCCGTGCGCCGCCTGCCAGCCGGCGCCCTCGTAGTTCTTGAACGGGTCGACGAAGTTCGTCAGCCGCTCCAGGCGCTCCCGGCTGGTGCTGGCGAGGTACAGCGCGAGCACACCGACCACCAGCAGCGAGCCCATGAACAGCCGGGCCGGGGCCCCGACGACCCAGAGCATGCCGAGCACGATCGCGAACAGCACCAGCGCCGTGCCCAGGTCTCCGCCCTTGATCACCAGCAGGGTGATCGCGCCGGCGACGGGTACCGCGGGGATCAGCGTGTGCTTCCAGTCGCCGAGCAGCTTCTCCTTGCGGGCGTAGAGGTCCGCGCACCACAGGATGATCGCGAGCTTGGCGAACTCCGACGGCTGGATCACCAGCGGCCCCAGCGCCAGCCAGTTGGTGTTGCCGCCCACCTCCTTGCCCATCCCGGGGACCTGCGTGAGCGCGAGCAGCACCGTGGAGCCGATCAGCGCGGGCCAGGCGAGCAGCCGCAGCAGCCGGTGCGGCACCCGGGTGGCGAGGAAGGCGATCGGCAGTGCGAGCAGGACCCAGGTCAGCTGCCGGAAGAAGATGTAGTAGCTGTTGCCGTCGTACGTCCGGTAGGAGTGGACGCTCGACGCGCTCAGCACCATCATCAGCCCGATGGTGAGCAGCAGCGTCGACGCGCCCAGCAGCAGGTAGTACGACGTGAGCGGCCGGTCGAGCGCCTGTCTGGTCGACGCCACCCAGCCGGCGACAGCGCCCGGTCGGCGCTGACCTGCAGTGGTGGTCACATCCAGCCCTTCCGCTCGTCCGCCCGGGAGCGTGGGGGCTGCCGGGCTACCTGGCGCCGAGTCGGTGGACCGCCTCGGCGAAGGCGTCTCCGCGCTCGCCGTAGTTGGCGAACATGTCCATGGACGCGCACCCGGGTGCGAGCAGCACCGTGTCCCCTGGTTCCGCCAGGTCCGCAGCCGCCCCGACCACGCGGTCCATGACAGAAGTGTCCCCGCCCTCGATCGCGATGACGCGGACATCGGGGGCGTGTCGCGAAAGCGCGTCCGCGATCACATCCTTGTCCCGTCCGAGGAGTACGACGGCCCGCAACCGGTCCTTCGCGGCCCGGACCAGGTCGTCGAACCGGGCTCCCTTGGCCAGCCCGCCCGCCACCCAGACGACGTGCTCGTAGGCCATCAGCGACGACTGCGCCGCGTGCGGGTTGGTGGCCTTGGAGTCGTCGACGTAGCGGACCTCGTCGACCACCGCGACCTCGGCGATCCGGTGGCCGTCGGGCTCGAAGGCACGCAGGCCGTCGCGCACGTTCGCCGGGCTGACCCCGTGGCTGCGCGCCAGCGCCGCGGCGGCGAGGGCGTTGGCGACGAAGTGCGGCGCGTCGGAGGCCAGGTCGGCCACCGTGCACAGCTCGGCGGCGCTGGTGTCCCGCTGCTCGATGAACGCCCGGTCGGCGAGCACGTCGTCGACCAGCCCGACCATCCCGACCTGCGGCGTGCCCAGGGTGAACCCGATCGCCCGGGCCCCCTCGACGACGTCGGCCTCCCGGACCAGCTGCTCGGTGACCGGGTCCGCGACGTTGTAGACGCAGGCCCGCTGCACGTTCTCGTAGATGCGGCCCTTGTCGGCGACGTAGTCGTCCATCGAGGAGTACCAGTCGAGGTGGTCCTCGGCGACGTTGAGCACGACCGAGGACTCCGCGGACATCGACCGCGTGTAGTGCAGCTGGAAGCTGGACAGCTCCACCGCGAACACGTCGTGGGGGGTGGGGTCCATCACCGCCTCCACGATGGGTAGGCCGACGTTGCCGCAGGCCACGCTGCGCAGGCCGGCGGCGCGCAGGATGTAGTCGAGCATCTGCACGGTGGTGGTCTTGCCGTTGGTGCCGGTCACCGCGAGCCAGGGAGCTGCGTGGTCGGGGTCGCGAAGCCGCCAGGCGAGCTCGACCTCACCCCAGACCGGGACGTCGCGCGTGAACGCCTGGGCCAGCAGCGGCGCCGAGGGCCGCCAGCCCGGAGAGGTCACCACGACGTCCACGTCGGCGGGCAGCTCGGCGGTGGCGCCGGTGCCGAGCCGCACGTCGGCGCCGAGGATCTCCAGCAGCGTGCCCTTCTCGCCGCGGTCGCCGGCGTCGGACTCGTCGAGGACGGTGACGTGGGCGCCCTGGTGGGTCAGGTTGTCCGCGGCCGCGAAGCCGGAGACCCCCAGCCCGGCGACCACGGCGCGCACGCCCTCCCAGGAGTCGCGCCTGCCCAGGGTCTCGAGGTCGGGTCGTGCGCTCATCCGCCGGCCACCCACTCCGCGTAGAAGATGCCCAGGCCCGTGGCCGTGCACAGCCCGGTGATGATCCAGAACCGGATGACCACGGTGATCTCGTCCCACCCCTTCAGCTCGAAGTGGTGGTGCAGCGGCGCCATCCGGAACAGCCGCTTCCCGCCGGTGAGCTTGAAGTACCCGACCTGCATCATCACCGACAGCGCCTGGACCACGAACAGCCCGCCGATGACCACGAGCAGGAGCTCGGTGCGCGTGAGGATCGCCAGGCCCGCGAGCGCGCCCCCGAGGGACAGCGAGCCGGTGTCGCCCATGAAGATCTTGGCCGGCGAGGCGTTCCACCACAGGAAGCCGAAGCAGGCGCCGGTCAGCGCGGAGGCGACCACCGCGAGGTCGAGCGGGTCACGCACCTCGTAGCACTTGGGGCCCTGGACCAGCATGCAGGACTGGTTGTTCTGCCAGATGTTGATCAGCGTGTAGGCACCGAACACCATCGTCGACGCGCCGGTGGCGAGGCCGTCGAGGCCGTCGGTCAGGTTCACGCCGTTGCTGGCCCCCGCGATCATCAGCATGATGAACACGATCACGACCAGCGCGGGCAGCGTGAGCGAGGGGAACTCGCGGATGAACGACAGGCTGCGCGAGGCCGGGGTCTCCCCCCGGGAGTCCTCCAGCATCGGGCTGATCGCCAGCCAGCCGAAGATCACCGCGACCAGGGTCTGCCCGGCCATCTTCGCCTTGCTGCGCAGACCGAGCGAGCGTTGCTTGGCGATCTTGATGTAGTCGTCGAGGAAGCCCACCGTGCCGAGCCCGACGAACAGGAACAGCAGCAGCAGCGCGGACGCGCTCGGCAGGTCCTGGGTGATCAGCTTGGCGATGAAGTACGCCAGCACCACCGAGACGATGATCACCAGACCACCCATCGTCGGCGTGCCCCGCTTGGTGTGGTGGGTGGTCGGGCCGTCGTCGCGGATCAGCTGTCCGTAGCCCTTCGCCACGAGCACCCGGATCGCGACCCGGGTGCCGAGGAGAGTGAGGATCAGGGAAAGACCGCCGGCGAGCAGGATCGCCCTCATCGGTGTGCGTCTCCTTCGTCGGTACGGTCGTTCAGCAGTGCGTCGGCAACCTTCTCCAGCTCCACCGCGCGCGATGCCTTGAGCAGCACGACATCGCCGGCGGCCAGGTTGGCCCGGAGCCAGTCCAGCGCCTCGGCGGGGCCTTCCACGAAGACCGACTCGTCGCCCCAGGAGCCTTCCAGACACGCCCCCAGGTGCATCGGCCGGGCCGCCTCACCGACGACGACCAGCTGGCTGATGTCCAGGCGCACCGCGAGGCGACCGATGGTGTCGTGCTCCTCCCGGCTCGCCTCGCCGAGCTCGCGCATCTCCCCCAGCACCGCGACGGTGCGCGTCCCGGAGCCGCGCCCGCGGCCGACAGCGGCGAGCGCCTTCAGCGCGGCCCGCATCGAGTCGGGGTTGGCGTTGTAGGCGTCGTTGATCACGGTCACGCCGTCGCTGCGCTCGTGCAGTTCCATCCGCCACTTCGACGCCTGGCCGGCTCCGGACAGCGCCGCCGCGACGACCTCCAGGGGTACGTCGACCGCGAGGGCGACCGCGGCCGCGGCGGCGGCGTTGTGCGCCTGGTGCTCGCCGAGCAGCCGCATGCTCACCTCGGCGCGCCGGTCGCCGGCGACGAGCGTGAAGCGGGGCCGGCCCAGGACGTCGACCTCGAGGTCCTCGACCCGAACGTCGGCGGCCGCGGACTCCCCGAACGTGCGCACCGGTGCCGCCGAGCGGGAGGCCATCGCCCGCACCAGCGGGTCGTCGGCGTTGAGCACCGCCACTCCCTCCGGGGTGAGCGCGTCGACGATCTCGCCCTTGGCGCGGGCGATGTCTGCCTGACTGCCGAACTCCCCGATGTGGGACTTGCCGACGTTGAGCACCAGCGAGACGTCCGGGGCTGCGATCTCGCACAGCTCGCGCAGGTGGCCGACGCCGCGGGCACCCATCTCGAGCACGAGGAACTCCGTGGCCGGATCCGCGCGCAGCACGGTCAGCGGCATGCCGAGCTCGTTGTTGAAGGAGCCGGCGGTGGCGACCGTCGTACCGGCCGCGGAGAGCACCTGGGCGAGCAGGTCCTTGGTGCTGGTCTTGCCCTGCGAGCCGGTGAGCGCGATGACGGTCACCTTCGGCAGCTGCCGCAGGACGTGCCGCGCCAGCGCGGCCAGCGCGGCCAGCGGGTCGTCGACCACGACCATGGGCAGGCCCAGCGGCCGGGAGCCGAGCACGGCCGCGGCGCCGGAGGACAGCGCGGCACGGGCGTAGTCGTGCCCGTCCACCCGCTCACCCTCGATGGCCACGAACAGCCCACCGAGGTCGGCGACGCGACTGTCCACGAACGCCGGGCCGCTGACGGTCACTCCCGGGTCGTCGTGGACCGTTCCGCCCACGACGGCGGCGATCTCGGGCAGGGTCATCGCGATCATCGCGCGTTCAGCTCCTCCACCAGCACGTCCCTGTCGTCGAACGGGTGCACCGTTCCGTGCACCTCCTGCCCCGTCTCGTGTCCCTTGCCCGCGACCACCACGGTGTCCCCGGACCCGGCCAGCGACACCGCCAGCCGGATCGCCTCACGCCGGTCGCCGCGCTCGTGGACCTCCGCTCGATCGCCGGCCGGGACCTCGTGCGCACCGGCCAGCACGGCCTCACGGATCGCCGCGGGGTCCTCGCTGCGCGGGTTGTCGTCGGTGACGATGAGCACGTCGCCGAGCCGGGCGGCGATCTCGCCCATCAGCGGGCGCTTGCCCGGGTCGCGGTCGCCGCCTGCGCCGAGCACCACCACGAGCCGTCCGGGCGTGAGCGGGCGCAACGCGTTCAGCGCGGCGCTCACCGCGTCGGGCTTGTGCGCGTAGTCGACGACGGCCAGGAAGTCCTGCCCCACGTCGACCTGCTCCAGCCGCCCGGGCACACCACCGGAGCCGCCGATGCCGGCGGCCACGACCGCCGGGTCGAACCCGGCCTCCCCCGCGGCGGCGATGGCGCACAGCGCGTTGGCGACGTTGAAGTCCCCGGTGAGCGGCACCGTCGCGGGGAACGTGCTGCCGTCCGGGGTGCGCACGGTGAACGTCGAGCCCGTCGGCTGCATGGACACGTCCAGCGCGGTCCAGTCCGCCTCCTGCCCGGTCGCGGAGAAGGTGCGCACCGGGATGGTGGCCTCCTCGCGCACTCGCCGGCCGTACTCGTCGTCGACGTTGACCAGGCCGAGGCGGGCGCGCTCCGGCGTGAACAGCGACGCCTTGGCGGAGAAGTACTCCTCCACGTCGGCGTGGAAGTCGAGGTGGTCGCGGCCCAGGTTGGTGAACGCGGCGACGTCGAAGACCACCCCGTCCACGCGGCCCATCACCAGGGCGTGGCTGGAGACCTCCATCGCGCAGGCGCGCACGCCGCGCTCGCGCATCACCGCGAAGAGCGCGTGCAGGTCCGGCGCCTCCGGCGTGGTCAGTGCGGTCTTCACCTCGACGCCGTCGATCCGGGTCCCCACGGTGCCGACGACCGCGGTCGGGATGCCCGAGGTCTGCAGCCCGGCCTCGGCGAGACGGGTGGTGGTGGTCTTGCCCTGGGTGCCGGTGACCGCGATCAGGCGCAGGGCCTCGGCCGGCTCGCCGTACACCTTGGCGGCCAGGCCACCCAGCAGCGCCCGCGGCCGCGCGGTGACCAGGACGGACACGCCCAGGCCGGCGCACAGGGGCGCGCCCTCGGCGTCGGTGAGCACCGCCACCGCGCCGGACTCCACCGCCTGCGCGGCGAACCGCGCGCCGTGCACGCGGGCACCGGGCAGCGCGGCGTACAGGTCCCCGGGACGGATCCGCTGCGTGCTCAGGCTGACCCCGGTGACCGCGGCGCCCTCATCCGGGTTCAGCACCTGCGCCAGCGCCCCGTCGAGCCAGGTCTCGAGGGTGCGCAGGGAGGTCTGTGCGGGCGCGGCGGGTCGCGTCGGGATCACGTCGGGCACGCCGGAAGGTTACCCGCGCTCACCATTCGACAGGGGTGTCGGGGGCGGGGACACCGGTCGGCGGCACGGCGTACTTGCGCAGCAGGTAGGTCATGATCTTGTGGAAGGCGGGTCCGCCGATGGTGCCACCACCGCCGCCGTTCTTCGGGTCCTGGACCACGACGTAGACCAGGAACCGCGGGTCGTCGGCCGGGGCGAAGCCGGCGAAGGACACCGTGAACGTGCCGTCGTAGCAGCCGCAGTCCTCACCGACCCGCTGGGCGGTGCCGGTCTTGCCGGCAACCCGGTAGCCCTCGATCGCCGCGGACGGGGCGGTGCCCTCCTCGGGGTCGGTCACCGCCTCCATCATCTGCGCGGTCGCCCGCGCGGCCTGCGGGCTGATCACCCGGCGGGTCTGCGCGGTGTCGGTGCCAACCCGGACGCCGCCGCGTGTCGTCGCCGAGCCCTTGACCAGGCTCGGAGTGACCAGCACGCCGTCGTTGGCGATCGCGTTCACCGCGGCGGCCATCTGCAGCGCGTTCACCGAGACGCCCTGACCGAAGGAGATGGTGTCCTGGTTGATCTGCGACCAGGTCTCCCACGCCGGCAGGAGGCCGCGCGCCTCGCCGGGAATGCCGACCCCGGAGGTCGCGCCGAGCCCGAAGTCCTCCAGGTAGCCGTAGAGCTCCTGGGCGGAGAACTCGTCCGCGGCCAGGACGGTGCCGATGTTGGAGGACTTCGCGATCACGCCGGTCAGGGTCAGCCGCAGTCGGCCGTGGTCCCAGTAGTCGCCGATCACCCGGTCCTGCCGCCTCAGCTCCGACGGCACGCTGATCCGGGTCTCGGGGCTGACCTTGCCGGCGTCGACCAGGGACGCCGCGGTGAGCACCTTCTGCACGGACCCGGGCTCGTAGACGTCGAACAGCGACCGCATGCCGAGGTCGGCCTCCGGCGAGGACAGCGGACGGTTGGCGTCGAAGGTCGGGTGGTCGGCGAGCGCGAGCACCTCACCGGTGCGGCTGTCGAGGACGACCGCTGCCCCCGACTCGCCTCCGGAGCCCTCGACGGCCTGGCGAAGCACGCGCTGGACGTACCACTGCACGTCGCGGTCGATGGTCAGCGAGACGTCGGCGCCGTTCCTCGGCTCGACCACGCTGTTGTCACCGAGCGGGAGCTTGTTGCCTCCGCCGACCTCGTAGGTGGCGCTGCCGTCGGTCCCGGAGAGGGTGTCGTCGAAGAGCAGCTCGAAGCCGGCCATCGGCTGGCCCTCCGAGCCCATGAAGCCGAGCAGGTTGGCCGCGACGTCGCGGGCCGGGTAGTCCCGGACCGGGTCGCGGGAGACGTCGATGCCGGTGTAGCCACGCTCCTCGATCTCGGCGACCACGGCCCGCGCCTGCGTCGAGGGCACCCGGCGGGCGATGTACTGGAACCGGGAGTCCGGCTTGCGCAGGCGCTCGAGCACCTCGAAGTAGTCGACGTCGAGCCGGCCGGCGACGATCTTGGCGATGTCCTGGGCGTTGTCCGCGGTCATCGACGGGTCGGCGACGAGCATCAGCCCGTCGACGGACTCCGCCAGCGGCAGCCCGTTGCGGTCCAGGATCGCCCCTCGCGTGGCCGGCAGGGTGACGGTCTCCAGGCCGGCCGCCTCGGCCCGGGCGGCGTAGGCCTTCGC
>DATIBI010000301.1:0-4567 GCA_035457605.1 Nocardioidaceae bacterium
CAGGGCGTGGAAGTGGTCGACGTACTCCGGGGTCGTCATCTCCAGCACGAGCTTGCTGTAGTCGAGCGGCGCGAACGACTCGCTGCGGGTGAGCCAGGACAACCGCTGGCCCGGGACGCGTCGGCGGAGCAGGTCGAGGTAGCACTCGGCGCCGGACTGTCCCGAGCCGACCACCGTGACCCGGCTCACCGCGGCCAGGTCGTCGAGCCGATGCAGGTAGTCCGAGGAGTGCACCACGTGGTCGCGGTCGAGCCCGGCCAGGGCCTCGGGCAGCCGCGGCCGGGTGCCGACCCCGAGCAGGAGGTGCCGGGCCCGGTGGGTCCGGGTGTGCCCGCCGGCGCGGACGTCGAGCTCGAACAGCTCGGCGGTGTCGTCCCAGCGGACCTCGGCCACCTCGTGGCGGAACCGCACCTGCGGCAGCTGCCGGGCCGCCCAGCGCAGGTAGTCCTCGTACTCCTCGCGGGTGGGGTGGAACTGCTCGCGCACGTAGAAGGGGTACATCCGGTCCCGGTCGCGCAGGTAGGCCAGGAACGAGTACGCGCTGGTGGGGTCGACCAGGGTGGTCAGGTCGGCGAGGAAGCTCACCTGGAGCAGCGCGCCGTCGAGCATCAGGCCGCGGTGCCAGGTCAGCTCCGGCTCGCGGTCGAACACCGCGACGTCGAGGTGGGGGACCGGGTCGGCGAGCGCGGCCAGGCCGAGGTTGAACGGGCCGCAGCCGACGGCAGCCAGGTCGAGCGTGCTCATCGGGTCACCTCCGCGACGACGAGGAGGGCGGTCTTGTCGGGCAGCCGGACCGTGCCGGCGGTCTCGAAGCCGGCCTTGCGGAACGCCGCGTGCGAGCGGGTGTTGCGTTCGTCGGGCTCGGCGAGCAGCCGGAGGCAGCCCTCGAGCAGGCCGCCGGCGGCGCCCCTCAGCGCGGAGAGCAGGGCCGGCCCGAGCCCGCGGCCCCGTGCTGCCTCGCTCAGCGCCAGGTGCACCCCGAGGTCACGGTCCAGGTGGTCGACGTGGTCGCCGAGGACGTCGTCGGCGACCACGTAGACCTCGGCGTAGCCCATGACGGTCCGGCCCTCGGTGAGGACCAGCGGCAGGGAACCGTGCCGGGTCAGGTCGGCCAGGTGCGCGGCCCAGCGTGGCGCGGGCCAGGCCTGGTGCCACCACTGGTCGACGTCGGGCTCGGCCATCAGCGCGGCCAGCGCCTCGGCGTCGTCCGGTCGGGCGCGGCGCAAGGTGCCGTCGGCGACGGGCAGGTCGCGCGGCCAGGAGAGGGTGCTCATCGGGTCACCGCCAAGGGGTTGGGTACGTCGAGGTACACCGACTGGGCGTCGAGCGGGGCGACCACCTCGTCGATGCCGGAGAGTCGGGTGGCGAGGTTCGCCTTGCAGGGCAGCGTGTGCGCGTCCAGCCATCGGTCCACCAGCCGGGCGCCGGCGGCCCCGGCGTCGGCCAGGCCCGGCCGCGCGGCGGCGAGCCGTGTCCGCAGTACGTCGAGCAGGCGGTCCTCGGCGACCAGTCCTTCGGCGGCCATCGACCCGACCAGCGCCAGCGTCTGGTTGTGCAGCAGGTAGTAGGTGAGCCGGTCGTCCACCACGGCGTCGTCCACGACCGCGAGCGCGCTCTCCCCCTGCTCGGTCACGTCCAGCACCTCACCGAGCCGGGAAGCCGCCAGGTAGTAGCCCTGGTTGTCACGGAACGCGCCGCCGGCCACCTGGCCGTCGCGGTCGAGCCGGACCAGCGTGTTCTGCTGGTGGCCCTCGAGCCCGATCCCGGTGACGGCGTACAGGTGCAGCATCGGAACCAGCACCCGGTCCACGTAGCCGGCGAGCCACGCCGCCGGGTCGTCACCGATCCGGCGGGCCAGGTGGCTGGGCCGCCAGCCGGCGGGCTCGTCGGGGTCGGGTGCCCCGGGCGCGATCAGCCCGGCGAGGCACGTCGTCCGCTCCAGCCCGGGCGGCACCTCGCGCACCGTGACGTCGAGGCCGGTGAGGGTGCCGCCGCTCGGGTCGGCGGGGTCGGCGATCGCGGCCCAGCCCGGGTCGCGGACGACCGTGAAGCCGTGCGGCAGGGCTGGGACGTAGCCGGTGTCGAGCAGCCGGTGGACCTCCAGGCCCCGGCGCAGCTCGGTGGCGGTGGCCTCGCGGACCGAGTTGGTGATCCGCAGACCCAGCGAGAGCTTGAGCATCACTGAGTGCTCGGGGTGGTACAGCGTGCGCAGGCTCGAGGTCGCCCACCAGGCGTCGCCCAGTGGGCCGAGCGGCTTGAGCAGACCCGCGTCGACCAGGCGGCGCACGGCCGGGCGGCGCAGCAGGTCGCTCGCCTGCCACGGGTGCGCGGGGAGCAGCACGTGCCCCGGTGACGCCGGCCGTCCGGCGACCCGGGCCAGCAGCGAGGGGACGTCGTGGCCGTCCAGGCAGGGGGAGGGCACGTGCCCGTGGCCCACGACCGAGACGTGCGCCTCGAACCAGTGCATCCGGAAGCGCCCGGTCAGCTCGGGGGACCAGGCGTCGAGGTCGTCGGCGTCGAGGTGGTCGCGGCTCTTGGGAGCCGGGTGGTGCCGGTGGCCGAGCAGCAGGGACCGCTCGCCGGCGAGGAAGGCGCCCTCGGCCACGGGGTCCGGGGCGGGCCGGGCCGCGAACCGGGCCAGGTTGGCCACCGACTCGCGGGTGCGGTCCAGCAGCGCCGCCCGCTCGACGGGATCGGCGCCCGTCGTGAGCACGCCGAGCAGGTCCACCGCGTCGACCGCGCGAGTGGTCCCGGCGGTGTCGCGCAGGCGCACGTCGTCGAACGCGTGCAGCCCGGTGCGCGAGGCGTGCCCGACCCGGGCCAGCAGCCGCTCCGACGTACCGGGGACCGCGACGTCGAGGTCGTCGGTGACGGGGATGCCGTGCTCGCGGGTCCAACAGCGCAGCACGGCGTCCCGGTGCGCCTGGTCCGCGAGCCGATCCAGGGCAGGGGCGGTGGTGACGCTCATGCGACCACCTCCTCGCCGACCACCGCGGACAGCCGCTGCCCGGTCTCGGCGACGAGGTCGAGGAGGGCGGCCACGTCCGAGGCATCGGTGCCGGGGTTGACCAGGGTCAGCTTGAGCACGGTCCGGCGCTCACCGTCGAGCCGGACGGTGGTCCGGCCGACCAGGGCGCGTCCACTGGTGAGGAGGTCCCGGCGTACCCGCGCCTGCAGCGCGTCCGGGCACACCTCGCGCGTCGGGACGCACCGGAACAGCAGCGTGGTCAGCCGGGGGTCGGCGACCAGCTCGAGCCGCGGGTCCGCCTCCACCGCGCGGGCGGCGACCCGGGCCAGCTCGTGACAGTGCTCGACCATCCGGCCGAGCCCGTCGGTGCCGTAGGCCTGCAGCGTCGCGGCCACCTTCAGGCAGTCCGGCCGGCGCGTCGTCTGCAGCGACCGGCCGAGCAGCCCGGCGAGCCCGGCGTCGACGTCGTCGTCGGGGATCAGGTAGTCCACGGTCCGGTCGGTGGCGCGGAACGCGTCGGGGTCGCGCACCAGCAGCACGCTCGCGGCCGCGGGGACCCAGCCCAGCTTGTGCAGGTCCAGGGTGATCGAGTCCGCGCGGGTGATCCCGTCGAGCAGCGGCGCCAGGCGTCGGGAGAACAGGGTGCCGAACCCGTAGGCGGCGTCGACGTGCAGCCACACCCCGTGTCGCGCGGTCAGCTCCGCGAGCTCCGGCAGCGGGTCGACCGCTCCGTGGTCCGTCGTACCCGCCGTCGCCACCACCGCCACCGGGGTGCGGTCGGGGCGGGCGAGCTCGGCGGCGAGCAGGTCGGTGCGCATCCGGTGCGCGTCGTCGACGGGTACGGCGACCACGGCGCCCTCGCCCAGCCCGAGGGCCGCGCAGGCCCGCTGCACCGAGAAGTGCGCGAGCTCCGAGCAGAGCACCACCGGCCGCAGCAGGGACGCGGCCCCGTGCTCGCGGACGTCCAGCCCGTCGCGGGCGGCGGCCGCGTCCCGGGCCAGCATCAGCGCCATCAGGTTCGACATCGAGCCGCCCGGCGTCATCACCCCGGTCGCGGGGTCCGGCAGGCCGGCCAGCCGAGCCAGGCTGTCGACCACCCAGCGCTCGACCTCGAGCGTGCCCGGTCCGGAGTCGTAGGTGTCCATCGAGGCGTTGCTCGCCGAGGCCAGCCGGTCCGCGTCGACCGCGACCTCGAGCACCGGCGGCTGCAGGTGCGCCGCGCTGAACGGGTGGCTGAGGTCGAGCCCGAGGTGGGAGACGATCCTGGTCACACGGCGGAGCGCCTCCGCGCTGCCGACGCCGCGACGAGGAAGGGTGGGGCCGAGCTCGCGACGGGCCGCGTCGAAGACCGTCGCTGGCTCGCCCGGTGGAAGGGGGCCGCGCGGGCGCGCGAGAGCAGGGGAGGGTGGCACGCTGAACTCCGATCCGAGATGAGTTTAGGTAAGGCTTACCTAACAAGAGTCCGGATTGTCGCGTCAACGCCGTTCTCACCGTTCGACGTGTGACGTGCGCCTCGCCCCATCGGGCACACTCGGCACATGGACCACGCCTCCGTCATCTCCGGCCCGATCGTCCAGGCGCTGCGTGCGCCCTCCGGGA
>DATIBI010000302.1:0-9035 GCA_035457605.1 Nocardioidaceae bacterium
GCACACCCACCAGCCCTGTCGGCGGCGGGCGCGGCCGGAGACCCCCCACGCGAGGGCCGGGAAGCCGAGCAGCACCTCGATCGGGCTCGGTACCGCTCCCAGCGTCGCGCGGCACCAGTCCACCGCGGCGTCGAGGCCGTCGGTCAGACCGTCCGCACCCCAGTGGGCCAGCGCCTCGGTGTAGGCCAGGGTGAAGGTGAGCAGGCCGATGCCGCTGACGATCATCACCAGCCCGCGTCGGCCGAGGCCGTGCAGGCCGGCACCGAGCCGGTAGACCAGGCCCAGCGCGCCGATGAGGGAGAGCCCCAGCGCCAGGTACCCGATCCGCTCGAGCGACACCTGCGCCTGGTAGGCCTCCACGGCGAACGCGCCGACCGCGGCGACCAGGGTCGCCAGCGAGACCTCGCGCACGACTCCCGAGAACTTCGCCGCCGGTTTGGTGATCATCACGCCCAGGACCGCGGCGAGGACGGCCGTGCTGACGGCGGCCCCGGCGAGCAGCACCGGGTTCTGCGAGACGGCGGCGCCCCCGGCCAGCAGGAGCGCGACCCCGGAGCTGACCAGGGCCCGTCCGCCGGTGCGGGCGGCGAGGCCGAACGCGAAGACGGTCGTCAGCGTGACCGCTCCGGCCAGGGGCACGTAGTCGGGCGCCGGGATCGGCATCCACGCGGTGAGGACGGCCACCGCGCCGGTGGCGGCGAGGATCAGCCACACCGTGGTGACCGCGTGCCAGGTGAGCGACCTCAGCCGCGACGATGCCTTCGACGGGGTCCTCGGCGGCCGCGGGTCGGCTGTCTGGCGACGACGCGGGGGTGGTGCGGTCCTGTGCGCGGTCGCCGAACGCCCACCCTCCGCGTCCGGAGCGGGCGGAGACCCGAGCCGCTCGGTGTCCGCGACCGGAGTCGGCGCGGCCCGAGTCGCCGCGGCCGGAGACGGGGCTGCGGGAGACCACGCGGCCGGAGAGGACGGCGCCGGAGACGAAGGCGCCGGAGACGACGCAGCCGAAGACGACGCGGCCGGAGACGACGGCGCTGAAGTTGGCGCGGCCGGGGTCGTGCCGCCCGCCAGCGTCGGCATCTCCCGCGTCTGCTGCTCGCGCGTCTGCTGCTCGCGCGGCATCTCGACGGGCCCGGAGCCCGATGAGCCCGCGGTGGACGGGGCGGAGGTCTGCGAGTCCGGAGCCTGCGGGTCGGGGCTCTGCGGGTCGGGGCTCTGCGGAGCCGACCGGCCGGCGTGCCGCAGCCTCCCCCGCTTGGCGCGCGGTTCGGGTACCGCCCGACGGCGACCAGGTTGTTGCTGGCCAGCGCGTGCCACGGTCATACCCTCACCACTAGGAATCTCGGTTCGCCTGCTCCCCCCGGAACGTCACTCGAGGATACCAACGCAGCTCACAGCCGACGGTTGGCCAGCGAGGGGTTGAGCGCCCTGACCTCCTCGAGCACGGCATGGTCCACGGTGGCTGTGACCAGCGCCTCGTCCTCGCCGGCCTCGGTCGAGCACGTCCGGCCGGCGGGGTCCACGACCATCGAGTGCCCCGAGTAGCGGGGGCCGGGCTGGCCGCACGCGGCGACGTAGACGGTGTTCTCGATGGCGCGGGCGGTCACCAGGGTCCGCCAGTGGTGCACCTTGCCCTCCCCGGCGACCCAGGCCGCCGGCAGCACGAGCAGCTCGGCACCCCGGTCGGTCAGCCGTCGCGCCAACTCGGGGAAGCGCAGGTCGTAGCAGGTCATCAGGCCGACCGGAACGCCTGCGACGTCGACGACCACAGGCTCGGTGCCTCCGGCGAGCAGCCGGTCGGACTCCCGGTAGCCGAAGGAGTCGTAGAGGTGGATCTTGCGGTAGGTCGCGCGCAGCCCGTCCGGGCCGACCACGACCAGGGTGTTGTAGGGCCGGTCGGCGTCCTCGCTGCGCTCGAACATGCCGGCGACGACCGTCGTACCGTGCTCGGCCGCCGCATCCGCGACGGCGCTCACGAACGGACCTTCGAGGTCCTCGGCGAACTCGGAGACGTCCGAGCCCGGCTTGCCGAAGTCGCGCGCGAACACCTCGGGCAGCACGACCAGCCCCGGCACCGGGCCGCGGGCAGCGATGGACTTCAGCGCGGACCGGACGGCGTCACGGTTCTCGGCGGGGTCGAGCGAGGATGCCTGCTGGACGAGGGCGACTTCGAGTGACGACACTCCCCCAGCCTGCCATCCCTGGGTGTCAGACTTCCAAGGGTGACCCTCCCACCTCGCTCGGACACGCTGGCTGCCGTCATCCTCATCGGCGGCACCGCGGCGCGGCTCGGCGGGGCCGACAAGGCGTCTCTGGAGGTCGGCGGCAGGACCCTGCTCGAGCACGCGATCGCGGCGACCCTCGACGCCACCGCGGTGGTCGTGGTCGGCGAGCGGCGGCCCACGACCCGGCAGGTGGCCTGGACGCGGGAGGACCCGCCCGGTGGCGGCCCCGCGGCCGGACTGCTCGCCGGGGTCGACGCACTCGGCTCCGAGTACGACCTGGTCTGTGCCCTGGCCGTCGACATGCCGCGCGTCGGGGCGGCCACGGTGACCCGGCTGTGCGAGGCGGTCGGCGACCACGACGGAGCGCTGCTGGTCGACGCGGACGGGCGAAGGCAACCGCTTGCCGCGGTCTACCGGCGGACCGCGCTGGAGCGGGTGCGGCCACCCTCCCGCGAGGACGAGCGCGGCCTCCCCCTGCGTCGGCTGCTGCGCGACCTCGCCCTGGTCGAGGTCGCCGCGCACGGCGACGAGGCGCGCGACGTGGACACCTGGACCGACCTGCGCGAGCTCGGCTGACGGCCGACGCCCCGTCAGCGCAGCACCGGCCACCGCGGGCTGCCGCCCAGGACCACCCACTCGCCCAGGGGCAGGGTGACCTCGCAGGACCCGTCGGCGACGGCGCAGCGCACCAGCGCCTGCCCCGCGGTCTCCGCACCGCTTGCCCAGTACGGCACGAGCAGGGCGTCGTCGTTCTCCCAGACCGGCCTCCCGAGCGGGGTCCCCTCGCGCGGGAGCTGGAGCCGGACCCGGCGGCCCGACCACAGAGTCCGGGTCTCCTGCACCCAGATGCCGTTCGCGGTGTGCTGGGCGAGCAGCGTCCGGTCCGGGGAGTACGCCGCGGGGCCGACGGGCCGCGCGGACGCCAACGCGAGGAACCTGCCGTCCGACGTGACCCGGCCCTCCAACGTGGCCGCTTCGGTCGCGCCGCCGGCCCCCCAGGTGCGCACCAGCAGCCCCACCCCGTCGGCGAGCACGTTGGTGACCCCGAGATGGGGCGGGACGTCGGTGACCTCGCGCATCCGGTCGCGGCGCGGGGAGTACACCCACAGCCGGGTGTCGAACGACCCGACGTAGACCCGTCCCCGGTCGTCGATCCCGGCCAGGTACCCCGGAAGCAAGTCACGAGGGTCGGCCACCGGCATGGCCGTGCTCGCCACCTCGGCCCCGGAGACCAGGTCCCACACCACCAACGTGGCCCCGTGGTCCGCACGGCGCACCCAGGCCGCGGTGGAACCGTCCAGGCTGAGCACCACCTCCGCCGAGGGCAACGCGTGCTCCTCGACCGTGAGCAGGCGGCCGCTCCCGGGCACGACCACGCGCTCGCCCAACGTGCCGATCGTGCGTCCTCCGCGGTGCACCAGGGCCGGGCACCCGTGTCGGAGCGCGATATCGGGTCCGGCGCCGCGGAGCAGCCGACCGTCCAGGCAGTAGGGAACGGTCGGCGGCGCGCCGGTCGGCAGCTCGCCGAGCGACTCCGGGTCCGGTGCCCCGCGGCCGCTCGACGCGACCACGTCAGGACGGCGGGCCGGTCCGTCGTACCCGAGCAGGACCACCACGCTGCCGAGCAGGCCGCAGCCGATGAGGACCGCGAGGAGGATCCGGGCGACCCGGTCGCGGCGTGGCAACGAGGTGTCGGCGCGCATGCGCCACCTCCGCGGTGAGAACCCCCGTCCCTCCATTAAACGCCCGGTCGGTTTTGGTGCGAAGTGGTTGCCAATCCCCCCGAGGCGTATAACTCTGGGAACCGTGACCCTGCACGACTGGATTGACGAGCTCTGCGACGCACTCGAGGTCGACGCCGAGATCGACGAGGGCCTGATCCTCGATCTCGCTCGCGACGCCGCGCACTCGGTGGAACGTCCGGCCGCGCCCGTCACCACGTTCCTCGTCGGCTACGCCGCCGCGCTGCGGGGCGGCAGCACCTCCGACGTCGAGGAGCTGGCTGCGCGTGCCCAGGCACTGGCCGAGAAGTGGGGCGGCGAGGACGTCAGCGCGGACGACTTCAACGAGGAGGACCTGGTCGGCACCGAGTAAGGCGGCCGCCGGCAGCCCTCTACTGTGAGGGCATGCGTGCCGTCATCGCGTCCGAGCCAGGAGGACCCGAGGTCCTCACCGTCGCCGACCTGCCCGATCCTGCCCCTGGACCGGGCGAGGTCGTCATCGACATGGTCGCGACGGCGGTGAACCGCGCCGACACCTTGCAGCGTCAGGGGCACTACCCGCCCCCCGCCGGCGCCTCGGACGTGCTCGGGCTGGAGTGCTCGGGGGTGATCAGCGCGGTGGGCGAGGACGTCTCCGGCTGGTCCGAGGGTGACCAGGTGTGCGCGCTGCTGGCCGGGGGTGGGTACGGCGAGAGGGTGGTCGTCCCCGCCGGACAGGTGATGCCCGTCCCGGACGGCGTGGACCTGGTGACCGCCGGCGCCCTGCCCGAGGTGGCCTGCACGGTGTGGTCCAACGTGTTCATGATCGCCGGGCTGCAGCCCGGGGAGACGCTGCTCGTCCACGGCGGGGCCGGCGGGATCGGCACGATGGCGATCCAGCTGGCCAAGGCGCTCGGCTCCACCGTCATCACCACCGCCGGGAGCGAGGAGAAGCTCGAGCTGTGCCGCTCGCTGGGCGCCGACCTCGCGATCAGCTACCGGGACCAGGACTTCGTCGAGGAGGTCAAGAAGGCCACCGACGGCCACGGCGCCGACGTCATCTTGGACAACATGGGCGCCAAGTACCTCGACCGCAACGTCTCCGCCCTCGCCACCGAGGGCCGGCTGGTCATCATCGGTATGCAGGGCGGGGTCAAGGGTGAGCTGAACATCGGCAAGCTGCTCGCCAAGCGCGGTGCGGTCATCGCCACCACCCTGCGGTCCCGGCCCGTGGCGGAGAAGGCCGCGATCTGCGCCTCGGTCGTCGAGCACGTGTGGCCGCTGGTCGCCGACGGCACCGTCAAGCCCGTCGTGCACACCTGCCTGCCCCTGGACCAGGCCGCGGAGGCGCACCGGGTGATGGAGTCCGGGGAGCACGTCGGCAAGATCCTGCTCACTGCGTAAGGTGAACGCCATGACCGACAAGAGCCCTGAGGACGCAGGCAACGGCGAGGACCCGAGGATCGTCGTCATCGGGCCGGACGGGATGGCCCTGGCCGGCAACACCGACGGGGACGACGACTCCGAGCGCCAGATCACCGAGCTGGTCGAGCAGCCCGCGAAGGTGATGCGGATCGGCAGCATGATCCGCCAGCTCCTCGACGAGGTGAAGTCCGCGCCGCTGGACGAGGCCAGCCGGGCCCGGCTGAAGGAGATCCACCAGTCCTCGATCAAGGAGCTCGAGCAGGGCCTTGCCCCCGAGCTGATCGAGGAGCTGGAGCGGCTGTCCCTGCCGTTCACCGACGCGACACCGTCCGAGGCCGAGCTCCGGATCGCGCAGGCCCAGCTCGTCGGCTGGCTCGAGGGGTTGTTCCACGGCATCCAGACCGCGATCTACGCCCAGCAGATGGCCGCCCGCGCCCAGCTGGAGCAGATGCGCCGGGCTCTGCCGCCGGGCATGGTGCCCGAGGAGGCGCTCAAGGCCGCCCGCGAGGCCGAGCAGCAGGCCGGCCACAAGGATCAGGAGCACCACGGGCGCGGGGGTATGTACCTCTAGCTCGGATGAGCTGACCCCGGCGGCTGCCGCGCTTCGTTGCGCTCGGCAGGTCCACGCCGCCCGGACGCATGACGATCGCACCGAAGCGCGGTGCAGGGCGGGCCTGGTGGTCACCACCCCCTGCAGGGTAAGGCGGGCGAGTGGTCCGCACCGCGGCTCGAGGGTACGTCGGACGGGGCCGGTGCCCTACCGGCCGGCGAGCCGGTCGATGTCCCCGGCGAGCCGCAGGTCCGCGGCGGTCAGCCCGCCCGCGGAGTGCGTGGACAGCCGGAAGGTGATGGTGGTCCACCGGATGTCGATGTCGGGGTGGTGGTTCAGGTCCTCGGCCACGCCGGCGACCTGCTGCACCAGCCGCATCCCGTCCATGAACGAGTCGGCCTTCACCTTGCGGACGATCGCGTCCCCGTCCTGGGTCCACAGCGGCAGCTCGGTCGCGAGCGCACGGTCGATCTCGTCCTGGTCGAGCAGATGCACCATGTCCGTCGTACCTCCCTCAGACCTCCTCGCGCCGGTCCCGGCGGAAGATCTTCGACCCCAGCCAGACGACCGGGTCGTACTTTCGGTCCACGACCCGTTCCTTCATCGGGATGATCGCGTTGTCGGTGATCTTGATCCCCTCGGGGCAGACCTCGGTGCAGCACTTGGTGATGTTGCACATCCCGAGGCCCGCCGCCTGCTGAGCCAGCGCCCGCCGGTCGTGGGTGTCGAGCGGGTGCATGTCGAGCTCGGCGTAGCGCAGGAAGAACCGCGGCCCGGCGAACGCTTCCTTGTTCTCCTCGTGGTCACGGACCACGTGGCAGGTGTTCTGGCACAGGAAGCACTCGATGCACTTGCGGAACTCCTGCCCGCGCTCGACGTCGACCTGCATCATCCGGCGCTTGCCGTCGGGGTCCCGCGGGGTCGGCGCGAACGCCGGCAGCTCCCTGGCCTTCTCGTAGTTGAAGGACACGTCGGTGACGAGGTCCCGGATCACCGGGAACGCGCGCATCGGGGTGACCGTGATCGTTTCGCTCGGCTCGAAGTCGGCGAGCCGGGTCATGCACATCAGCCGTGGCCGGCCGTTGATCTCGGCGCTGCACGACCCGCACTTGCCGGCCTTGCAGTTCCACCGGACGGCGAGGTCGCCGGCCTGGGTCGCCTGCAGCCGGTGGATCGCGTCGAGGACGACCTCGCCCTCCTCCACCTCGACGGTGTAGTCGCCGAGGGCGCCGCCGTCGGCGTCACCGCGCCAGACCCGCATCTTCAGCTGGTAGCCCATCAGTGCTCCTCGAACAGGGTCTTGAGGTCGTTGGGCATGACCGGCAGCGGCTGGTGCCGCAGCTCCACCGACTCGCCGGCCAGGGTGAGCACGAGGTTCTTCGCGCCCCACTCCGGGTCCGGCCCCGGGTAGTCGTCGCGGGTGTGCCCGCCGCGGGACTCGGTCCGCTCCAGCGCCGCCTTGGCGATGCACTCGGACACCAAGAGCATGTTCGACAGGTCCAGGGCGAGGTGCCAGCCGGGGTTGTACTGCCGGTGCCCCTCGACGGTGAGCCGCTTCGCGCGCTGCTTGAGCTGCTCGATCTCCACCAGCGCCTCGGCCAGCTCCTCGTGCTTGCGGATGATCCCGACCAGCCTCTGCATGACGTCCTGCAAGTCCTTCTGGATGGTGTACGGGTTCTCCCCGCCCTCCTCCTCGAACGGCGCGAGCGCCGTGGCCGCGGCCTGGTTCACCTCCTCGTCGGTGAGCCGCGGCGGGCTCTCCCGGACCCGGAACGCGTGATAGGCGGCGTTGTGCCCGGCGCGGCGGCCGAAGACCAGCAGGTCCGAGAGGGAGTTGCCGCCGAGCCGGTTAGAGCCGTGCATGCCGCCGGCGACCTCACCGGCTGCGAACAACCCCTCGACGATGCTGCGCTCGGTGTCCGCGTCGACCTCCACGCCGCCCATCACGTAGTGGCAGGTGGGGCCGACCTCCATCGGCTCGGCGGTGATGTCGACGTCCGCGAGCTCCTTGAACTGGTGGTACATCGACGGCAGCCGGCGGCGGATGAACTCGGCGTCGCGGCGAGAGGCGATGTCGAGGAAGACACCGCCGTGCGGTGAGCCGCGCCCGGCCTTGATCTCGGCGTTGATCGCGCAGGCCACCTCGTCGCGAGGCAGCAGCTCGGGCGGGCGGCGGTTGTTCTTCTTGTCGGTGTACCAGCCCTCGGCCTCCTCGACCGTGTCCGCGGTCTCGGCCTTGAAGAACTCCGGGATGTAGTTGAACATGAACCGCTCGCCCTCGGAGTTGCGCAGCACCCCGCCGTCCCCGCGGACCGACTCGGTGACCAGGATCCCGCGCACCGAGGGCGGCCAGACCATCCCGGTCGGGTGGAACTGCACGAACTCCATGTTGATCAGGCTGGCGCCGGCGCGCAGGGCGAGCGCGTGCCCGTCGCCGGTGTACTCCCAGGAGTTCGAGGTGACCTGGTAGGACTTGCCGATCCCTCCGGTGGCGAGTACGACGGACGGGGCGTTGAAGACCACGAACCGGCCGGTCTCCCGCCAGTAGCCGAAGCAGCCGCTGACCCGGTCGCCGTCACGGAACACCTCGGTGACCGTGAACTCCATGAACACGTCGATGCCGAGGGCGACCGCACGCTGCTGCAGGGTGCGGATCATCTCCAGACCGGTGCGGTCGCCCACATGCGCGAGCCGGGGGTAGCGATGGCCTCCGAAATTGCGCTGGAGGATCCGGCCGTCCTCGGTGCGGTCGAAGAGGGCGCCCCAGGCCTCGAGCTCGCGCACCCGCTCGGGCGCCTCCCGGGCGTGCAGCTCGGCCATGCGCCAGTTGTTGACGTACTGCCCGCCCCGGAGCGTATCGGTGAAATGGACCCGCCAGTTGTCACGGTCGTCCACGTTGCCCAGCGCGGCCGCCACGCCGCCCTCGGCCATCACCGTGTGCGCCTTGCCGAAGAGCGACTTCGAGATGATCGCCGTCTTCTTGCCGGCCAGCCGGGCCTCGATCGCCGCGCGCAGGCCGGCGCCGCCGGCCCCGATCACGACGACGTCGTAGTGGTGCCGCTCGATTCGCGTGGTGGAGCTCGTCTGGTGGTGAAGATTGGTCATGTCCGGGGCGCCCTCTAGTTGATGAACCGCAGG
>DATIBI010000303.1:0-5980 GCA_035457605.1 Nocardioidaceae bacterium
GGCACAATGGTCCGCCGTGACCGCCTCGATCCTTACCGACCTGCCCGAGATCCAAACCACCCCGGGCCCGCGTCGTGCCGAGCCGCTCCCCTCGGACCGGCCGGTCCGCTGGGGGATCATGGCCACCGGCAAGATCGCTCGCGGCTTCGCCACCAACCTCAGGCTACTGCCCGAGGCGGAGATCGCCGCGGTCGCCTCCCGCCGAGCCGAGTCCGCGCAGGCGTTCGCGGCGGAGTTCGGAGCCGCCCGCGCCTACGGCTCCTACGAGGAGCTCGTCGCGGACCCGGCGATCGACGTCGTCTACGTCGCCACCCCGCACGCCCTGCACCACGAGAACGTGCTGCTCGCCTTCGAGGCGGGCAAGCCGGTGCTGTGCGAGAAGGCACTCACCCTCAACGCCCGCGAGGCCGAGGAGCTCGTCGCCGTGGCCCGCGACAAGGGCCTTTTCCTCATGGAGGCTATGTGGATGCGGTGCAACCCGGTGATCCGCCGGGTGCAGCAGCTGCTCGACTCCGGGCGCCTCGGCACCGTGCACCAGGTCCGCGCCGACCTCGGGTTCCTGGTCGACCGGCCGGACAGCGACCGGCTGCTCGCCCCCGAGCTCGGCGGCGGCGCCCTCCTGGACATGGGGGTCTACCCGCTCACCTTCGCGCACCTGTTCCTCGGCGACCCGCAGAAGGTGCACGCGGTGGCGACCATGTCCCCCAGCGGCATCGACCTGAACCTGTCGCTGAGCCTCGGCTACGCCTCCGGCGCGGTCGCCTCGCTGTCCTCCACGATGACCGCCTGGTCCCCGCGGACCGCGTCGATCGCCACCGACCAGGGCCGCATCGACCTGGACGAGGGGTTCCACCACCCGCGCAGCGCGACCTGGGTGTCGAACGGGGACACCGAGACGTTCAGCGAGGAGCTCATCGGCACCGGCCTGGCCAACGAGGCCCTGGAGGTGACCCGGTGCCTGCGCAACGGGGAGACCGAGAGCCCGCTCGTCCCGCTCGACGACACCCTGGCGATCATGCGGCTGATGGACCGGATCCGCGCCGACATCGGCCTGCGCTACGCCGTCGACGAGGTCTGAGCCAGGCTCCGGCGCTCAAGTGGCGATGTCGCGCCGCCGGAACGCCATCGCGGCGACCGCGAACAGGAGCACCGACGTGCCCACCGCGAGCAGCACGCTGCCGGTGTCGACCCCGGTGCGCAGCGGGTCGTGGCCGACGTACCAGTAGAACGGCGAGGCTTTCTGCAACGGCTCGAGCCAGTCCACCATCGGGGCCAGCCCGTTGACGAGGTAGGCCACGACGGCGGCGACCGCGGGCACCGCCCGGGCCGCACCGAGGTGCCCGGTGGCCCCGGACACCGCGAGCGCCAGCGCGCCGAACACCAGCCCGAGCAGTCCCAGGTGCAGCATGGTCGCGGACACCTGCCCGGCCCCGAGCCCCATGTCGGCGAGACTGCCCTCGAGCACCAGCGCCACTCCGGTGACGGCGGCCAGCCCGAGCACACCCGCAGCCATCGCCGCCCCCTTCTCCAGCACCAGCCGGGTCCGCGAGAGCGAGGTGGCCAGCACCAGGTCCAGGGTGTGCCGCTCCTCCTCCCCGGCGATCGCTCGGCCTCCGGCGGCCACCGCGTAGCCGATGACCAGCAGCGGTCCCATGAACGACAGGAGCTCGATCTGGATGTAGCCGACCGGGGTCGACATGTCCGCGCCCGCGGTGGCGAACAGCGCCCGGAACGCCTCGGGCATCTCCTCGAGGAAGTCCGACATCGCCGGCTGGTCGCGCACGCTCGGCCAGACCGCCACGTAGAGCGCCACCAGCAGCACCACCGAGACCACCCAGGCGACGAGCGAGCGCCGCTCGTCGTAGAGCGTCTTGGCGAAGACGTTACTCAGCACGGCCGGCCCCCTGCCCTCCGTAGTAGGTCAGGAACATCTCCTCCAGCTCGGTCTCCGCGCACTCGAAGTCGACGACCGGGTGCCGGGCGACGGCCTTGAGCACGGCGTCGAGCGCGGTCTGCGGGGCCTTGCAGGTCAGCGTCGGGCCGTCCACCTGCACGTCGAGGGCGCCGTCGAGCGAGGCGAACTCCTCCGCCCGGACCGGCGCCGCGAACGTCGCGCGGACCCGGTGCAACGACTTGGCCTGCAGCTCGGGCAGCCGCTCCACGGCGACCAGCCGGCCCTGGCGAAGCACCCCGATCCGGTCCGCCATCCGCTGCACCTCGCCCAGGACGTGCGAGGACAGCAGCACGCTGCCTCCGGCGGCGACGTGCTCGCGCAGCATCGTCTGGAACTCCTGCTGCACCAGCGGGTCCAGCCCGCTGCTCGGCTCGTCGAGGACCAGCAGCGCCGGTTCACCGAGCAGCGCCAGCATGATCGCCAGCTTCTGCCGGTTGCCGCGGGACAGCGCCCCGGCCGGGCGGTCCAGGTCCAGGTCGAGCCGGGACGCGGTGGCGGCGCCACCGAGGTCGTGCCGCAGGCCGCGCAGGTGCCCGACGTACTCCAGGTGCTGCCGGCCGGTGAGCCGGGGGTAGAGCGCCGGCTCACCGGGGACGTACCCGACCAGGCGGTGCACCTGCCCCGCCTGGCGCCACGAGTCCAGCCCGAGCACGGACGCCGTCCCCGCGGTGGGGCGCAGCAGCCCCATGATCACGCGCAGCGTGGTGGTCTTGCCCGCGCCGTTGGGACCCAGGTAGCCGAAGATCTCCCCGGGCTCGAGGACCAGGTCGACCGCTTCGAGCGCGACGGTGCGGCCGAACCTCTTGCCGAGGCCGGACAGCACCACCGGCGGCGCGTCGCCCATGTCCCCACTGTCAGCGCCGCCGCCGGGCCGGGAGAAGGGACTTCCGCCCCGCCGAAGGTCCCGTTGTTTCCCCGCACCCACTAGGGTCGAAGGCGTGACGACTACCTCCACTCCCCACCACACCGCGGAGCTGGTGATCGTGGCCAACCGGCTCCCGGTCGACCGGGTCGTCAACGCGGACAGTTCGGTCGACTGGCGGCGGTCCCCCGGCGGCCTGGTCACGGCGATCGAGCCGGTGATGCGCGCCAACGACGGCGCCTGGATCGGCTGGCCCGGCGGCACCGACGAGGACCTCGAGCCGTTCGTGGAGGACGGCCTGTCCCTGGTGCCGGTCTCCCTGACCGAGGCCGAGGTCGAGGAGTTCTACGAGGGCTTCTCCAACGCCACGCTGTGGCCGCTCTACCACGACGTCGTCGCCAAGCCCGCCTTCCACCGCGAGTGGTTCGACTCCTACGTCACGGTGAACCGGCGGTTCGCGGAGAAGGCCGCCGAGGTGGCCGCCGAGAACGCGATGGTGTGGGTGCACGACTACCAGATGCAGCTCGTGCCGGCGATGCTGCGTGAGCTGCGGCCCGACCTGCGGATCGGCTTCTTCCTGCACATCCCGTTCCCGCCCGCCGAGCTGTTCCAGCAGCTGCCCTGGCGCCGGCAGATCCTCGAGGGGCTCCTCGGCGCCGACGTGGTCGGCTTCCAGCGCCCCGGGGCGGCCCAGAACTTCGTCCGGCTGGTCCGGCAGCGGGTCGGCCACAAGACCCATCGGGACATGGTCTACCTGCCCGACGGCCGGGTCGTGCAGGCCGCGTCGTTCCCGATCTCGATCGACGTCGCCGAGCTCGAGGAGCTCGCGCGCAGCGAGGCGGTGCAGCAGCGGGCCAAGGAGATCCGCGAGCAGCTCGGCAACCCCGAGCGGGTGCTGCTCGGGGTGGACCGGCTCGACTACACCAAGGGCATCTACGCGAGGCTGCGCGCCTACGGCGAGCTCCTCGACGAGGGCTTCATCGACGTCGACGACGCGGTGTTCGTCCAGGTGGCCACCCCGTCCCGGGAGCGGGTCGAGGAGTACCGCGTGCTCCGCGACGACATCGAGCTGCTCGTGGGCCGGATCAACGGCGACCTGGGCAAGATCGGCCGACCGGCGATCAACTACCTGCACTCCTCCTACCCGCGCGACGAGATGGCCGCGCTGTACCGGGCGGCGGACGTCATGGTGGTGACGCCGCTGCGCGACGGCATGAACCTGGTCGCCAAGGAGTACGTCGCCTGCCGCTACGAGGAGGACGGCGCGCTGGTGCTGTCGGAGTTCGCGGGTGCTGCCGACGAGCTGCGACAGGCCTTCCTGATCAACCCCTACGACATCAACGGCATGAAGTCGACGATGCTCGAGGCGATGAAGGCGGACGCCAAGGACCTGCGCCGGCGGATGAAGGCGATGCGCAAGACGATCCGTGAGCACGATGTGAAGGACTGGGCCTCGGGGTTCCTCGAGGTGCTGGGCGAGACCCGGCCGATGCACCACAAGCAGGTCCGCCCCGCGAGCCGGAGCTGAAGCGACGGTTCGGGCGGTAACTGAGGGTTACATCACCACTCGCGCCTCTGTCCGCTATGTACCCCGCGCGGGTATCCTCGCGCCATGGATCTGATCCCCAAGCCGGACCAGGTCGTCTCCGCAGCCAGCAACGTGGCCCACAAGATGTTGTACGGCGGGCTGGCTGATCTCCGACCGATGCCGAGGACCCTGATCGACGACGGCGTGCTGCGGGAGGTCTACCACTACCGGCCTCGTCGCACCGCGCAGGAGCACGGCGACCCCGTCCTGCTCGTGACGCCGCTGGCCGCCCCAGCGCTCTGCTTCGACCTCCGCCGCGGCTGCTCCCTGGTCGAGCACCTGGTCACCCAGGGTCGGCCGACCTACCTGGTCGAGTACGGCGAGGTGTCGTTCGCCAACCGCACGCTCGGCATGGAGCACTGGGTCGAGGAGGTGATCCCGGCCGCGATCCGCGAGGTCAGCGCGCACGCCGGTGGCCGCCCGGTGCACCTCGTCGGCTGGAGCCTGGGCGGGATCTTCGCCCTGCTCACCGCCGCCGACGAGCACGACCTGCCGATCGCCTCGTTGACCGTCGTGGGCTCCCCCATCGACGTCAAGCAGGTGCCCTTGGTCGCGCCGATCCGCCCGCTGCTCAACATCACCGACGGCGGCGGGCTGGTCACCCAGCTCTACCGGCTGCTCGGCGGGGCACCGAAGCCGCTGGTCAAGCGCGCCTTCCAGCTCTCGAGCTTCAACAAGATGGTGACCAAGCCGGTGGCGATCGCGCTCAACCTCGACGACACCGAGTTCCTCGCCCAGATCGAGGCGGTCGACCGGTTCACCGCGAACATGATCGCCTACCCGGGCCGGACGTTCGGGCAGCTCTACCACCGGATCCTCAAGGGCAACCAGCTCGCCACCGGAGTGGTCCGCATGGACAACGACCGGGAGATCTCGCTGGCCAACCTGCGGGTTCCGCTGCTGGCGTTCGGCGGCGCCTCGGACGGCATCGCCCCCGTCAAGTGCGTCCAGCCGATCATGGACCTGGTCCCGAACGTGGAGCGGGCGCGCTTCGAGGTGGTCCCCGGTGGCCACCTCGGCATGCTCACCGGCCGCGCTGCCCGGGCCACCACCTGGCGGATCCTCGACGAGTTCCTCACCGAGTGCGCCTCCGACGCCAAGCAGCCGGCGCCCGCCCCGAAGCGGGCGGCCGGCGCCCAGAGGTCGGGCGGGCCGGTGCGGGCGAAGAAGGCCGCGACCGGCAAGCGCAAGGCCAGCGCGGACGCCATCGGCGCCAACCCGGACCGTCGCTACGGCTCGGCCTCGTCGCGCGCGCTGGCCGCCAGGTCGTGACCTCGGCCGCCTCCATCGCCCCCGACCCGGACTGGCGGCTGGCGGTCGTCCTGCTCGTGCTGGTCGCCGTGGCGGTCACCGCGTCGTACGTCGGACACCTCGGGGTCGAGCGCAACCACGTGACCGCCGCCGCCCGGGCGGTGGTCCAGCTCGCCGCGGTCTCCCTGGTGATCACGGCCGCCCTGAGCTCGGTGTGGTGGTCGCTGGCGTTCGCGCTGCTCATGTTCTGCGTGGCTTCGTGGACCTCGCTGCGACGGATCGACGCGCCCCGCGGCGAGCTGCCCTGGGTCGGGCTGGCCATCGC
>DATIBI010000304.1:0-4545 GCA_035457605.1 Nocardioidaceae bacterium
AGCCGCAGGTCGCAGGGGTCGAGGCCTGCGGGCTCCACCGCGACGTAGGTCTGGCTAACGAACTGCTGGTCGCCACCGAAGGCCCGTAGTGCCGCGCGTTGCCCGGCTTCGTCGCCGTCGAAGGTGAAGATCACCTCGCCGCGGAACTCCTCGTGGTCGTTGAGCAACCGGCGCACGACCCGGGCGTGGTCCTCGCCGAACGCCGTGCCGCAGGTGGCGACCGCGGTCGGCACGCCGGCGAGGTGACAGGCCATCACGTCGGTGTAGCCCTCGACCACCACCGCCTGCGACGCCCGCGCGATGTCGCGGCGGGCCAGGTCGATGCCGTAGAGCACGTGGCTCTTCTTGTAGATCGGGGTCTCGGGGGTGTTGAGGTACTTGGCCTCGATCCGGTCGTCGTCGAAGATCCGGCGCGCCCCGAACCCGATGGTGTCCCCGGAGGCGTCGCGGATCGGCCAGAGCAGCCGGCCCCGGAACCGGTCGTAGTGGCCGCGCTGTCCCTGACCGACCAGGCCGCCGGTGACGAGCTCCTCGTCCTTGAAGCCCTTCTGCCGCAGGTGCCGGAACAGCGCGTCACCGTCGCGGGGCGCGAACCCGACGCCGAACCGCTCGGCGGCCTCCTTGTCGAAGCCCCGCTCGGAGAGGAACTGCCGTGCGGCGAGCGCCTCGGGTGAGGAGAGCGCGTCGACGTAGAACTCCGCGGCGAGCTTGTGCGCCTCCACCAGCCGTGGCCGCTGGTTGGACGGTCCGCGCGGCCGGGAGGGGCCGTCGCCCTCGGTGTAGCGCAGCTGCACGCCGTACTTGTCGGCCAGCCGCTCGACGGCGTCGGTGAAGCCGAGGCCCTCGATCTTCTGGACGAAGTCGATGACGTCGCCGCCCTCGCCGCAGCCGAAGCAGTGGTAGAACCCCCGCGTCGGCGTCACGTGGAACGACGGGGACTTCTCGTCGTGGAACGGGCACAGCCCCTTCTGCGAGCCACCGCCGGCGTTGCGCAGCGTGACGTGGGCGGAGACGACCTCGTCGATCCGGGCGCGTTCGCGCACGAGTGCGATGTCCTCGTCACGAATCAGCCCGGCCACGGCGCCGAGTCTACGGTCCGGCTCCCCCGGCTCGGGGCATGAGTCCCCAACCGGTCACCGGCCCGTCTTGCCCGGTCGGGCACACTCGGCCGCATGTCCCCGCCCCGCCCCGTCTCCGTGCGCACCGCGACCGTCGCCGACGCCCCCGAGGTGGCCAGGATCTACGTGGAGAGCTGGAACGAAGGGTTCGGTAACCTGCTCGGCCGGAGGTCCCTGACCAACACCGAGATCAGCCGCTGGTCGACCGACCTGATCGACGGCAGGGCGCGCTGGTGGGTGGCCGAGCTCGAGGGAGAGGCGGCCGGTTTCGCCGGGGTGTGCCCGAGCCGCGACCCCGTCGATCCCGGGCTCGGTGAGCTCGACACGATCGCGGTGGACCCGCAACACTGGCGCTCGGGTGTGGGCAGGGCGCTGATGACCGAGGCGCTGAGGGCGCTCCGTGAGGACGGCTATCCCACTGCGGTGCTGTGGACCCCCGCGGGCTACGAGCAGGGGCACGCGTTCTACGAGCGGATGGGCTGGCGGGCCACCGGCGCCACCCGGGCCGAGGGCACGCACGTGGCGTTCGAGATCGAGCTCAGCAGAGCCGGGCGTGCCACTGCACTGCCGAGGCGTCGGTGAGCGAGGCCACCTGGTCGACCACCACGCGCAGCCGGGCGGCGTCGGAGTCCGCCGCGGCGTGGTCCTCCCGGAACGCCGGCTGCAGCGCCTCAGGTCCCCGCGCCAGCAGCGCGGTGACCAGGTCGGTGACCATCTCGCGCTGCCGCGACAGCAGCGCCACCCGGTCGTCTGCCCGCATCACGAAGTGCGCGGCCACGCCCTTGAGCGCGCCGATCGCCAGCCCGGTCTCGTGGGGCACGACCAGGTCGGCGGCGTAGCGGGTCAGGTGGCCGGGGCCGTACTTGTCGCGGGTGGCCCGCTGCACGCTGGTGCAGAACCGGCCGATCAGCTCGCTGGTGAGGTTCTTCAGCGCGGCCTGGGACGGGCGGCGCCCGTCGTACCGGCTCCGCGGCCATGAGCCCAGGGTGAACAGTGGCAGGACCGCGGCGTCGAGCTCGTCGTCGGTGACGTCGGGGAGGTACCAGTCGCGGACCGTGTCCCACACCTCGCGCCGGGTCCCGGGGTCACCGAGCACGGTCAGGTCGATGCGGCCGGCGACCACCCCGTCCTCGAGGTCGTGCACCGAGTAGGCGACGTCGTCGGCGAGGTCCATCACCTGCGCCTCGATGCACCGCTGCCCGGCGTCGGCGCCATCCCGCATCCACCGGAACACCGGCAGGTCGTCGTCGTAGACGCCGAACTTGCGGACCGCGCGCACGGATCCGTCGGCGTGCATCCCGCGCGGCTCGGGCGCCTCGGCGCGGGGCCAGGGGTACTTGCAGCTGGCGTCCAGCGTGGCCCGGGTCAGGTTCAGGCCGACCGACCGCCCGTCCGGCGCGACGGACTTGGCCTCGAGCCGGGTCAGGATCCGCAGCGTCTGGGCGTTGCCCTCGAAGCCGCCGCAGTCCTCGCTGAGCGCGGCCAGGGCACGCTCGCCGTTGTGCCCGAAGGGAGGGTGCCCGAGATCGTGGGCCAGCGCCGCCGTCTCGACGATGTCGGGATCGCAGCCCAGGGTGTTGCCGAGGTCCCGCGCCACCTGCGCCACCTCGAGGGTGTGGGTGAGCCGGTTGCGGACGAAGTCGTCGGTCTGCGGCCCGACCACCTGGGTCTTGGCGGCCAGCCGGCGCAGCGCCGCTGAGTGCACGAGGCGTGCCCGGTCACGCTCGAACGGGGTCCGCTCGGCGCGCTTGGGCGGCTCGTCCACCCAGCGGGCGCACGAGGCCTCGTCGTACTTCGTGGTCGACCCCATCCCGGTGACCCTACTGCCCGCCTCCGACAGCCCCGGTCCACCCACCACAGTCCGACGCCCCGCGCGCGGCGGTCGTGCCGACGAACCCGTCCCGGGCGGGCACCCGCGGAGCCCGGCCGGGACGGTGCCGCGCGGTCAGTACACCGTGACGTGCACGTGGTCGTAGTGGTTGGCCGTGGTCGAGCCGCGGTCCTCCATGTACCGCCAACCCTCGCTGGCCTGCTCCACCGACCAGATCTCCTGCGCCCAGATGATGTAGCTGACCCCGAGCTCGTCGGCGTTCTCCTGGACGAACGCGGCGATCGCGTCGCCGTCGGTGGTCATGATGTCCAGAGCCTGGCCGGTGCCGTGCTCCCCGTCGTCACCGGGACGGACACCGCCGTAGCTGCTGACCTCAGGGAACGCCGCGCACACCGCGCGGTGCACCGCGACGGCGTTGCTGGTCAGCCCGCTCTCGACATCAGACCCGGTCGCGCAGGGGGCCGTGGACAGACCGGTCTCGGGGGCGGCAGGCTCGGCGGCGGCCTCGACCTCGGGCTCCGGCTCGGGCTCGGGCTTGGGCTTCTGCTCCGCGAGGTACTCCGCACGGACCCAGCGGGACTTCTCGTCGACGACGATCTCGGCCCACGCGCCCTGGGTCTCGCCGCTGACGGCCACCTTCTCGGCCCAGTCGACGACCCCGAGGAACGTGCTGTTCTCGCCGGGGCCGGTCCAGATGTTCAGCTTGGTGGTCGCGTACGCGTGGTCGACCACCTCGGGGGGCTTGGGCTCGAGCCGGACCCGCTCCTCGGACCGGGAGATCGGCTCGACGCGGACGCTCACCGGCTCGGGGGTGACCTGCGGCTCGACGTCGCGGGAGATCGCCACGGCGGACTGGGGCTCGGCGTCGTCGGTCCAGGCGAACGCCGCGGCGGAGCTCGCCAGGGTCGCGACGGCAGCCACGGGCAGAGCTACCCGGATGAGGCGGCGCGAGACGGGCGGGGACGTGCGAGTGAGCACGTGCTTGTGGCGGGATGACGCCACGGAGAATCACCAACCAGGGGTGTCGACAGCAATTCCTCAGCGCCCGAGTGAAGCACAAGTGAACGGCGGGAAGCACATCGTCAAGCCGCCTGGCTGGTCCGGTTTGGTCCGGTTTGGCCGCCGGGTTTGCACCTGTTCGCGCCTGGGAAGGGGTCGGCCGACGGTGGCGAGCGTCACCGCGCCCGAACTCGTTCCGAGGCCTTGTCCGAGGCCGATCCGGGGGCGTTCCGAGCCCGCCCGGACCCTCGGATCGGACCCTCGCGCCCGGCTACCCGCCGGAGTGCTCCGCGGCGTCCTCGCGCAGCCCGCAGCCGGTGCCGTCAGTGTCGTCGAGCCAGCCCTCGGGGAGCACCACGCGGCGGGGACTGCCCTGGCGTCCGCGCGGCGTGCCGAGCTCGGCCACAGGGAACGCCTCGTCGGGGTCGAGCTCGGCGAGCAGGCGGTCGAGCGAGACCAGCGAGGTGACCAGGCCGAGCGAGCGGCGCAGCTCCCCGCCCGCGCGGAAACCCTTGAGGTACCACGAGACGTGCTTGCGGAACTCCTTGCAGCCCCGCTCCTCGCCCATGTAGTGGCACAGCAGCTCGGCATGCCGGC
>DATIBI010000305.1:0-7726 GCA_035457605.1 Nocardioidaceae bacterium
CCGTACACCGGGGGCCGATGGTCCGTGATGCCGTCGATGACGAAGGTGCACCCGCGCGACCCCTGCTTGATGGCGAGCACGCTGGTGCCGCCGGCGCCGAACGCCCCGACATGCTCGGACACGCCCCAGCTGGTGGCCTCCCACTCCTGCTCGTTGGCGAGGACGACCGCAGGCTGCAGCCCCTGCCACAGCTCGCGGAACCGAGGCGGGCCGAAGTCCTCGATCATCGCGGCAGAGGACAGGTCGACGGCGACCTTCGTGCCCGCGGCCCGGGCGACCTCGGCGACCTCCAGCACGTGCTCGGGGTGCGCGGCACGGAGCAGGGCGTAGCCGGAGACGAACAGCCAGTCGGCGTCGGCCAGCCAGGCTCCGGGCCGGACCGCGTCGAGCCACTCGGGGGCGCCCGGGTCGGAGGCCAGCGAACGGTAGCCGTCGGCCACCAGGGACATCACCGCCCCTGCCCGGCCGGTGAGCGGACCGTGCACCTCGATCCCGGCCGCCGAGAGCGCCTCGTCGACCAGGTGACCCGGGCCGGTCTGCGCGCGCGGTCCGAACAGGCGGGCGAGGCCGCCGAACGCGGTCACCCAGGCCGCGACGTTGGCGGCCTGACCACCCGCGGCGAAGGTGATGTGCGCGGGGGAGTCGTCGTCGGGGACCAGGCCGCCGGGCACGTCGACGATGACGTCGAGCATGATGTCGCCCAGGCACGAGACCAGCACCGCGCTCCTCCTGCTCCCCACCGCCGGGCTCGGGCACAATGCCCGGATGACCCGACCCGACCTGCCCCTCCGTGTCTCCGAAGAGGTCTCCGACGCTAGTGCATCGGGGCTCGGGATCGTCGCACTCGAGTCGACGATCATCAGCCACGGCCTGCCGCGCGAGTCCAGCGCCGGCACCGCGCGTGCGATCGAGGACGAGGTGCGGCGTGCCGGCGCGGTGCCCGCCACGATCGCGGTCTTCGACGGCGAGGTGTGCGTCGGTCTGTCCGACGACACTCTGGCCCGGGTGGCCGGGGGCCGCGACGTCGTCAAGACCAGCGTGCGCGACCTGGGCCCGGTGACCGCGCTCGGCCTGACCGGCGGTACGACGGTCGCCGCCACGTCGTACCTCGCCCATCGAGCCGGGATCCGGGTCTTCGCCACGGGTGGTCTCGGCGGCGTGCACCGCGGCGCCCGGGAGAGCTGGGACGAGTCCGCCGACCTCGCGGCGCTCGCGGCGGTGCCGACCACGGTGGTGTGCGCGGGGGTGAAGTCGATCCTGGACGTGCCCGCCACCCTCGAGCGGCTGGAGTCGCTGTCGGTGACCGTGGTGGGCTACCGCACCGACGACTTCCCCGGTTTCTACGTCCGCGACACCGGGCTGCCGGTGCCGTGGCGGCTGGACTCGCCGGAGCAGGTGGCACGGGTCGCCGCCCATCGCGACGGACTGGGTCTGCGGCAGGCGGTGGTGGTGGCGAACCCGGTCGCCGAGGCCGACGAGATGGACCGTGCGCTGCACGAGCGGACCCTGGAGGCGGGCCTCGCCGCGGCGGAGCTGGCGGGCGTGCGTGGCAAGGAGGCCACGCCGTTCCTGCTCGCCTGGTTCCACGAGCACACCCACGGCGCCAGCCTGGCCACGAACGTCGCGCTGGTGCTGGCGAACGCCCGGCTGGCCGCGCAGGTCGCGGTGGCCCGCGCCGCCCTGGACAGATGACGAGGGCCCGCCGACGGTGTCGACGGGCCCTCGCCCACGTGTGCGTGCCGGACCGGGAGCGCCTCACGGCGCGTGGCCGCTCGTAGCGGCTAATTTTGGGACCCGGGGCTGCCGCGGCCCGGCACTTGGTCGAGTCTACAAGCCATGAGCCCACGATCCGAGCCGAACCGGTGTGATCAGGGCAATGTCGAGGTCAGGCGAGGTGTCCCTCGAGCTCCAGACGCCCGGCGTGCTCGAGCTGCTCGGCCATCGTGACCAGCCGGGAGGCGGACAGGTCCGAGGCGTACGTCGACCCGGTCTCCGTGCCTCCCCGGTGAGCCCGGCCTGCGGCCGTCACCCGGGCGAACGCAGCCGCCCGGAACAGCGTGTCGGCGAAGTCGCCGATGACCACGCCGCGCAGCACCTGGTCCACCAGCTGCCGGACCTCGTCGGGGCCGGGCGGGTCCACCACACCGGCCACCGCCTCGTGCACCGGGGTGTGCGTGCGGCCCAGGTCGAACTCGCGCGCCGCCGCAGCCGGGTCGGCGTAGACCCAGGCCCGGAGCAGGTAGAGCCGCCACAGGCAGCCGGCCAGCGAGTCGGGCGGCGAGCCGGCCCAGAGGTCGGCGAGGGTGTCGAGCCCCTCGGTCTCGGCCAGCGCCACCACCCGGGCCACGACCGCCTCGTCGTCGGTGTCGTGGGCACCGCGGACCAGCAGGGTGGCGGCCCGGTCCGCGGCCTCGCTGCGGGTCGCCGGGTCGTCCTCGCCCTGGAGGGTCTCGAAGTGTGCCGCGCCGGGCATGGCCGGTCGCCGGTGTCGGGGTGTCTCGGACATCGTCCACCACCCTAGACCCGGCGTCAGCGACGCGGCGGGGGGATCGCGTCGGTCGCCTCGAGCACGTCCATGCCGGTGACCTGGAGCAGGTCGACGACGATCGAGCGGATCTGCGCGAGCACGACGTCCGCGGACAGGTCCATGGTGCGCTCGACCTGGGCGGTCGCCTCGGCGATCTGCAGCAGGGATCCGCGCGCGTCCACCGGCATCTCGTCCTGCCCGAGCAGGTCCGCGAGCTCGTCGGTGGCGTCGGCGAGGTCCGCGCACAGCAGCGCGTAGGAGCGGGGGAGCGGCTCGCGGTGGTAGATCGAGACCGCCACCCGGCGTACCAGCACCCGGGTGTTCCGCATGGCCCGGTCCATCGGCTCCACGAGTTCGGCCATCTGCCGCACCCGGCCCTTGTGCCGCCGCCGGAACGGCGAGGAAGCGACCACGGAGAGGCCCTCGTCCGCGGCCGACTGAAGCTCGCGGATCAACGGGTCGGTGGTGCGCGCGTTGGCGAGCACGTCCAGCGCCCGGTCGATGTCCCCGTCCACCGCGGACTGCGACGCGGCGCGCAGCAGGGAGGCGATCTTGTGGATCACCACGGCGGCTCTCTCCCGCGGTCGGCGCAGCGGGGCGCGGGGCACGACCGCGGCGGCCAGGAGTGCGACCGCGCCACCGACCAGGGCGTCGGTCCACCGGGTGAACGCCGCGCCCGGGTCGGGCAGCAGCGTGGTGACGATGATCGACTGAACCGCCGCCTGGGTGACGAGCAGGCCTCCCGTGTCGACCAGCACCGCTGCGGACATGGCCAGGGCCACGATCAGCGCGAGCTGCCACCACCCGTCGCCGATCATGATCACCAGCAGGTCGGCGACGAACACCCCGACCGCGACGCCGACGGTGACCTCCGCCACCCGGCGCAGCCGCTGGCCGTAGGAGGTACCCAGGCTCACCACGGCGGCGATCGGGGCGAAGAACGGCACGTCGTGGCCCAGCACGTCCTTGGCGACCACCCAGGCCACCGCCGCGGCGACGGCGCATTGGCCGATGTGCCAGGCCTTCGACCGCAGCCGGGCCACACGCTGGCGGGCGGACGTCCTGCCCTTGCTCCACATCCGGTCCAACGGGCTGGCCACCTCGGTCACAGGGTTGATGGTGCCAGACCGCCCCATAAGGTGGCGCCATGGAGCAGCGACACATCGCAGACATGGCGGTCAGTGCGATCGGTCTCGGCGCGATGCCGATGTCGGTCCGCGAGCACAACGACGAGGACCTCGGGGTCCGCACGATCCACCAGGCCCTCGATGAGGGCGTGACGTTGATCGACACCGCGGACGCCTACTCCGTCGACGAGGCCAGCCTCGGGCACAACGAGGAGCTGATCGCGCGGGCGCTGCGCAGCTACGGCAGCGACACCAGCGGTGTGCTCGTCGCCACCAAGGGCGGTCACACGAGGGTGGGCACGGCCTGGGAGCTCGACGGGCGGCCGGAGTACCTCCGGCGGGCGTGCGAGGCCTCCCTGCGCCGGCTCGGCGTCGACGCGATCGGCCTCTACCAGCACCACCGCCCGGACCCGCAGGTCGACTACGCCGACACCCTCGGTGGGCTCAGGGCGCTGCTCGACGACGGGCTGATCGTGCGCGCGGGAATCTCCAACGCCGACCCCGCGCAGATCGAGCTGGCGCACGAGATCCTCGGGGACGGGCTGGCCGCGGTGCAGAACCAGTTCTCGCCCAAGTTCCGCAGCTCCCAGCCCGAGCTCGAGCTGTGCCAGAAGCTCGGGATCGCGTTCTTGCCGTGGAGCCCGCTGGGCGGGATGAGCGAGGCCGGCGACCTCGGCGACCGGTTCGCGGCCTTCGCCGAGGTGGGTCAGCGCTACGACGCCTCTCCGCAGCAGGTCGCGCTGGCGTGGGAGCTCGCCCAAGCGCCGGTGGTCATCCCGATCCCGGGCGCGAGCCGGCCCGAGTCGATCGCGGCCTCGGCCCGCGCGGTGCAGCTGCGGATCAGCGACGAGGACCTCGCGCTGCTCGACGCGACCGTGCCCGAGTAGCGGCCGCGCCGGTCCGGAGGTGCTGTGGCATCGGCGGCAGGTCTCGAGGGCTGAGCACCTGCGGGTGATGCCACAGGTCGAGGATCCGGCCCGCCCGAGCAGGGCCGACCGGATGGCGGTCAGCCGAGCAGGCCGGCGGCGCGTTCGACCGCGGTCACCATCGCGTCGCCCGGGTCCTCGCCCTCCTCGCCGACCACGCGCATCTCCAGCACCGCGATCCGGGAGCCGACCCGGACCAGGCCCTGGGCGTCGACGTACCCGGCGTCCGGGTCGCTCGCGGCCGGGCCGTAGCCGAGCAGGTACCAGCTGCCCGGGCCGGCCGCCTGTAACGAGCCGACCTCACGCCGCTCGTAGCGCTGCAGCTGCTCCTCGCAGTCGGCCCGCCAGGACTTCAGCACCTCGAAGGCCCGGCGCGCGGTCATCTCGTCGGCGAAGTCGGCCACCAGCTGGCCCGCGGTGTCCTCGCCCCCGCCGGCCGGGACGTAGGAGCGGGTGACCACCTTCATCGCCCCGATGCTGGTCATCGCGAACTTGTGGCAGGTGCCGAACGGCCGGCTGCCCTCCCGGGACCGGGTGCCGGTCTCGGTCCACGCGTGCTGCCCGGTGAAGCCCGGCAGCTGCTCGGCGGGCAGCAGCCGTCCCGGCAGGCCGGCGGGCCGGGCCTCGGGCGCGTCCGCCCCGGCCGTGGCAGACTCCGCGGCGGTCGGAGCGTCACTCGGCTCCGCGGCGACCGAGGGCGAGACCGGTGCGCTCGAGGAGGGGGCCTCCTCGCTCGGGACGGCCTCCGAGGGCAGCGGCTTCGCGGGCGCGCTGCTGCTCCGCGGTTCCGCGGGCGCGGAGGCAGACGTGGTCTGCTCCGAGCAGCCGGCGGTCCCGAGGGCGAGGACGAGCACGGCCAGCGACGTACCTGCCCGGAACCGCCTGCGGCGTTGAGGGGTCATGACTGCACACCCTAGGTGGGGCCAACACCACAGGCCTCGGACGCGGGCTCCCCGGCGTGTCCCCGGTACGGTGACAGGGTCGGGTTCGGTTCTTACACCTTTCGTCCAGCCAGGGAGCGAGGAGCGCGTGCGCGTGAGGGCGGTTCACAGGGTCCACGGGGTGGGTGCGCTGGTACTGGCGTGCGCGCTGGCCGGCGGTTGCACGGCCACGACCGCCGAGGACCCCGCACCCAGCGCCAGCCCGTCGGCCCCGAGCAGCAGCGCGTCGGCCGCGGAGCCGGTGACGCTGCGGTTCGCGGTGTACGGCGACGACGGCAGCGTCCGCGCCTACGAGGACCTCGCCGACGTCTTCACCCGGATCAGCCCCAACGTCACCGTCGAGGTCGAGCAGTCCGCCGACGAGGACGCCGCACTGGCCAACCTGCGCAAGGACGCCGACGCCGGTGAGGCGCCGGACATGTTCCTGATCGACCACGACCACCTGCCTGCGCTGATCGAGGAGGACCTGGTCCAGCCCGTCGACTCGCTGCTGGAGGAGCGGCAGATCGACTTCGGGGACGGCTTCCAGCGCGACGGCCTCGCCGCGTTCGCCGCCGCCACCCGGCTGCAGTGCATGCCGAACGACGTCTCCCCGACGGTCGTCTACTACAACAAGGACCTGGTCGACTTCGCCAGGCTCGTGGAGGACGACGACGAGCCGCCGAACGCCGAGGACGGCTGGACCTGGGAGGAGTTCGCGACCGCCGCACGGCAGGCGTCGCGGGGCAAGTCCAAGGGCGTCTACCTCGAGCCGGCGCTGGAGTCGCTCGCGCCGTTCGTGTGGTCCGCCGGCGCGGACATCGTCGACGACGGGCAGGAGCCGACCAGCCTGACGCTGTCCGAGGGCGACACCCGGGAGGCGCTCGAGCAGGTGCTCGCCCTGGTCCGGGACCCGCAGGTCACGCCCACGCCCGAGGAGCTCGAGCGCCGGGACGCGGTCAGCCGGTTCCAGAACGGCCGCCTCGGCATGATCGTGGGCGACCGGTCGCTGACCCCGCGGCTGCGCGAGGTCGAGGGGCTGAAGTTCGACGTGATGCCGCTGCCCAGCCTCGGCAGCTACCGCACGATCGCCGACATGACCGGCTACTGCATCTCCGCCGACACCGAGCACCTCGAGGCCGCGGCGGACTTCCTGGCGTTCGCGGTGGGGCGTGAGGGCCAGACCGTCACCAGCAGCCCCGGCTACGTCGTGCCCGCCAACCTCCAGGTGGCGCACTCGCAGGCGTTCACGCAGTCCGGTCAGCAGCCCGCGGACAGCTTCGTGTTCAACGAGGGCGTGCAGCGCTCGCAGACCACGCCGTTCGTGCCCGAGTGGCCCGAGCTGCAGGAGGAGATCCGTCCCGACCTGGAGCGGCTGTTCTACGCCCCGGTGGTGGACCTCGACGTGCTGCTGGAGCAGATCGACTCGCGGTCCCAGCAGGTGCTCGCTCCCGCGGTGCCCGCCGAGCGGTAGCGAGCGGGCGGTCCCACGCGACCGCGTCGGCTGCGCCGGCTCGGCTGCTCCGGCTCAGCCGCTTTGGGCGCCCTTGACGATCGCGTCCCGCAGCACCGGCGCGGCGAGCTCGACCTGCCACGCCCGGGCGCCGAGGTCGCGCAACCGGTCGGCGACCGCGTCGAGCAGGTCGTCCTCGGTCCCCGCGGTCGGTGGCTCCCACAGCAGCCGGCGCACGTAGTCGGGGGTCATCAGGTTCTCCACCGGCACGTGCAGGTCCTTGGCGAGGGCGTGCAGCTCCTCGCGGGCGGTGCTCAGCCGGGCAGCGGCAACCGGGTCCCGGTCGGCCCACGCGCGCGGAGGGGGCGGTCCGTCGTACCGCGCGGCCACCGGCGGCAGCTCCTCGTCGGGCAGCGCGCGGGCCGCCCGCAGCGCCTCGACCCAGGTGCTGGCGTAGCGCTCGGCGCCGCGCCCCCGGAACCCCTTGACCCGGAGCAGGGAGGCACGGTCGCGCGGGGCCGCGTTGGCGGCCTCGACGATCGCGGCGTCGGGGATGATCCGGCCCGGGGTGATGTCGCGCTGGGAGGCGATGGCGTCCCGGGCCTCCCACAGCGCCCGGACCGCGGCCAGCGCACGGCGACCGCGGGCGCGGTGCATCCCGGAGGTACGTCGCCACGGGTCCTTGCGCGGACCGGACGGCGTCGCGTTCACCAGGTGCTCGAACTCCTGTCGCGCCCACTCCTGCTTGCCGGTCGCCTCGAGCTCGGCGGCCA
>DATIBI010000306.1:0-7925 GCA_035457605.1 Nocardioidaceae bacterium
GAGACCGACCTGCCGGTCCGTGCGATGCTCCGGCTCAACGACTCCTACACGACCACCGGCGGCGAGCTGGCCCGGCTGGTCGGGCTCGGCGAGGAGTTCCTCTCCGTCGGCGCGGCCGGCCTCTCCTACGGCTTCCTCGACACCGACCTCGAGATCGACGTGGAGGTGTGCGCCTACCTCGCGGACAAGCTGCCCGCCGTGCCGTGGACCTTCCACGCCGCGTTCGACTCCGCCCTGAGCACCGACCGGGCCTGGCGCCAGGTGCGCCACCTGCCGGGCCTGGACGCGGTGCTGTCGGCCGGGTCCGTGCGCGGGCTCGAGGCCGGCCTCGACGAGCTGACCGCGCGGGCCGCCGCCGACGAGCACGTGGCCCGGTTGCTGATGGCCGGCGGGGGACTGCAGGGCGAGCACGTGCCGTGGCTGGTGCGGGCCGGGGTGCGCCAGTTCCAGGTCGCCTCGTCGGTGCGTCCGGGCGGGTCGTGGACCAAGGCGTACGTCGATCCCGCCCACGTGCGCGCATGGCGGATGCTCCTCGACGACGCGGTCGACCACGTCCGACGTACCCGCGCCGGGGTCGCGCCCGCGTGACCCTGCTGATCGACCCGCCCAACTCGCCCGGCCATGGGCGGCTGTGGTCGCACCTGGCCAGCGACACCTCGTTCGAGGAGCTGCACCGGTTCGCAGCGGGACTCGGGATCCCTCCGCGAGGGTTCGACCGGGACCACTACGACATCCCCGCCGAGCGCTATGACGTCGTCGTCGCGGCCGGGGCGACCCCGGTCTCGAGCAGGGAGCTGATCTCGCGGCTCCACCACGCCGGGCTGCGGCGCAGGAAGGGACGGACGGTGGCACCGAGGAAGCCGGGGGAGACGCTGGTCCGGGCACGGCGGCTGCGTCCGGGGGACACCGTGGCGGTGACCGCGCCGGCCGGGCCGGTGCCGCCGGAGCGGCTCGACGTGGGCCTGGCGGTGCTCGACTCGTGGGGGCTGCGGGTGCGGGAGATGCCGCACGTGCGCGGCCGGCACGGCCGGCTGGACTACCTGGCCGCGGAGGACTCGGCGCGGGCCGAGGACTTCATGGCGGCGTGGTGCGACCGGGAGGTGGCCGCGGTGTTCTGCGCGCGCGGCGGCTACGGCGTGCAACGGATGGTGGACCTGCTGGACTGGGACGAGGTCGCGGCAGCCGGCCCCAAGGCGCTGGTCGGGTTCTCCGACATCACCGCGCTGCACCAGGCGTTTGCAGCCCGGCTCGGCATGTCGACCGTGCACGGGCCGGTGCTCACGAGCCTCGGGTCCGGCGACGAGGAGTCCCGCGAGCACCTGCGCGCGATGCTGTTCGAGCCCGAGCGGGCCCTGTCGCTGACCCCGAAGCCGGCAGAGCCGCTCGTCCCGGGACGGGCCGAGGGCGTGCTGGTGGGCGGCAACGTCGCGCTGCTCGCCGCGGAGATCGGGACCCCGAACTCACAGCCGGCGGCCGGGTCGATCGCGGTGCTCGAGGACATCGGCGAGGACATCTACCGCATCGACCGGCTGGTCACCCAGCTGCTCCGCGCCGGGTGGTTCGACCGGGTCCGCGGGATCGCGCTCGGCCAGTTCACCGACTGCGGTCCGCCCGAGGACGTGCGGCACCTGCTCGCGGAACGGCTCGCCCCGCTCGGCGTACCCACGCTCTGGGACGTGCCGGTGGGTCACGAGGACCGGAACCTGGCGTGCCCGTTCGGCGTGCCGGCGGTGCTCGACGCGCACACGGGCACGCTGACGCTGCAGGGACCGGCGCTGGCCTGACCGCCTGGATCCCTTTCGTCTGCTTCGTCCTAGACTTGCGGCGGGTTTACCGCAAGGGGGACGACATGAGTGTGAGCTTCCAGGCCGATCCGGGCGCCATCGACGCGGCCGCGAACGAGCTGTCGGCGATCGCCGGCGCGGTCCACGACGTCGACGTCGCCGGGCCGTTCGTGCCGGTCGGTGACGCCCTGCCGGGGTCGCGGACCGGTCCGGCCAGCATCTGGGTCTCCAGCCGGCTCGGCGCCGCCGTCGCCCTGTTGGGGGACCACGTGCAGGACATGGCCCGCTCCGCCGAGCAGAGCGCGGAGAGCTACCGCTCCACCGACCAGCAGATCGGCCTCCGCTTCGGCGGGATGGTTCCGCGGTGAGCGGGCTGACCCTCGCCCAGGTGCGGTCGTGGCGACCCGCGGCGCTCTCGGCTGCCGCGGTCGACGTGGGTCACGCGTCCGGTCGCCTCGACCGCGAGGTCTCGTCCGTCACCGGCGCGATCCGAGCCGCGCGCGGATCGTGGACCGGCCCGGCCGCCGAGGCGGCTGCGGACCGCGCCTCCCGGGAGGCCGCCACCGGCCGCAGCCTGGTCGAGGCGCTGGAGTCCGCGCGACGGGCACTGGACAACGGTGCCGCCGAGATCGGGTCCGCCCGCACGCACGTGCTCTCGGTGGTCGCCGACGCCGAGTCGAGCGGGTTCCGGGTCGGCGAGGACGGGTCGGTGACCGCGCCGACGCTGCCCCCGGTGATGACCACCCCGGAGCAGGCCGCCGAGGCCGCGCGGGAGCGGGACGCCCGGCAGCAGGAGCTGAACGCGGAGGCGCAGGTCATCGCCGACAGCATCGGGCGCGGCCTGGGACAGGTCGCCGACGCCGACGGCAGGACCGCCGGCGCGCTCACCTCGATCGAGGTGCCGGCGGCGCTGGAGGCCGAGGTCAACGCCTTCATCGACCGGCTGCGCACCAGCGGGGACCTCGCCGCCGCCCTCGGCGCGTACGGCGCCGGCGGGGTCGCTCTCACGCAGGCCCTGATCAAGGCCTCGGGCATGTTCAACAAGTCCCGGGCCTACGCGTCCTGGCTGACGATGACCGGCCGGCAGCTGCGCAGCGCCGGAGGTGCGTTCCGGTTCATGACCGGGGCTGGCGGCAACGCCGGCGCCTACCAGCAGTTCGTCCGCGCGATGGCCGGCTCCGACGACGCGATGAGGGTGTTCCAGACCGGCCAGGCGAACGGCGGCATGCTCCGGTTCCTCATGGGCAGCCGCGCCGCCCGGCTCGCGGGCCGGGCGTTCCTCCCGCTGACCGTCGTCACCGGGGTCGCGGACACCTTCACCGGCGGTGGCTACGACGGTGCCCGGGGGTGGGCCACCCGTGGCTTCGGTCTCGCCGGTGCGGCCGGCGCGGGGACGATGCTGGCGATGAGCGCGGGCGTGCTCGCCTCCAACCCGATCGGGTGGGGCATCGCCGGGGCGGCGGTGCTCGGCTACGGCGCCTGGAGCCTGGGTAACCTCGCGTGGGACAACCGCGAGGAGATCGGCCAGTTCCTCTCCGACAGCGCGAGCTGGGTCGGCGATCGGGCCACCGAGGCGTGGAACGCCACCGGTGACGCGGTCTCCTCCGCCACCGACTGGGCCGGGGACCGGCTCGACGACGCCGCCGACGCGGCGAAGGACTTCGGCGAGGACGCGCTCGACGTCGTCAGCTTCGGGTTGTTGTGAGGAAGGAACGCAGTTGACCACCACCAGCACGGACGCGAACGACACCTCGGGTGCGACGGTTCCCCTGGAGACGCTCACCGACGAGGAGCTGGCGATCCTCGCGGGCGACGAGGGGATCGTCGTGTCCCCGTTCCTGGCCTCGGCGGACCCGAGCGAGCGCCGGGTGGTGCTGCGTACCGCCTACCGTGGCCTGCTCGCCCGCGGCCTGGTCGACCCGCCGACGCCGGAGGCCCGGGCGGCCGCGGTGGAGGCGCGCGCGGTCGACGGAGACCGCGCGACCGTGGAGCTGATGGTCCGCCAGGACGTGCTCTCCATGGTCACGCTGCGCGAGGCCGCGCGGCTGGTCGTGGCCGCGGCGAGGACGACGGTGGCCGGCCAGGACTTCTGGTACGCCCACGTCGTCGACGACGTGGTGCTGCTCGAGGAGGTCAGCGCCGACGGGCTGCACCGGTTCGCCCTGGACCGTACGGCGGCGCTGCCGGACCTCGTCGAGGCCGCCGTCGTGCACCCGGAGGCGGGCGACGGCGAGGGCGAGGAGCTGGCCTGGCAGCCCACGAACGCGACCGACCCGACCCCGCCCGAGCCGATCGTGGCACGGCTGGGCGCCTCGCTGGTGCGCTGTGACCTGGTGGTGCGCCACGTCGGTGACGAGCACCCGCCCATGCTCGGCCTGTTCAGCGGCCCCGGCGGAAGCTGGTCGATGCGGTCCGAGCACGGTTCCCGCGAGCCGGTGGTGGTGCGGCCGGTGACCGCCGACGCGCTGCGCGACGAGGTGCGGCGGCTGGTGACCGAACGGCTCGCCCAGGCGACCGTTACGGTGGACGGTGTTCCGAGGGGAGGTCAGCAGTCATGAGCTCGGACGACGGACGGCTGGTGGTGCCCCGGCTCACCTCGCGCTCCGCGATCGGATGGTTCGTGGGCACGATGGTGGTCGCGGCCGCGGTGGTGGGGTACCTGACCGCCACGCAGCCGGAGAACCGGTGGACCCTGTGGGTGATCGTGCCGCTGTTCCTGCTGCTCGTGCTCGCGGTGCTGTCACAGGCGTGCTGGGTCGACACCGGCACCGGCACGGTCGTCTGGCGCCGCTGGTGGCGCCGGTCGACGTTGACGCTGTCTCGCGCCACGGGCGTCGAGCTGGTCACAGACCGCGGCGGCGCGCTGCTGCTGAGCCTCCGAGGACCTGAGCAGCGCTCTGCGCGGTACCTGCCCGTCCTGGCGCTGACGACCTACGTCGAGAAGTCGCAGCCCCCGCAGGTGCTCGAGGGTCTCGCCGGCCAGCTCGAGCGCTGGTCCACCGCGCAGGTGTACGGCCGGGTGCCGCGCGAGCTGCGCGACCAGGCGCGATGGGTGGCCTCGGGCGGCGACCCGAAGGACTCCCCGCTGGCCGGGCGGGTCGGCCACGGCATCTCCCGCGCCGCCGGCGCCGGCGGTGCGGTGGGCGGCGGATCGGGGCTGCTGTCGTGACGCAGCGTCCCGAGGAGGCGACCACGACGCCCTTCCCCGCCGAGGGAGCCGGCCAGGCGGCCTCGGCACGTCGCGCGGTGCTGCCGTGGCGGCGCCGGCTCCGCGACGTCTCCCGCTTCGACTTCACCCCGTTCGGCGGGATCAAGCGCCTGTCCGACGACCCGTTCCTCGGCTGGGTGCCGGTGCTGGTCTTCTTCCCGCTGTGGCTGCCCGCCGCGTTCGTCGGTGTCCTCGCCCTCGTCGAGCTGCTGGTGGCCGTGGTCTGGTTGCCCGTCGCCCTGGTGTGGCGCAAGGCCCGAGGTGCCTGGCCGGTCGAGCTGCTCGACGAGGACGGCCGACTGCTGCACCGCGAGTACGCCCCCTCCTGGGACGTGGCCGGCCGCTGGGTCGCCCAGCTGCGCGGGGACTACTCCCCGGCGTAGGCGCGCTCCATCGCCGCGATGTCCGGCCGCTTCATCTGCAGCATCGCCTCCATCGCCCGGCGCGCCCCCTCCGGGTCGGCGTCCTCACCGAAGAGCTTCGGGATGATGGTCGGCACCAGCTGCCAGGACAGCCCGAACTTGTCCTTGAGCCATCCGCACTGGCTCTCCTGCCCGCCGTCAGCGGTCAGCGTGTCCCAGTAGTAGTCGACCTCCTCCTGGTCCGCGCAGCCGATCTGGAAGGAGACCGCCTCGTCGAAGGTGAACTGCGGCCCGCCGTTGAGCGCGGTGAAGTGCTGGCCGTCGATCTCGAACTCGACGATCATCACGTCGCCGGGCGTGCCCGGCCCGGCCTCGCCGTAGCGGCCGACCCCGAGGACGCGGGAGTTCTTGAACACGCTGGTGTAGAAGCTCGCGGCCTCCTCGGCCTTGCCGTCGAACCACAGGCACGGGGTGATCTTCTGCATGACGGTCCTCCTGTTGTCGTGTACTGCCGTCAGGGGTTGAGACCGCGGCGGGGTCAGGAACTCATCGCTCCAGCTCGCGCAGCTCCCGTTCGACGTTGGCACGTGCGGGTCGCTCCCAGTGTGCGCGGCCGTGCTCGGTGCGGAACAGGGCCGGCGCCTCGGTGAGTGCCCGCAGGACCGCCGCCCGGCCTGCCCGGAACTCCTTGTCCGGGACGTGCGCGTACTCCCGGCGGACCCCGCGGACGTACTCCTCGTAGCGGCCCTCGTCCGCGGCGAGGATCGCGAGGTCGGCGTCGCAGAGCACCTCGCCCGCGGTGTCGCCGGTCAGCGGGCGGTGGTGGGCGGTGAGCCGCACCAGCCGGGCCACCTCCTCGACGGTGTGGGTGGGTACGCCGATCCGGTCGAGCTCCTTGCGCGCGAGAACCGCGGACCGGTCCTCGAGGTCACCCCCCTCGTCGTAGACCGCGTCGTGGAACCAGGCCGCGAGCCGGACCGCGTCCGCGTCGACGCCCGGTGTGGTGGGGAGCAGCTCCTCGACCCGGTCCAGCACCTCGGCGAGGTGCCGCACGTCGTGGTAGGCGCGCCGGGGGTCGGCGTAGGCGGCGAGCAGCCGGTCGCGCAGGTCGCCATGCCCGGCCAGCGAGGCCGGCCAGTGCGCGCGTGGGTCGGTCACGGGTCGAGTCTCGCACTGCCGGGCGGTGGTCCGTCGTACCTGGGACCAACGGCACTGTGCCGTGCCTGCCGCCGCCGGGGAGGGTCGAGGTGATGGACGAGCTGGTGCGCAACCCCGGCCTGACCGCGGAGGAGGCGGCGTCGCGGTTGCACGAGCACGGCCCGAACCGCCCGCCGGAGGCCCCTCCGCGGGGATGGCTGCGCCGGATCCTGGACCAGGTCCGCGACCCGATGATCCTGCTGCTGCTCGGCGCGCTGGTGGTGACCGTCGTGCTCAGCGACTTCCCTGACGCGGCGATCATCGCGACGGTGGTCGTGCTGAACACCGCGATCGGGGTGTTCCAGGAGGTGCGGGCCGAGCGCGCGATCGCGGCGCTGGGCCGGATGGCCGCCCCCCAGGCGCGGGTGTTCCGGGACGGGAGCCTGGTGGAGGTGCCGGCCGCGGACGTGGTCCCCGGGGACCTGATGCGGCTCGACGCCGGCGACATCGTGCCGGCCGACGCGGACCTGGAGGAGGCGTACTCGCTGCAGGTCGACGAGTCCGCGATGACGGGGGAGTCGGTGCCGGTGGACCGCGACACCGGCGAGGAGGTGCTCGCCGGGACCGTGGTCACCCGGGGGCGGGCGCTGGCCGAGGTCACCCGGACCGGGGTCGACAGCGGGCTCGGCCGGATCGCGGCACTCATCGCCTCGGCGGGGGTGCGGCCCACGCCGTTGCAGCGGAGGCTCTCACGGCTCTCCCGACTGCTGGTGCGGCTCGTGCTCGCGCTGGCGGCGCTGGTGTTCGTGCTCGGCGTGCTCCGCGGCCAGCCGGTGACCCAGATGCTGATCCTGGCGGTGAGCCTGTCGGTGGCGGCGATCCCCGAGTCGCTGCCCGCGGTGGTCTCGGTGGCGCTCGCGCTCGGCGCCTACCGGATGGCGCAGCGCTCGGCGGTGGTGCGCTGGCTGCCGGCGGTGGAGACGCTGGGCTCGGTGACCGTGCTCGCCTCGGACAAGACCGGGACGCTGACCGAGGGCCGGATGGTGGTCCAGCGGCTGTGGACCGCGGACGGCTCCTTCGACGTGAGCGGTCGCGGCTACGGCACCGCGGGTGAGGTGTCCGGACGGCCCGCCGCCGGCCCACCGGATCGGTTGCTGCGCGACCTCGTGCTGTGCAACGACGCGCACCTGACCGGGCCGGTCGACGGCGAGTGGGGCGTGGTCGGCGACCCGATGGAGGCGGCGATGCTGGTCGCGGCCGCCAAGGCGGGGGTGGGTACGTCGGACCTGCGGCCGTCGTGGTCGCGGGAGCAGGAGGTGCCCTTCGACAGCAACCGGCAGCGCATGACGACGCTCGACCGGTCCGTGCACGGGCAGTGGCTGGTGGTCTGCAAGGGGGCGCCGGAGGTGGTGCTCGGGCTCGTGGCGCAGTCGC
>DATIBI010000307.1:0-25915 GCA_035457605.1 Nocardioidaceae bacterium
GTCGGTGTTGTTCTTGTAGAGCAGGATCGGCGCCGTGCCGGGGATCGTCGAGGCGAGCCGCGCAGCGTCGAGCATCACCTGCTCCCCCGCCTTGTCCCAGAGCACGACGTCGCGCGGGTTGGTGCACTCGGGCGTGGAGTACTCCGGGTGGGCGTGGTCGACGTACAGCCGGGCGCCGTTGGTGAGGATCACGTTCGCGAGCCCGAGGTCCTCGTCGGTGAGCTGGGAGGCGTCGGCCACCTCGCGGGACATGTCGAAGCCCCGCGCGTCACGCAGCGGCGACTCCTCCTCGAAGTCCCACCTGGCCCGGCGCGCACGAAGTGTCGAGCTCGCGTAGGCGTTGACCACCTGCGACGAGGCCACCATCGGGTTGGCCGTGGGCTGGCCCGAGACGGAGATCCCGAACTCCGTCTCCGTGCCCATGACTCGACGAACGCTCATGTTCCGAGCGTACGCGGCGCATCCCTAAACTCGACGGATGAGCCAGGACACGGACCGCTCGGCGTACGCCATCTCCGCCGCGGACGAGCTGGGCCTCGACTACCGGGTCACCCGGCACGGGCCCGTCCGTTCCTTGGAGGAGGCCGCCGCGGCCCGCGGGCTCACCCCCGCCGCGGTGATCAAGACCATCGTCGTGCGACTCAGCGACGACGACTACCGGTTCGTCCTCGTGCCCGGCGACCGGGAGATCGCCTGGCCGAAGCTGCGAGCGCTGCTGGGCGTGAACCGGCTCTCCATGCCGGACGCGGAGACCGCGCGGCAGCAGACCGGGTATGTGCGCGGCACGATCACCCCGCTGGGGAGTACGACGCCGTGGCCGGTCGTCGCGGACGAATCCATGACCGGCCTGATCTCGCTTGGGGGCGGAGCCCACGGCGTAGCGCTCACGGTCGACGCCGCCGATCTCGTGGCGGCGCTCGACGCCGTGGTCGCCGACGTCACCGAACCGAGCAGCTCCTAGATCCGAGTTCGTGGCCTGTTCGGTATTCGGCCGACTTAGGATCGATCGAGTGAGGCACGATGCCCACTCGCACGGGACCAGGGGGCTACGGGGATGACGGCGGACGACTCGACGGCCTTCTCGTCCGAGGAGGTTCTCGACGCCGTCGGCCAGGCACTGGTCGTGAGCGACATCGCGGGAGTCGTCACCTACTGGAACGCGGCTGCCGAGGCGCTCTACGGGTGGACCTCGGAGGAGGCGCTGGGGCGCCCGATCGACGAGCTCACCGTCCCCCAGGCCGGCCAGGAGACCTTCGCGGCGATCATGAAGGGCCTGCACGCCGGTGTTCGGTGGTCGGGATGCCTCCCGGTGCGACGCAAGGACGGCTTCGTCTTCCCCGCGCTGGTCACCGACGCCGGCATCTACCACCAGGGAGTCCTTGTCGGCATCGTCGGGGTCTCCACCAACCTCGGCACTGCCCTGGAACCACTTCTGGAGCGCTCGACGGACGCCGCCCTGGTGCTGAGGTCCGACGCCGTCATCACCTACGCCAGTCCGGCGGTCAAGCAGCTGTTCGGCTGGGAGGAGTCGGTGGTCGGCACCAGCGTCGTCCCGCTGCTCCATCCTGACGAGAGGCCGGCGCTCGCCCGCTTCCTGGAGGAGGTCGTCGCGCAGCCGGGAGCGCATCCCGCACTCGAGCTTCGGCTGCTCTCGGAGAAGGGCTGGGTGTGGGCCGAGGCCGCGGTGACCAACCTCCTCGACGACCCAGACGTCCGCGGTCTGGTGTGCAACCTGCGTAGCAGCATCCGCCGCGAGGCACACGAGACGGCAGAGCGCCGCGTGGAGCAGCTGAACACCGCTCTCACCTCGAGGGTGCTGATCGAGCAGGCCAAGGGCTTCCTCGCGGCCAGATACGGGATCAGCCCGGACGAGGGCTTCAAGCGCCTGCGCAACTACTCCCGCAACCACCACATGGTGATCCACGAGGTCTCCCGTCGGGTCATCGACGGAGAGCTCGACCTCGCGGTGTAGACCAGGTAAGCGACATGTCCGTCAAGTGAAACGGACATTCATGCTCAGACCAGGTCGCTTCGACCGGGCCGAAAGTCCCTTGCCGCGTGATCCGGTTGTGCGCCGAATCACGGTTGCCTACCTTTTTCAGCGAACCCCGTCAGGGACTGCCACCCAGGACTCCGGTGGCGCACGACCTCGCCCCGGAGGGCAATCTGATGAGCATCCACGCCGTCGCCCAACCTCGTTCTCGGATCTCGAGGCGCGTCGACCAGGCCTCTGTCGTTCTGCTGAGAGCCGTCATGGCGGACCACTGGCGCCCGGACGAGGCGGCCCGCGAGCTGCTGCGGCTGGTGCAGGACGACCGCCGCGTGCTCCAGCTGCTCCGGGCCCGGGTGTCACGGAAGATGCTCGAGCGACCGACCAGGATCGCCGAGCGCGCAACTCTCACTCTCGACCACGCACTATCCACCCCCGCACAACACCGAGCCGAGCCGTTCCCCTCACAGCGACTGGGAAGGTCGGCATGACTTGGAGGTCCTACATGTCCGAGCACCGTACCGGCACGCCGTTGACTGACGACGCCGACACGGAACACGTGATACCAGAGCAGTCCCGGGGCGAGTCACGCCGGGACCACGGGACGAGTGCAGGCGGCTCCCGCTGGAAGTTCGCCTCGGCCGTGGACGCAGCACGGTACCTCGGCACTGGCGGGGTCAGATGACGGCCTAGCACCAGAGCACGGCGAAGGGGCCGGGACTTCGAGTCCCGGCCCCTTCGTCTGTTGCGTCTGGACCGTCCGACCGGCCAAGGCCTCAGAGGTACTGGCCGGTGTTCGAAACGGTGTCGATCGAGCGGCCGGGCTCGGTGCCCTGCTTGCCCGTAATGAGCGTGCGGATGAACACGATCCGCTCGCCCTTCTTGCCCGAGATCCGCGCCCAGTCGTCAGGGTTGGTGGTGTTGGGCAGGTCCTCGTTCTCCTTGAACTCGTCGACGCAGGCCTGGAGCAGGTGCTGCACCCGCAGGCCCTTCTGGTCGTTGTCCAGGAGGTCCTTGATCGCCATCTTCTTGGCCCGGTCCACGATGTTCTGGATCATCGCCCCCGAGTTGAAGTCCTTGAAGTAGAGGACCTCCTTGTCGCCGTTGGCGTAGGTGACCTCGAGGAACCGGTTCTCCTCGGTCTCGGTGTACATCCGCTCCACCGTGGCGCGGATCATCCCGGCCACGCACGCGTCACGGTCCCCGGAGAACTCGGCGAGGTCGTCGGCGTGCAGCGGCAGGTCGGCGACGAGGTACTTGGAGAAGATGTCCCGCGCCGACTCCGCGTCGGGCCGCTCGATCTTGATCTTCACGTCGAGCCGCCCCGGACGCAGGATCGCCGGGTCGATCATGTCCTCGCGGTTCGAGGCGCCGATCACGATGACGTTCTCGAGCCCCTCGACGCCGTCGATCTCCGACAGCAGCTGCGGGACGATGGTGTTCTCCACGTCGGAGGAGACGCCCGAGCCGCGGGTGCGGAACAGCGAGTCCATCTCGTCGAAGAACACGATCACCGGGGTCCCGCCGTTGGCCTTCTCCCGCGCCCGCTGGAACACCAGCCGGATGTGGCGCTCGGTCTCGCCGACGTACTTGTTCAGCAGCTCGGGGCCCTTGATGTTGAGGAAGTAGCTCTTCCCCTCCTGGCCGGTCTTCGCGGCCACCTTCTTGGCCAGCGAGTTCGCGACCGCCTTCGCGATCAGGGTCTTGCCGCACCCGGGCGGGCCGTAGAGCAGCACGCCCTTCGGGGGCTTGAGCTGGTGCTCCTTGAACATGTCCGGGTAGAGGTAGGGCAGCTCCACCGCGTCGCGGATCTGGTCGATCTGCCGGATCAGGCCACCGATCTTGTCGTAGTCGATGTCCGGGACCTCCTCGAGGACCAGCTCCTCGACCTCGGACTTCGGGACCCGCTCGTAGACGTAGCCGGAGCGGGAGTCGATCAGCAGCGAGTCGCCCGCACGCAGGTTCTCCCCACGCAGCGGCTCGGCGATCCTGGCGATCCGCTCCTCGTCGGCGTTGGCGATGACCAGCACCCGGTCGCCGTCGGCGAGGAACTCCTTGAGCATGACGACCTCGCCGACCTCCTCGAACTCGAGGGCGGCGACGACGTTGAGGGCCTCGTTGAGCATGACCTCCTGGCCCCGCTGGAGCTCGTCGAGGTCGACCGACGGGCTGACGTTGACGCGCAGCTTGCGGCCGCCGGTGAACACGTCGATGGAGTCGTCGTCGTTGCGGTTGAGGAACGTGCCGAACCCGGCCGGGGGCTGGGCGAGCCGGTCGACCTCGTCCTTGAGGGTCATGATCTGGTCGCGGGCCTCGCGCAGGGTCTGGGCGAGCCGCTCGTTCTGGGCCGTGACCGCGGCCAGCGACCGCTGTGTCTCCGCCAGCCGCTGCTCGAGGGCGCGGCTGTGTGCGGGCCCGTCGGCCAGCCGGCGACGCAGGTCGGACACCTCCTCCTGGAGGAAGCCGAGCTGGCTCTCCAGCTCCTCGGGCGAGCGAGAACCCGACCGGCCTGGACCATTCTCTGACGCTGGCACGTAAGTCACCTCCGCAGCATCGGCTGTGAAATGACATTACCCGCGCCCGTGAAGAAGTGAAGTCGTTATCCGATGTGTGTCGGTTTCAGATCGGAAACAATCCGCGCACAGCCTCGTCCACGTCGTGGCCGGTCGCTCAGTCGCCGAACGGCTCCTCGGCGATCGTCGGGGGCAGGCCCGCGGGACGGGGCCCCGTGTAGTCGCGGCCGTAGGCACCGGGCGCGGGGCGGCGCTTCTTGGCCGGCGCCTTCTCCCCCGGCGCCATCCGGCGCGCGGTGACCAGGAACCCGGTGTGCCCGATCATCTTGTGGCCGGGGCGGATCGCCAGCCCCTCGACGTGCCAGTCCCGGACCAGGGTCTCCCACGGCTGCGGCTCGGTGAACTCCCCGTGCGCCCGGATCGTCTCCACGGTGCGACCGAGCTGGGTGGTGGTGGCGACGTACGCGCAGACGATGCCGCCGGGGGCGAGCGCGTCCGCGACGGCGTCGATGCACTCCCAGGGGGCGAGCATGTCCAGGATCACCCGGTCCACCTCCCGGTCGTCCAGGGACTCCACCAGGTCGCCCACGGTCAGCTTCCACGCCGGGTGCTCGCCCCCGAAGAACTGGGTGACGTTCTTCCGGGCGACCTCGGCGAACTCGGGGCGCCGCTCGTAGGAGGAGACCACCCCGTGCGGGCCGACCGCGCGGAGCAGCGAGCAGGTCAGGGCTCCCGAGCCGACGCCCGCCTCGACCACGCGCGCGCCCGGGAAGATGTCGGCCATGGCCACGATCTGCGCGGCGTCCTTGGGGTAGACCACGGCCGCGCCGCGCGGCATGGAGACCACGAACTCGCTCAGCAGCGGCCGGAAGACGAGGTACTCGCCGCCGGCGGACGAGGTGATGCCGAAGCCCTCGGCGCGCCCGATCAGGTCGTCGTGGTCGATCGACCCGCGGTTGGTGAAGAACCGCCGCCCGGCCTCCAGGCAGATGTTGTGCCGGCGGCCCTTGGTGTCGGTCAGCCGGACCCACTCCCCCTCCCGGAGCGGCCCGCGGTGCACGCCGGACCAGGTCTCGGGGCCGACGTCGTGCGCGTCCGCGTCCGGGGTGGTCTGGGCAGGCTGGACCGGCTGGTCGTTCTCGGGGGGCATGGCGGAGAGGATACGGGGGTCAGCGAGAGGCCGCGAACGCGCGGTCGACGTCCTCGGTGGTGAGCACGCCGTAGATGCTGCCGTCGGGCTCGAGCAGGAGGTACTCGGTGGCCGGGGTCTTCTGCATCGCCCGGATCAACGGCTCCCCGGACAGGTCGGCGGGGAACATCAGGCCCTGCTCCATGGTCCGCGTCACCGCGCTCACCGGCAGCCACGGTCGCCGGTCCTCCGGGGTGGCCAGCAGCGCGGCCTCGTTGACGATGCCGGAGGGGCGTCCCTGCGCGTCGAGCACCACGATGCTGCCGGCCTGGTCCGCCTGCGCCCGTCGTACCGCCTCGGACAGCGGCAGGTCGTGAGGGACGGCGAGGGTACGGCGGGCCAACGTCCGTGCGTGCAGGGCGGGGAGCTTCTGTCGCACCCGGGCCGAGACGATCGCCGTCGACGCACCACCCCAGAGGAAGGTGGCGATCACGAAGGCGAGCACGTAGTCGATGATGTCCGGCCGGACCCCGAGGACCATCTCCTGCATCAGCGGCCAGGTCAGCGCGAGCAGCGCCAGGACCCGACCGCCCCAGCCGGCCACGATGGTCCCGCGGTGCGGGTTGCCGGTGGCCTTCCACACGGCCGCCCGCAGCACGCGGCCACCGTCCAGCGGGAGCCCGGGCACGAGGTTGAGCACGCCGACGACGAGGTTCGCGCCGGCGAGCAGCCCCACGGCGTGGGCGAGCAGCCCGTCGGGGGTCACCTGGACCAGCAGCAGGAAGCCCAGGCCCACGGCGACCGAGGTGAGCGGACCCACGACGGAGATCCCGAACTCGCGGCCCGGGGTGTCGGCCTCACCCTCGATCTCGGTGACCCCGCCGAGGAAGTGCAGGGTGATCGACTTCACCGGCAGCCCGTAGCGCTTGGCCATCAGGGCGTGGGACATCTCGTGGAGCAGCACCGAGAGGTAGAGCAGGACCGCGAACGCGAGGCCGGCGACGTACTTCCAGCCGCCGAGACCCGGCTGCACCTCCTCGATCGTGGGACCGAGCATGACCGCGATCAGGGCCGCGACCAGCAGCCAGGAGGAGCGGACCAGGACGTCGATGCCGCCGATCTGCCCGATCCGGAGCGTGCCCGGCTCGCGACGGGGGCTGGGGGCGCCTGGTTGTGCCGTCCTCTGTTCCACGGCACCACGCTATCTCGGGGTGCCTCCGCCCCGAGACGGCGCAGTCCGGCACCGGTTCCGGCACCGGTTCCGGCACGCCGGTGCGGCGCTGCCGCGCCCGGCTCCCGTCCGACTGTCGGAACGGTGACCTAGGGTGCGGTGCATGACCCAGGACGTAGCACCCCGGACCGAGGTCGACGGCGTAGACGTGATCGGCTCGCTGTCGCCGAGCCGCGCGAGCGACTTCATGTCCTGCCCTCTGCTGTACCGCTTCCGGACGGTGGACCGGCTGCCCGAGCCGTACTCCCCCGACGCGGTGCGGGGCACCGTGGTGCACAAGGTGCTCGAGGACCTCTTCGACCTGCCGGCGCCGCAACGGACCACCGAGCAGGCGTCCGCGATGCTGGAGCCGGCCTGGGAGGCGCTCGTGGCCGAGGAGCCGGAACTCGCGGAGATGTTCGGCCAGGAGGGCCCGGAGATCGGAGCCTGGCTGGCGTCCTGCCGGGAGTCGCTGGCGCGGTACTTCTCGCTGGAGGACCCCACCCGGCTCGAGCCGGCCGAGCGCGAGCTCTACGTGGAGACGCTGCTGGAGTCGCGGCTGCTGCTGCGCGGGTTCATCGACCGGGTCGACGTGGCGCCGACCGGTGAGATCCGGGTGGTCGACTACAAGACCGGCCGCGCTCCGGGCGAGGCGTTCGAGGCCAAGGCGCTGTTCCAGATGAAGTTCTACGCCCTGGTGCTGTGGCGCACCCGGGGCGTGGTCCCGGCGATGCTGCAGCTGGTCTACCTCGGCAGCGGCGAGCTGCTCCGCTACTGCCCCGACGAGCGGGACCTGCTCGCCACCGAGCGCAAGGTGGAGGCGCTGTGGCAGGCCATCCGCACTGCGCACCAGACCGGTGACTGGCGGCCGCGGCGCAGTGCGCTGTGCGGCTGGTGCGCGCACCAGTCCCTCTGCCCCGAGTTCGGGGGCACTCCCCCGGAGCTGCCCGTGCTGCAGATCGGGTCGGCGCCGGACTCCGACGAGGCGTCGCTCGTCACGCCCTGAGCCGCCTTACGCACACCCACAGCCGCAGCGAAGCCCGAGCCTCGGCAGCGGCGCCGGCGCCGGTGGCTACCGCGCTCGCGACGCAGCGACCGGGCCGTCACCCCGTGGGGTGGAGCCGGCCCGGCTGCGTCGGACGGTTCGGGGCTGGCCGCCCGCAGCGGCTACGAGGCCTGGGCGCCCCGCGGTGGTTACGAGGCCTGGGCGCCCGCGGTGGCGACCGGGTCGAAGTCCAGCGACTCGGTCAGCGGGGTGACCTCGCGCGCCTTGATCCGTCCCTCGGCGATCTCCTCCGCGAAGTGGCACGCCACCCGGTGACCCGGCGCGACCTCACGCAGCTCCGGCCGCTCGGTGTCGCACCGCTCGGCCTGGCGGAACGGGCACCGGGTGTGGAAGCGACAACCGGTCGGCGGGTTCGCCGGCGAGGGCAGGTCCCCGGTGAGCAGGATCCGCTCGCGCTTGGCCTCCACCACCGGGTCGGGCACCGGCACGGCCGACATCAGCGCCTTGGTGTACGGGTGCATCGGCTCGGCGTACAGCGCGTCGGAGTCCGCCTGCTCCACGATCCCGCCGAGGTACATCACCGCGACCTCGTCGGAGACGTGCCGCACCACCGCGAGGTCGTGCGCGATCACCAGGTAGGTCAGCCCGAGGTCGTCCTGCAGATCCTCGAGCAGGTTCAGCACCTGCGCCTGGATCGACACGTCGAGCGCCGAGACGGGCTCATCGGCGATGACGAACTTCGGCTCCATCGCGATGGCACGCGCGATACCGATCCGCTGGCGCTGTCCGCCGGAGAACTCGTGCGGGTACTTCCGGGCCGCCGACGCGGGCAGGCCCACCTTCTCCAGCAGCTCCCGGACCCGGGTCTTGGAGTCGTAGGCGATCCCGTGCGCGCGCAGCGGCTCGGTGAGGATCGTCTCGATGCTCTGCCGCGGGTTGAGACTGGCCAACGGGTCCTGGAACACCATCTGCATGTTCTGCCGCTGGGCCCGCAGCTTCTCGCCCTTGAGCGAGGCCACGTCGACCCCGTCGAACATCACCGTGCCCTCGGTGACGGGCACCAGGCGCAGCAGCGCACGGCCGAGCGTGGACTTCCCGCAGCCGGACTCGCCGACCAGGCCCAGGGTCTTGCCCTGCTCGATGTCGAGGTCGACCCCGTCGACGGCCTTCACGGCGCCGACCTGTCGGTCGAAGACGATCCCGGAGCGGATCGGGAAGTGGACCTTCAGGCCCCGGACGGACACCAGTGCGGTCATGCCGACACCACCTCGGCTGCCTCCTTCTTGCTCAGCGGGTTGTGGCAGCGCAGCAGCCGGTTGCCCTCGTCCTCGAGGGCCGGAGGCTGCTCGGTGCAGATGTCGAGCCGGTTGCGGCACCGTGGCGCGAACGCGCACCCCTGGGTCCACGGCAGCGTCTGCGTCGGGGAGCCCGGGATCGGCCGCAGCGGCGCTCCTCGCGGGGAGTCGAGGCGCGGCACGCTCTCCAGCAGGCCACCCGTGTAGGGGTGCCGGGGCTCGCGGAACAGCACGTCGCGTCCCGCGGACTCGACGATCCGGCCGCCGTACATCACGTTCACCCGGTCGCACAGCCCGGCGACGACACCGAGGTCGTGGGTGATCATCAGCAGCGCCGCGTCGGTGTCGGCGACGAGCTCCTTGAGCAGCTCGAGGACCTGCGCCTGGATGGTCACGTCGAGCGCGGTGGTCGGCTCGTCGGCGATGAGCAGCCGGGGCTCGCAGGCCAGTGCCATCGCGATCAGCACGCGCTGGCGCATGCCGCCGGAGAGCTGGTGGGGGTACTCCTTGAGCCGCCGGACCGGGTCGGGGATGCCCACCCGCGCGAGCAGGTCGCCGGCGCGCTCGTGCGCCTCCTTCTTCCGGATGCCGAAGTGCCGCTGCAGGATCTCGGCGAGCTGGACCCCGATCGGGACGACCGGGTTCAGCGAGGTCATCGGGTCCTGGAAGACCATCGCGATGTCCCGGCCGCGGATCTCCGACATCTGTCTGCGGGAGAGCGCGAGCAGGTCGCGTCCGGCGTACTTCACCTCACCGGCGACCTTGACGCCGCGCTTGGGCAGCAGACCCATGATCGCCAGCGAGGTCACCGACTTGCCGCTGCCGGACTCCCCGACCAGCCCGAGGTGCTCGCCGGCACGGATCTCGAAGGAGACCTCGTCGACGGCCCGGACCGGTTTCTGGCCGCGGACACCGAAGGTGACGCTGAGGTCGCGCACGGACAGGAGCGGGCCGGTGTCGCCGGCGTCCCGCGTACCGCGGCGGCTGCTGACTACTTCCTTGGTCAAGGTCATCGCCTCGTTCTGGGGTCGAGGGCCTCGCGCAGGGCCTCACCGAACAGGGTGAAGCCGAGGGCGGTGATGGCGATCGCGGCGCCGGGGAGGATGGCGAGCCGGGGCGCGGCCTCGAACCGGTCCTGCGCGGCGACCAGCATCCGGCCCCACTCCGCGACGGCCGGGTCGGAGTCGCCGAGGCCGAGGAACGACAGCGCGGCGACCTCGATGATCGCGGTGGCCAGGTTGAGCGTGGCCTGGACGATGGTCGGTCCGACGGAGTTCGGGAACACGTGGCCGAGCACGATCCGGCGGCGGCGTATACCCAGCGCGTTCGCGGCGAGCACGTAGTCGCTGCGGTTCTGCGAAAGCATCGACCCGCGCAGCAGCCGCGCGAAGATCGGCACCTGCGCGGCACCGATGGCGATCATGATCGAGTAGGCGTTCTGCCCGAGGACGGCGGCGATGCTGACCGCGAGCAGCAGGCTCGGGATCGAGAGCAGGATGTCGACCACGCGCATGATCGCGGTGTCGACCTTGCCGCCCAGGCCGCCGGCGAGCAGGCCGAGCATGGCGCCCACGGTGAGCCCGATCGCGGTCGACACCACGCCGTAGACGAGCGACTGGCGCGCGCCGAACAGCAGCTGGGTGTAGAGGTCGGAGCCGAACCGGTCGAGCCCGAGCGGGTGGCCCTCGGAGGGGCCGGGCACGGAGGTCGGCGTGACCTCGCCGGCCCACTGCGCCGAGCCCGGTTCGTAGGGCGTCATCAGCGGGGCGAAGATCGCGACCAGCACGAACGCGAAGACGATCAGGGCGCCGAAGATTGCGCTGGGGTTGCGGCGCAGGCGCTGGAAGGCGCCTCGCCACAGGCTCACACCGGCGGTGTCCTCGAGGATGTCGGGCTCGGCGGTGCCGATCGGCCCGCTCGCTGGGGGAAGGGGGATCGTCATGAGACTCGGACTCTCGGGTCGATGATGCCGTAGGTCACGTCCACGAGCAGGTTGATCAGGGCGTACATGAGGGCGATGAAGAGGATGAAGCCCTGGAGCACGGGGTAGTCCCGGCTGCCGATCGCCTCGAACAGGTACTGCCCGATCCCGTTGAAGGCGAACACCGTCTCGGTCAGCACCGCGCCGGAGAACAGCAGGCCGGCCTGGAGGCCGATCGTGGTCACCACCGGCAGGAGCGCGTTGCGCAGGACGTGACGACGGCTCACCACAGACGGCGCGAGGCCCTTGGACTCAGCGGTGCGGACGTAGTCCTCGTTCATGACCTCCGCGACCGAGGCCCGCGTGATCCGGACGATGATCGCGAGCGGGATGGTGCCCAGCGCCAGCGCCGGCAGGATCAGGTGCAAGATCGCGTCCCAGGCGGCGTCCCACTCCTGGGTGATGATCCCGTCCAGCACGTAGAAGTTGGTGATGTGGGTGGCGTCGATCCGTGGGTCCTGCCGGAGGCTGGTGGGCAGCCAGTGCAGCCACTCCGCGAACACCAGCTTGAGCAGGATCGCCAGGAAGAACACGGGGGTGACCACCCCGAGCAGGGAGCCGGACACCACGGTGGTGTCCAGCAGCCGGCCCTGGTGACGGGCGGCCAGGTAGCCGAGCGGAACCCCGACCACCACTGCGAAGAGCAGGGCCGCCATGGCCAGCTCGAAGGTGGCGGGGAACCGCTCGATGAAGCTCTCCACGACCGGCTGCCCGGTCTGGATCGAGCTCCCGAAGTCACCGCTGAGCAGCGACTTCACGTACAAGAAGTACTGGGTGAGCAACGGCTCGTTGAAGCCGTAGGTCTCGTTGACGCGCGCGATGCCCTCCGGCGTTGCCCTTTCACCGAGCAGGGCTCGGGCGGGGTCTCCCGGTAGTGCTCTCACCCACACGAAGAGCAGGATCGACAGGCCCACGAGCACCGGCACGAGGAGTGCCAGACGCCGGAGGACAAAGCGCAACATCGTGGCTTTTCCGTTCTAACTCAAAGAAATGGCTCGGTCGGACAGGTGTGGTCAGTCCTCCAGGCTGATCACGTTGTAGACCTCGTCCTGGACCGGGCTCTGCTGGTACCCCTTCACGTTCGGGGCGAAGGCCAGCGACGGGACCGGGTGCGCCAGCGGGACACCGGGCAGGAACTCCATGATCTGCTTGTTGATGTCCTCGTAGACCGGCTTCTGCTCCTCGGCGGTGGGCAGCCCCCGGGCCTCGGAGAGCGCGGAGAAGATCTTCTCGTTGTCGAAGCCCCACTCGTTGCTCTTCGCGCCGAAGAAGACACCGAGGAAGTTGTCGGTGTCGTTGTAGTCACCGGTCCAGCCAAGCAGGTGGATGCCGTGCTTCGGCGTGCCCTGGATCTTCTCCAGGTAGTCCGGGTCCCAGCGGTTCGCGGTCGGCTTGATCTTCAGCCCGACAGCCTCGAGCTGGGTGCGGATCACGTTGAAGGTGTCCTCCGGCGAGGGCATGTACGGACGGCTCACGTCGGTCGGGTAGTTGAACTCGATGGTCGCGCCGTCGGCCCCGGCCTCCTGCAGGAGCTGCTTGGCCTTCTCCGGGTCGTAGTCGTAGGTCGGCACGTCCTCGGTGTAGCCGTTGACCACGTCCGGGATGAACTCGATCGCGGTCTTGGTGCCCTCGGGCAGCGACGCAGCGACGACCTTGTCCTTGTCGATCGCGTGCGCGATCGCCTGGCGGACCCGGATGTCGTCCAGCGGCTTCTGCTTCTGGTTCATGCCCAGGTACAGGACGTTGAAGGCCTCGCGGTTGACGATCTGGAAGCCGGCCTCCTCCAGCGGCGCGATGTCGGCCGGACCGACCAGGTCGAAGCCGTCGATCTCGCCGTTCTGCAGCGCGGTCGCCCGGGCCTTCGGGTCGTCGATGGCCACGATCTTGACCGTGTCGATCTTGGCCTTCTCGCCCCAGTAGTCGGGGTTCGCCTCGAGGCTGATCTCCTTACCGCGCTCCCAGGCGCCGAGCGTGAACGGTCCGGTGCCGGTCGGCTGGGCGGTGGAGTACTCCGAGGTCCGCGGGTTGGCGCTCGCGTCGTCCTGGTACTTCTCCAGGGCGGCGGGGCTCTGCATCGAGAACGCCGGCAGCGACATCGCCGAGATGAAGCCGGCGAACGGCTTCTGCAGCTTGACGGTGACCTTGTCCTCGCCGTCGGGCGTGCAGGACTCGTAGGTCGCCGCGTCCTTGCGGTCACCGGTCGCGAAGCCCTTGAACAGCGACGCGTAGTAGTAGGTCAGGTCGTCGGTCTGCGCCGACTCCGGCATGTTGTACCAGCGGTCGAAGTTGAAGCAGACCGCCTCGGCGTTGAAGTCGGTGCCGTCGTGGAACTTGACGCCCGTCTCGAGGTCGAAGGTGTAGGACAGGCCGTCCTCGCTGACCTCCCACGACTTGGCCAGCAGGGGCGCCGGGTCGGCGGTGCCGGGCTTGGTGCCCACCAGACCCTCGAAGATCTGGCGAGAGACGCGGAAGCTCTCACCGTCGGATGCGAAGAACGGGTCGAGCGTCACGGGCTCGGCGGAACCTGCGAAGACGAAGGTTCCACCTCCGCCACCGCCCTCGCCCCCGTCGTCGCCGCGTTGGCTCTCCGCGCAGCCGCTCAGGACAAGAGCGGCGGATGCCAGAGCGACAGTCGCCAGACTGCGCTTTCGGCCGAGTTTCAGCTCCACTTTCCACCTCACGGGTTCAGTCCGTTGCCGGACCCGGGTCAGAACAGGAGGACCCTACTCGTTCGTGGGCTGAGACACAGCCGGAGAACATGCGGAAACGGTCGCAATTAGGCAACGATTGGCCCGATTCGGTCGCGAAATCGACGCCGACGCGCGGGAGTGGCAGGTGCGACCGGTCAGTCTGCGAGGAATTGTCCGAGATCGGCGGCGGTGAGCCCCACCAGCGTGTCGCGCAGCTTTCGGCGCGTGCCGTCGAGCACCGGCACGTGGTTGGGCACCACGAGCACGCTGCACCCGGCGGCCTCCGCGGACCGGGCGCCGGTGTTGGAGTCCTCGATCGCCAGCGTCTCCCACGGGTGCACGCCCAGGATGGCGGCGGCCTTCTCGTAGGGCTCGGGGTGGGGCTTGCCCTGGGACACCGCGTCCCCGGTGACGACCACCTCGAAGCTGTCCTCCGGCAGCTGCTCCAGCACCGGGGCGACGAACCTGCGGTAGGACATCGTCACCAGGGCGCAGCGCACGTGGTGGGCGCGCAGGTCGTCGAGCAGCTCCCGCGCGCCCGGCCGCCAGGGCACCTTCTCCTCCACCCGGGCGACCACCCTGTCCAGCAGCTGCTCGACGATGTCGGACGGCTCGAGGTCGACGCCGGCGTGCTCGCGGATGTAGCGGCCGGAGGTGAGCAGGTCGTTGCCGACCAGGTTCATCGCGTGCTCGTGGCTCCACGTCCCGCCGTGGCGCTCCACCAGCTCGTACTCCGACTCGATCCAGTACGGCTCGGTGTCGACCAGCGTGCCGTCCATGTCCCACAGCACGGCCGCGAAGGGGTGGCGCACCTCAGTCCTCCGGGTCGTAGCCGAGGTTCGGCGACAGCCAGCGCTCGGCCTCCCGGAGCGTCCAGCCCTTCCGCTCGGCGTAGTCGGCCACCTGGTCCCGGCCGAGCCGGCCCACCACGAAGTACTGCGACTGCGGGTGGGAGAAGTACCAGCCGCTGACCGCGGCGCCCGGCCACATCGCCATGCTGTCGGTGAGCCGGAGCCCGGTGTTCTCCTCCACGTCGAGCAGCTCCCACAGCCGCGTCTTCTCGGTGTGGTCGGGACAGGCCGGGTAGCCCGGGGCGGGCCGGATCCCGACGTACCTCTCCTTGATCAGCTCGTCGTTGTCGAGCTGCTCCGCCGGAGCGTAGCCCCACAGCTCGCGACGGACCCGCTCGTGCATCCGCTCGGCGAAGGCCTCGGCCAGCCGGTCGGCGAGCGCCTCGACGAGGATCGCGCTGTAGTCGTCGAGCTGCTCGCGGAACTCGGCCGCCTTCTCGGCACTGCCCAGCCCCGCGGTGACCGCGAACCCGCCGACGTAGTCCTCCAGACCGGTCTCCTTGGGCGCCACGAAGTCCGCGAGCGAGCGGTTCGGGATGCCGTGCCGGTGCTCACCCTGCTGCCGCAGGTGCTGCAGGGTCGTGCGCACCTCGGCCCGGGACTCGTCGGTGTAGACCTCGACCGCGTCGTCGTGGACGCTGTTCGCCGGGAACAGCCCGACCACCCCGTTCGCGGTGAGCCAGCCCTCCTCGATGATCTGGTCGAGCATCACCTGGGCGTCGTCGTACAGCTTGCGGGCGGCCTCGCCCAGCGCCGGGCTGTTCAGGATGTCGGGGAAGGACCCCTTCATCTCCCAGGCGTTGAAGAACGGCTGCCAGTCGATGTACTCCCGCAGCTCCGCGAGCGGGTAGTCGCGGAAGACCTGGACCGGGTCGTCCATCTGCGGCCGCGGCGGCCGGTAGCCGGACCAGTCCACCGGGGTACGGCGGGCGCGCGCCTCGTCGTAGGACAGCATCGGCCGGTCGTTCTGCTTGGCGGCGTGCCGGGCCCGGATCGACTCGTAGTCGGCCTCCACGTCCGCGAGCAGCCTGGTGCGCCCCTCCTCGGAGAGCAGCGCGGCCGCGACCGGCACGGAGCGGGACGCGTCCTTCACCCAGACCACGGGACCGTGGTACTTCGGGGTGACCTTGACCGCGGTGTGCGCCCGCGACGTGGTGGCGCCACCGATCAGCAGCGGGAGCTCGAAGCCCTGCCGCTCCATCTCCGAGGCCAGGTTCACCATCTCGTCGAGGGAGGGCGTGATCAGCCCGGACAGGCCGATCAGGTCCGCACCCTCCTCGCGGGCGGTGTCCAGGATCTTCTGTGCCGGCACCATCACGCCGAGGTCCACGACGTCGAAGTTGTTGCACTGGAGCACGACGCCGACGATGTTCTTGCCGATGTCGTGGACGTCGCCCTTGACCGTGGCCATGACGATCTTGCCGTTCTTGCGCTCGGCCTCCCCCGGCCGCCGCTCGGCCTCGATGAACGGGATGAGGTAGGCCACCGCCTTCTTCATCACCCGGGCCGACTTCACCACCTGCGGCAGGAACATCTTGCCGGAGCCGAACAGGTCGCCGACGACGTTCATGCCGTCCATGAGCGGCCCCTCGATCACCTCGATCGGGCGGCCGCCGCGGTCGGAGATCTCCTGCCGCAGCGCCTCGGTGTCCTCCTCGACGTGGTCGTCGATGCCCTTGACCAGGGCGTGGGTGATCCGCTCCCCCAGCGGCAGCGAGCGCCAGGCCTCGTCGGCGGCGGCCTCCCGGGGGCCCGACTGGTTGAACCGCTCGGCGATCTCGAGCAGGCGCTCGGTGCCGTCCGCGCGCCGGTTCAGCACGACGTCCTCGATCCGCTCGCGCAGCTCGGTGTCGATCTCGTCGTACACCGCCAGCGCGCCGGCGTTGACGATGCCCATGTCCATCCCGGCCCGGATGGCGTGGTAGAGGAAGACCGCGTGGATCGCCTCGCGGACCGGGTTGTTGCCGCGGAAGGAGAAGGACACGTTCGAGACGCCGCCGGAGACCAGCGTGCCGGGGAGGTTCTCCTTGATCCAGCGGGTCGCCTCGATGTAGTCGACCCCGTAGTTGGCGTGCTCGTCGATGCCGGTGGCGACCGCGAACACGTTCGGGTCGAAGATGATGTCCTCCGCCGGGAAGCCCACCTCCTCGGTGAGCAGCCGGTAGGCCCGCGCGCAGATTTCCGTGCGCCGTTGCAGGTCGTCGGCCTGCCCCTGCTCGTCGAAGGCCATCACCACCACTGCCGCGCCGTACTTGCGGCAGGCTCGCGCGTGGGCCAGGAACGCCTCCTCGCCCTCCTTCAGCGAGATCGAGTTGACCACGGCCTTGCCCTGCACGCACTTGAGGCCGGCCTCGATCACCTCGAACTTCGAGGAGTCGATCATCATCGGCACGCGTGCGATGTCGGGCTCGGAGGCGAGCAGCTTGACGAAGCGGTCCATCGCGGCGACGCCGTCGATCATCCCCTCGTCCATGTTCACGTCGATCACCTGGGCGCCGGCCTCGACCTGCTGCCGGGCGACGGAGAGCGCGGTCGGGTAGTCGCCGGCCTTGATCAGGTTCCGGAACCGGGCCGAGCCGGTGATGTTGGTGCGCTCCCCCACGTTGACGAACAGGGTTTCCTCGGTGATGTTCAGCGGCTCCAGGCCCGAGAGCCGGCAGGCCGTGCGGTCGCTCTCGGCCGGGACCCGCGGGGCCTTGTCCTTGACGCGCGTGGCGATCGCCGACACGTGCGCAGGGGTGGTGCCGCAGCATCCGCCGAGCAGGTTGACCAGTCCGCTCGACGCGAACTCCTCGACGACCTGCGCGGTCTCCTCGGGCTGCTCGTCGTACTCCCCGAACGCGTTCGGCAGGCCCGCGTTGGGGTAGCAGGACACGAAGCAGTCCGCCAGTCGCGACAGCTCGGCGATGTAGGGGCGCATGTCCTTCGCGCCGAGCGCGCAGTTGAGGCCCACCGCCAGCGGCCGGGCGTGGCGCACCGAGTTCCAGAACGCCTCGGTGACCTGGCCGGACAGGGTGCGGCCGGAGGCGTCGGTGATGGTGCCGGAGATCACCACCGGCCAGCGCCGGCCCCGCTCCTCGAACAGCGTCTCCAGGGCGAAGATCGCGGCCTTGGCGTTGAGGGTGTCGAAGATCGTCTCGATGAGCAGCAGGTCGGCGCCGCCGTCGACCAGTCCCCGCGCCTGCTCCAGGTAGGCCTCGGTGAGCTGGTCGTAGGTGATGTTCCGGGCACCCGGGTCGTTGACGTCGGGCGAGATGGACGCGGTGCGGTTGGTGGGGCCGAGCGCTCCGGCGACGTACCGCGGGCGGTCCGGGGTCTCCGCGGACACGGCGTCGCAGGCCTCGCGGGCGAGCCGCGCGGACTCCCGGTTCAGCTCGTAGGCCAGGTCCTCCATGCCGTAGTCGGCCTGGGAGATCCGCTGCGCGCTGAACGTGTTGGTCTCGACGACGTCGGCGCCGGCCTGGAGGTACTCCCGGTGGATGCTGCGGATCAGGTCCGGCTGGGTGAGGCTGAGCAGGTCGCTGTTGCCCTTGACCTCGCTGTCCCAGTCCGCGAACCGCTCGCCGCGGTAGTCGGCCTCGGCGAGGTCGTGCCGCTGGATCATCGTGCCCATCGCCCCGTCGATGACCAGGATCCGGTCACGCAGGGCAGCAGTCAGCTCGTCCGTGGCGTCCGGACGGATGAGCGGTGAGTCGGGCACGGGGCTCCTCGGGGTTGCGCAGGGGGTGGTACGCGTGCTCAAAACAGTAGGCGTCGGGCGGGGACGGGTTCGTGCCCGTTCCGCATCCTGACATGCGGGTCTCACCCTACGTCGGTACGGCGGTCCCCTGCCGCCTCGCGCGAAGACATTAGGCTGACCGTGTGATCGAGATCGAAGAAGTTCCGGAGCTGGAGTCCCCAGTCCTGATCGCCGCGTTCGAGGGCTGGAACGACGCGGCCGACGCCGCCTCGTCGGTCGTGGACCACCTGATCAAGGTGTGGGACGCGAAGGTGGTCGCGGCCATCGACCCCGAGGACTTCTACGACTTCCAGATGAACCGCCCCGTCGTCGGCACCAACGACGAGGGGATGCGGCGGATCACGTGGCCCTCCACCCAGATCTCCGTGGCCCGGCCCCCGGGGTCCTCGCGCGATGTGGTGCTGCTGCGCGGGATCGAGCCGAACATGCGCTGGCGCCAGTTCTGCGCCGAGCTGCTCGCGGCGTGCGAGGAGCTCGGCACCGAGCTGGCGATCACCCTCGGCGCCCTGCTCGCGGACACCCCGCACACCCGGCCGATCCCGGTCACCGGCACGGCCACCGAGCCCGAGCTCGCCGACCGGCTGAAGCTGGAGCAGTCCAACTACGAGGGCCCCACCGGGATCGTGGGGGTGTTCCAGGACGCGTGCACCCAGATGGACATGCCCGCGGTGTCGTTCTGGGCCGCGGTCCCGCACTACGTGGCACAGCCGCCGTGCCCGAAGGCGACGCTGGCGCTGCTCGGTCAGATCGAGGACCTGCTGCAGATCTCCATCCCGCTCGCGGACCTGCCCGAGGAGGCTCGCGCCTGGGAGCGCGGCGTCGACGAGCTCGCCGAGGAGGACGAGGAGATCGGCGACTACGTCCGGGCGCTGGAGGAGACCCGCGACACCGCCGACCTGCCCGAGGCCAGCGGCGAGGCGATCGCCCGAGAGTTCGAGCGCTACCTCAAGCGCCGCGAGACCGGGGACGGCTGAGCCGTCAGAGCAGCACCCCGAGGCGTGCGTCGAGCAGGGTGCGGACCAGCTCGGTGCCCGACGCCTCGGGTGCGGCGTCGCCCGCTCCCGCCGCAGCAGCCCAGGCGTCGACGGCCTCCAGGGCGGCCGGCGCGTCCAGGTCGGTGGCGAGGGCGCGGCGTACCTCGGCGACCAGGCGCTCGGCCGCCTCACGGGAGGTCCGGCCGACCGCCTCGCGCCACGCGGCCAGCCGCGCCTGCGCCCGGTGCAGGTCCTCGTCGGTCCACTCCCAGTCGCTGCGGTAGTGGTGGCCGAGCAGGGCCAGCCGGATCGCCATCGGGTCGACGCCGTCCTCGCGCAGCCGCGAGACCAGGACCAGGTTGCCCTTGGACTTCGACATCTTCTCGCCCTGGTAGCCGACCATGCCGGCGTGCACGTAGGCCTGTGCGAAGGTGAGTCCCTCGAACGCCGCCTGTGCCTCGGAGGCGCTCATCTCGTGGTGCGGGAAGGCCAGGTCCGACCCGCCGCCCTGGACGTCGAAGTTCTCGCCCAGGAAGCGCAGCGCGATCGAGGAGCACTCGACGTGCCACCCGGGGCGGCCGCGGCCCAGCACGGTGTCCCAGGCCGGCTCGCCGGGCCGCTCGGCCTGCCACAGCAGGCAGTCCAACGGGTGCTTCTTGCCCGGCCGGTCCGGGTCGCCGCCGCGCTCGGGGAAGACCGCGAGCATCTGCTCGGTGTCCAGGCCGGAGACCGACCCGAACCGCGGGTCGGAGTGCACGGAGAAGTAGAGGTCGCCGTCGACCTCGTAGACGAAGCCACGGTCCTGCAGTTGCTGGACCACCTCGACCACGAGCGGGATCGACTCCACCGCGCCGATGTACTCGTCGGGCGCGATCACCCGGAGCGCGGCCATGTCGGTGCGGAAGAGCTCGGTCTCCTTCTCCGCGAGGTCCTGCCAGTCCACGCCGGTGGCCGCTGCCCGCTCGAGCAGCGGGTCGTCGACGTCGGTGACGTTCTGGACGTAGCGGACCTCGTGCCCGGCATCGCGCCAGGCGCGGTTGAGCAGGTCGAAGGCGACGTAGGTGGCGGCGTGGCCGAGGTGGGTGGCGTCGTAGGGGGTGATCCCGCAGACGTACATCCGGGCGGGACCGTCCGGTGCGGTGGTCCGCAGCGCGCCGGTGGCGGTGTCGTGCACCTGGACTGCGGGGGCGGGTCCGAGGGCGTCGAGCGCCGGGACGTCGGGGTTGGGCCATGCGCGCATGAGCGCAGCCTAACCAACGCGGATCAGAAGGCAGGCCACGGGATTGCCGGCCACTCCCCCGTCGGGGCGGGCATCCTCCGGCGGGCCAGCAGCGCGCGGCACCGGCGCCGGACCGCCTCCACCTCGGCCGCATCGAGCAGCCCGCGGAGCGTGCCCGTGAGCGGGGAGCCGGTGGTCTCGAGGGCGCACAGCAGGTCCTCGACCACGGCCGCGTCAGCGGGGTCCAGCGGCCGGCCGGCCCATCCCCACAGCACGGTGCGCAGCTTGCTGTCGGTGTGGAAGCTCACACCGTGGTCCACGCCGTAGCGGTGCCCCCCGGGCATCGCCAGCACGTGCCCGCCCTTGCGGTCGGCGTTGTTGACCACGATGTCGAAGACCGCCATCCTGCGCAGCGCGTCGGAGTCCTCGTGGACCAGCGACACCGGCCGGCCCTCCCCGTCCATCGCGTCCAGGACGTGCAGGTAGCCCTCGGGCGCGTGTCCCGCGGGGACCAGGTCCACCGGCTCCTGCGCGTCGTCGACCTCCCGCCAGACCTGCACCATCCCCGGCCCGAGCGGCCCCTCCCGCAGCACGGTCGGGGGTACGACGGACCACCCCGTGGACTCCGACACCTCGAACGCGGCCACCTCGCGGGCGGCGAGGGTGCCGTCGGGGAAGTCCCACAGCGGCCGCTCCCCCGAGACCGGCTTGTAGACGCACTCGATGCGGCCGCCGTCGTGCGCGACCTCGCCGTAGAAGGTGAGGTTGGACGCCGGCAGGACCCGGCCCCTGAGCTCGATCTCCCCCTCGGTGAGGATCGTGCGCTCGTCCACGCTCGGCAGGGCGTCGTTCACGTCCACGGCACGGTCACTCCGTCGTGGTCCGCCGGAAGCCGTTCGCGCGCGGGCACAGGTGGCCGCCCGGGTCGACCGGCCCCCCGCAGAATGGGCAGGGCTGGCGTCCGGCGGCGACCACGGTCTGGGCGCGCTTGACGAAGGCCCGGGCCAGGCCGGCGGGCAGGCGCACCACGAACACCTCCTCCGGCTCCGGCTCGTCGATCTCCTCCTCGGGGGTGTCCGGGCTGACCACCGACGCCTCGGTGAAAGGGAACACCTCGACCACGACCCGCTCGTCGTCGGCGTCCCAGGACAGCGTCATCGTGCCGGCGCGGAACTCCTCCTCGATCGGCTGGTCGAGCGGCTTGGAGTCCTCGAGCTGCACTGGCGCCACGGCCGGGATGGTGCTGTCGCTGGCCGCGGCTCGCATCACCTGGTCGAGCAGCTCGTCGATCCGCTCGGCGAGCACCGAGACCTGCTGCTTCTCCAGGGCCACGCTGGTCACCCGGACGCCCGCGCGTGCCTGGAGGAAGAAGGTGCGCTGGCCCGGCGGGCCGACCGTGCCGACCACGAATCGCTCTGGCGGGTCATAGGAGTGGAAGACGGGTGGCATGGGTCGACCCTACGCGGATCCGGCTCCGCCGCCGACCACGGCGTCGCTGTCGCGCCGGCTGCCCCGGCGGCGCTTCTTGGGCGGACGCAGGTGTCCCAGGTCGCCGGCGTGGGAGTTCACCGACACCACGAACGGGCGCAGCGCGGTGTAGCGGATCACCGACAGCGAGGAAGGGTCGACCACGATGCGCTGGAACAGGTCCAGGTGCAGGCCGAGGGCGTCGGCGATCACCGACTTGATCACGTCCCCGTGACTGACCGCGACCCAGACCGCGTCGGGCCCGTGCTCGGCCTCGACCCGGGCGTCCCAGTCCCGGACGGCGGCGACGGCGCGGGCCATCATCTGCGCCATGGACTCCCCGTCGGGGAACACCGCCGCGGCCGGGTGGGCCTGCACGGTCTTCCACAGCGGCTCCTTGGCGAGCGACTTGATCTCCTGGCCGGTCCAGCTGCCGTAGTCGCACTCGACGAGCCGACGCTCGGAGGCGACGGTGAGCTGCTGCGCCTGCGCGCGGTTGATCTCCCGCGCGGTCTCCCGGCACCGCTCCAGCGGGCTGGTGACGATCGCGGCCAGAGGCAGCCCGGTGAGCCGCTCCCCCGCGGCCTTGGCCTGACCGAGCCCGTGCTCGTCCAGGTGCACGCCCTTGCTACGACCGGCGAGCACGCCCGAGGTGTTCGCCGTGGTGCGGCCGTGTCGCGCCAGGATCACCGTTGCCATGGATCAGACTGTAGACGGCATAGCCTGACGGCCATGATCGTTGACTGCGCGCTCTATCGCGAGGGTGTCCGCGTGCCTCTCGCCACGGGAAAGGACGATCTCGAGGGCACCCTCGAGGCGCGTGTGCAGGAGGGGGACTTCGTCTGGGTCGGCCTGCACGACCCCGGGGCGGCCGAGCTCGACCACGTGGCGGAGCTGTTCTCGCTGCACCCGCTGGCCGTCGAGGACGCCCTCCACGCCCACCAGCGACCCAAGCTCGAGCGCTACGAGGACATGCTGTTCCTGGTCCTGAAGACGCTGTGGTACGTCGACGAGCTCGACGCCGTGGAGACCGGTGAGATCAACCTGTTCGTCGGCGAGGGGTTCGTCGTCAGCGTGCGCCACGGCGAGGGCACCGAGCTGCACACCGCCCGGCTCGACCTGGAGCAGAAGGCGCAGCTGCTCGGGCACGGCCCCTCGGCGGTGGTGTACGCCATCTGCGACCGGGTCGTGGACAGCTACGAGTCCGTGGCCGCCTCGTTGGAGATCGACGTCGACGAGGTCGAGGAGTCGGTGTTCTCGCCGACCCGGAGCGACGACTCGGCCCGCATCTACGTGCTCAAGCGCGAGCTGGCCGAGACCCGGCGGGCCGTCGTACCACTGAAGGACCCGATGAAGCGGTTCGCGGTGGGGTCCGTGCCCGGCATCTCCGCCGACTCGGCGCCGTTCTTCCGCGACGTCGCCGACCACGTCACCCGGGTCTCGGAGACGGTGGACACGCTCGACGGGCTGCTCTCGACCGCGTTCGACGCCTACCTGGCGCGGATCAGCGTGCAGCAGAACAGCGACATGCGGAAGATCTCGGCCTGGGTGGCGATCGCCGCGGTCGGCACGCTCATCGCCGGCATCTACGGCATGAACTTCAGCAACATGCCCGAGCTGCGCTGGAAGTACGGCTACTTCACCGCGCTCGCGGTGATGGGGGCCGCCTCCGTGGTGCTCTACAAGCTGTTCAAGCGGTCCGGCTGGCTCTAGCCGGGCCCGGCCCGGACTGCCGTGCCCCTCTGCGGGTCCGCTCTCTTCCGAGAGTGGTCACTCCGGGCGGTTTCGCGGCCCGTTTCCACGTCGGGAGTGACCACGATCCGGCCCGGGGCGCCGGAGGCAGCGGCCTCGATCAGCCGCCCGCGGCGAGCACCCCGGTGCTGACCATGGTCAGGGTGAACACGCCGAGCCCGATCCGGTAGAGCACGAACGGCAGGTAGGACCTGGTGCTCACGTAGCGCAGCAGCCAGGCGATCGCCGCGTAGCCGACGACGAACGACACGATCGTCGCGACCAGCGTCGGGCCCGGACCGTAGGCGTTGTCGCCGTGCGGGATCTCCGGCAGCTCGAACAGCCCCGCCCCGACCACCGCGGGGATGGCCAGCAGGAACGCGAACCGGGTGGCGGCCTCGCGCTCGTAGCCGAGGAACCGACCCATGCTGATCGTCGCGCCGGAGCGGGAGACGCCCGGGACGAGCGCCATCGCCTGGGCGAAGCCCAGCATGATCGCGTGCTGGATGGTCATGTGCTTGAGGGTGCGGCGGGTGCTGCCGATGCGGTCGGCGATGCCGAGGATGACGCCGAGCACGATCAAGGTGGTGCCGATGATCCACAGGCTCCGGAAGTCCTGCTCGATGACGTCCTTGAGCAGGATGCCGAGCATCACGATCGGCAGCGAGCCGACGATGATGAACCAGCCCATCCGGGCGTCGACGTTGCCTCGCCAGCGGGCGTCGTAGAGCGACCGCACCCACGCCGAGCCGATCCGCCAGATGTCCTTGCGGAAGTACAGCAGGACCGCCAGCTCGGTGCCGATCTGGACGACCGCGGTGAAGGCGGCGCCGGGGTCTCCCCAGCCGAACAGCTCGGGGAAGATCCGCAGGTGGGCGCTGCTGGAGATCGGCAGGAACTCGGTCAGGCCCTGGAGCACCCCGAGCAGGGCTGCCTTGATGAAGTCGAGCACGTGTCTCCTCGTAGCCGCGTCGTTCGCCGGAGCAAGGTTACGCATACCCGGAGGCGGCCCGCCGTACCCCCACGCTCACGGTGTGACGAAGGTCGACGGCGAGGCGCACGCCCCCGACACGCCCGGATCGATAGGTTTGCCCCATGCAGCAACGCTTCCTGGGCCGTACCGGTCTGAAGGTCTCCCGGCTCGGCCTGGGCACCCTCACGTGGGGTCGTGACACCGACGAGCACGAGGCGCGCGACCAGCTGATCGCGTTCACCGAGGCCGGCGGGACGCTGATCGACACCGCCGCCGGGTACGGCGACGGGGCGTCCGAGGAACTCATCGGGTCCATGCTCGGCGACGTGGTCCCCCGCGACGACGTGGTGCTCGCCACCAAGGCGGGGGTCAGCCGGGCCCGCGGCTCCCGGGAGACCAACGTCTCGCGGGGCTATCTGGTCCGGACCCTGGACGCGTCCCTGCGCCGGCTCGGGGTGGACCACGTGGACCTGTGGCAGGTGCACGTGTGGATGGACGAGATCCCGCTGGAGGAGACGCTGTCCGCGCTCGACTACGCAGTGGCCTCCGGTCGCGCCGCCTACGTCGGGGTGTCCAACTACTCGGGCTGGCAGACCGCGGTCGCCGCGACCCACCAGGCCGCCGTGCCGGGCCGGGCCGCGCTGGCGTCGAACCAGGTGGAGTACTCCCTGCTCAACCGGTCCGCCGAGGCCGAGGTGATCCCGGCCGCGTCCCACGTGGGGGTCGGGGTGCTGCCGTGGTCCCCGCTCGGGCGAGGCGTGCTCACCGGCAAGTACCGCACCGGCACGCCCGCGGACTCCCGGGCCGCCTCGCCCCACTTCGCGAACTTCGTCGGGAACTACCTCACCGACCGCTCGGCGCGGGTGGTCGAGGCCGTCGCCCGCGCGGCCGAGGGTCTGTCCTGGTCCCCGCTCGAGGTCGCGCTGACCTGGGTCCGCGACCGTCCGGGGGTCACCGCGCCGATCGTCGGCGCCCGGACCGCGGCCCAGCTGCGGGGGTCGCTGACGGTGGAGGAGTGCGAGCTCCCGCCGGAGATCGTCGCCGCGCTCGACGACGTGTCCTCGCCCCCGTCCGACACCTGAGCGAACTGCCACCCGAGGCTTGGGCGACGTGCCACCATGTCGTCATGTCCCGTTCCCCAGTCGCC
>DATIBI010000308.1:0-5963 GCA_035457605.1 Nocardioidaceae bacterium
GGAGCACGTCACCTTGTGGAGCTAGCCGGACCCTGCGCGGCGGCGATCGCGTCGATCACGTCGCCCAGAGCCCGCACCGTGTGCCCGGGCAGGAACACGTCGCAGTAGGGCAGCGCGGCCGCCATCGACCCGACCAGCGGCTCGAAGCCCGGCGCGGCGGCGCGTGGGTTCAGCCAGATGACCCGGTGCGTGCGCAGCCTGACCCGGGCCAGCACCGCGGACAGCAGCTCCGGGTCGTCGCTGTCCCAGCCGTCCGAGGCGATCACGAGCACCCCGCCGCGCAGGTTCTGGCCGTGCCGTGACCGCAGCAGCGTCCGCAGGCTGGTGGCCAGGTGGGTCCCGCCGTACCTGTCCACCACCTGCTCCGCGGCCCGCGCCATCGCCACCTGCGCGGACCGGTGCGCGAGCGCGGGCGTGACCCGGGTCAGCGACGTCGAGAACACGAACGTCTCCGCCCTGCCCGAGCGGGCGAACGCGCGCATCAGGTGCAGGTAGGCGGTGCAGTAGGCCTGCATCGACTGGCTGACGTCACCGAGCATGGTGAGCGGTCGCGGCCGACGTACCGGGCTCCGGCGGGCCAGGGCGAACGCCTCGAAGCCGGTACGTCGGGACCGGGCCAGCGTCTCGCGGAGCGCGACCGTCCGTCCCGCCGGCTGGACCCGGTGCCGGCGGCTGCGGCGCATCGGCCACTGCTGCAGCGCCCGCTCCAGCCAGGTCCCCACGAGCCGTAGCTGGTCCTCGTCGAGCTCGTCGAAGGGCGTGTCGGCCAGCCGCGCGACCGCGGACGGCAGCAGCTCGGGCAGCACCGGGCCGGCCGGTGCCTCCTCGGCGTCCGCGGTCACCGTCGGGAGGGTGTGCCAGGGGAGCCCCTCGCCCTCCTGCTCCGCCCCCGCGCGCCGGGCCCGGGTCAGGGTGTCGTCCCCTGCGCCGGGCTCGGCCCCGGTCCGCCGGGCCGCGGGGTCCACGCGCAGGACCGCTCCCCGGAAGGCGGCGTCGAAGACGGCGTCGAAGGTCGGCAGGTCGTGCGGCTGGGTCACGAGCGTGAGCCGGGCCAGCCAGTACAGCGTGCGCAGGTCGGTCGGCGGTGCCGCCTCGAGCGCCTCGGTGAACCCGGCCAGGGATCGCAGCGTCACCGGCACCCCGGCGCGGCGGAGCCGGTCCGCGAGCGCGACCACGAACGCGGCCCGGTCCACCCCGCCGATCAGCCGGGCCCGCACCTCCGCGGCGCCGGTGCTCTCCTGGGGCGGCACGGCCGGCCTCCTCAGCCCAAGGCGTAGGTGTCGAGCGTGCCGAGGACCAGGTCCCGGTCGTCCGGGGTCTTCGCGATGGTGCCCAGCGTGGCCACGACGTCCTCGCGGACCAGCTCGGTGGCCCCGAGCGCGGCGAGCGCAGCCACCCAGTTGATCGCCTCGGCGACCCCGGGTGCCTTGTCCACGTCGAGGGTGCGGACGTGGCCCACGAACCGGGTGACCGACTCGATCAGCGCCGCGTTCGCGGCGGGCACGGTCCGGCGCAGGATCTCCACCGCCCGCGCGGGCTCGGGGAACTCCAGCCAGTGGTAGAGGCAGCGGCGGCGCAGCGCGTCGTGCAGGTCCCGGCTGCGGTTGGAGGTGAGCACGACCACCGGCGGGCGGTTCGCGGTGAACGTGCCGAGCTCGGGGACGGTCACCGACCCCTCACCGAGGAACTCCAGCAGGAGCGCCTCGAACTCGTCGTCGGCGCGGTCGATCTCGTCGATGAGCAGCACGGGCGGCTGCGGGCCGTCGTACCGCACGCAGCGCAGGATCGGCCGCTCCACCAGGAACTCCGGGCCGAACAGGTCGGCCTCGCTGAGCCGTTCGTGCTGGGCCTCGGCGAGCCGGATGGCGAGCAGCTGGCGCTGGTAGTTCCAGTCGTAGAGCGCCTCGCTCGAGCTCAGCCCCTCGTAGCACTGGAGCCGGATCAGCGGCACGTCCATCGCCTGGGCGAGCACCTTCGCGGCGGCGGTCTTGCCCACGCCGGGCTCGCCCTCGAGCAGCAACGGCAGACCGAGCCGCAGCGCGAGGTAGACCGCGGTCGCGGTGCCCTCGTCGGCGAGGTAGTCCAGCTCGTCGAAGCGGCGCCGGACCTCCTCCGCGCTCTCGAACCCGGTCATGGCCGACGCGCGCCCTCGGCCTGGGCGAGGACCGCCTGGTAGTCGTCCCAGGTGTCCACGTCGAGCGGCACCGGCCCGGGCACGCGAACCTCGGTGACGCCGGCGCCGGCGTCGACCAGCTTCCACACCGCCTTGTCGCCGTGCAGGGACCTGAGGGTGTCGAACATGCTCCGGTGGAACCACAGCGGATGACCGAGGCCGTCGTCGTAGCGGCAGGCCCCCACCGGGGCGGACCCGACCCCGTCCAGCAGCGCGCGGACCGTCTCCGGGGTGACCCCGGGCTGGTCCCCCAGCAGCAGCACGATCCCGTCCACGTCGTCGCGGACCCGGGCCAGGGCGGACCCGATCGAGGAGGCACAGCCGGTGCCGAAGTCCGGGTTGAGGGCGACGTCCACGCCGGTCAGGTCCACGTGCGCGCGGACCTCGTCGGCGGCCGCGCCGAGCGCGACCACCACCTGGGCGAGGCCGGCGGCCCGGGCGGTGCGCAGGGTCGCACCGAGCAGCGTGCCCGCACCGAGCTCGAGCAGCTGCTTGGGGCGGCCGAGCCGGCGCGAGGCCCCGGCGGCCAGGAGAACCGCGGCTGCCCTCACGAGCCTCGCCCTCGCAGGAAGCTGTCCCGGCAGCCGGTCCCGCAGAACCAGTAGTCCGTGCCGTCGACCTGCGCGTGCGGGGTGTCCGCGCCGACCGTGACCGTCATCCCGCACACCGGGTCCACCACCTGCACCGGGCGGCTGGGCCGGGTCGGTCCCGGCGGCGGGACGAGGCCCTCCAGCCGCACCCCGCGCACGACCGCCGCCATGATCGACAGGGCGATCTCCGGCGCGGTGCGGGCGCCGATCTCCACGCCCACGTGCGGGTGCACCCGCTGCCGCTCGTGCGCCGGCAGCGCGAGCTGGTCGAGCACCTGTTCGCCTCGGCGGTGGCTGCAGACCAGGCCGACGAAGCCGACCCCGGCGTCGAGCGCCTTGCGGATCTCCCCCGGCTCGTCACCGCCGTGGGTGGACACCACCGCCGCCAGCGCGCCCTCGGGCGTGCCGCCGTCGTCCTGCCGGGCGACCTCGAAGCCCAGGGTCGGGGCGAGCGTTGCCAGGGCGTCCGCGGTCGGCGAGGAGCCGACCAGGTAGAGCACGGGCGGTGGCAGCACGGGTTCGAGGTAGATCTCCAGCGCACCGCCGGACAGGCACGGGTTGACCACCACGCTCGCGCCGGGCGTGTCCGGGAAGCCGGCCGCGCCCTCGGGGAGCACCCGCAGCAGGATGCTGGTGCCGCGCTCGAGCGCGTCGAGGGCGGCGGCCCGGACCGAGCCCACGGCGCACTGGCCGCCGACGAACCCCTCCATGGTGCCGTCGGCGAGCACGACCGCCTTGTCCCCGGGCCTGGCCGAGGAGGGCTCCTGGGCGCGGACCACCGTCACCTGCACGAAGGGCACCCGTGCGGTGGTGAGCTCGGCGATCCGCTCGGCCGGCGAGATGGTCACAGGCGGCTCCTAGATCGGCGGGGTGGGGTGCCCCTGCATCGCGTCCCACACCCGGGACGGGGTCAGGGGCATGTCGGCGTGGCGGATGCCGAACGGCCGGAGCGCGTCGACGACCGCGTTGACGACCGCGGGTGGCGAGCCCACCGTCGCGGACTCGCCGATCCCCTTCGCGCCGATCGGGTGGTGCGGCGACGGGGTGACGGTGTGCGCGGTCTCCCAGTGCGGGACCTCCAGGGCGGTGGGGATGAGGTAGTCCATGAGGGAGCCGCTGAGGCAGGTGCCGTTCTCGTCGAAGGAGATCATCTCCATCAGCGCCATCCCGACCCCGTCCACCAGCCCGCCGTGCACCTGGCCCTCGATGATCATCGGGTTGATCCGGGTGCCGCAGTCGTCCACCGCCACGAACCTGCGGACCTTCACCTGCGCGGTGCCGGGGTCGACGTCGACCACGCAGATGTAGGCGCCGAAGGGGTAGGTGAGGTTCGACGGGTTGTAGCAGATCTGCGCCTCCAGGGCGCCCTCGACGCCCTCGGGCAGGTCGCCGGCGCCGTGCGCACGCATCGCGATGTCCTGGATCGTCACCGACCGGCCCGGGTCGCCCTTCACGTGGAAGGAGCCCTTCTGCCACTCCAGGTCGGCGACCGAGACCTCGAGCATGCCCGAGGCGATGATCCGTGCCTTGTCGCGCACCTTGCGGGCCACCAGCGCGGCCGCCGCTCCGGACACCGGCGTGGAGCGGCTGCCGTAGGTGCCCAGCCCGAACGGGGTGTTGTCGGTGTCGCCGTGCACCACGTCGATGTCCTCGGGCGGGATGCCGATCTCCTCGGCGACGATCTGCGCGAACGTGGTCTCGTGGCCCTGCCCCTGGCTCTGCACCGACAGGCGTACGACGGCCTTGCCGGTGGGGTGCACCCGGAGCTCGCAGCCGTCGGCCATGCCCAGGCCGAGGATGTCCATGTCCTTGCGCGGACCGGCACCGACCGCCTCGGTGAAGAACGAGACGCCGATGCCCATCAGCTCGCCCCGGGCCCGCCGCTCGGCCTGCTCCCGGCGCAGCTCCTCGTAGCCGGAGATCTCGACCGCGAGGTCCATCGCCCGGGCGTACTCGCCGGAGTCGTAGACCCAGCCGGTCCTGGTGGTGTAGGGGAACTGCTCGGGCTTGATGAAGTTGCGCCTGCGCAGCTCGACCGGGTCCATCTGCAGGTCGTGGGCGAGGCAGTCGACCAGCCGCTCGACGAGGTAGACCGCCTCGGTGATCCGGAACGAGCAGGCGTAGGCCACACCGCCGGGCGCCTTGTTCGTGTAGACCGCGGTCATCTTGCAGTAGGCGGCCTCGAGGTCGTAGCTGCCGGTGAACACCCCGAAGAACCCGGCCGGGTACTTCACCGGGGCGGCGGTGCCGTTGAACGCACCGTGGTCGGCGAGCACGTTGGTGCGGACGGCGAGGATCTTGCCGTCCCTCGTCGCCGCGATCTCCCCGCGCATCACGTAGTCGCGGGCGAAACCGGTGCTGACGAGGTTCTCGGTGCGGTCCTCCATCCACTTCACCGGCTTGTTGGTGACGATCGAGGCCACGATCGCGCACACGTAGCCCGGGTAGATCGGCACCTTGTTGCCGAAGCCGCCGCCGATGTCGGGCGAGATCACCCGGATCTTGTGCTCGGGCAGGCCCGCGACCAGCGCGTACAGGGTCCGGTGCGCGTGCGGCGCCTGCGAGGTCGACCACAGCGTGAGCTTCCCGCTGACCCGGTCGTAGTCGGCGACCGCGCCGCAGGTCTCCATCGGGGCGGGGTGCACCCGCGGGTAGACCATGTCCTGGGTGACGACCACGTCCGCGCGCTCGAACACAGCGGCCGTGGCGGCCTCGTCCCCGGTCTCCCAGTCGAAGCAGTGGTTGTCGGTCTTGCCCTCGAGGTCGTCGCGGATCACCGGCGCGTTCGGGGCCAGCGCCCGGCGCACGTCGACGACCGGGTCGAGGATGTCGTACTCGACGTCGATCAGCTCGAGGGCGTCGCGCGCGGAGTACCGGTCCTCGGCGACGACGAACGCGACCTCCTGCCCCTGGAACCGCACCTTGTCGGTGCACAGCACCGACTGCGTGTCCATCGACAACGTCGGCATCCACGCCAGACCCAGTGAGTCGAGCACCTTGCCGGTGATGACGGCTTTGACACGCGGGTGGGCCTCGGCCGCGCTGGTGTCGATCGAGACGATCCGGGCGTGGGCGTACGGACTGCGCAGCACCGCGCCGTGGAGCATCCCGGGCAGGTCGACGTCGTCGACGTAGTTGCCCTTGCCGCGGAGGAACCGGACATCCTCCTTGCGCAGCATCCGGCCGAACCCCATCGGGTT
>DATIBI010000309.1:0-10960 GCA_035457605.1 Nocardioidaceae bacterium
AATTCCGCATCCAGGAGGGTCAGACGCCCGCGCGGGTCCGGTCAGGAGCCGGTCAGGCGTCCTCGAGGGCGGCGGCGAGGGTGCCGTGGTGGATCGGCCCGGAGACGTCGGCGAGCCGCCGTCCGTGCCCGCCCCAGCGCAGGGCGATGATCTCGGCGGCGATGCTGACCGCGGTCTCCTCGGGGGTGCGGGCGCCGAGGTCGAGCCCGATCGGCGAGGACAGCCGGCCGATCTCCTCCTCGCTGAGCCCCGCCTCGCGCAGCCGCGCCAGCCGGTCCTCGTGCGTGCGCCGCGAGCCCATCGCGCCGACGTAGGCGACGTGCTCGAGCCGCAGCGCCACCTCGAGCAGCGGCACGTCGAACTTGGGGTCGTGGGTGAGCACGCAGATCACCGTGCGCTCGTCGATGCGGCCGGCCGCGACCTCGGCGTTGAGGTACTTGTGCGGCCACTGCACCTCCACGGTGTCGGCGGAGGGGAACCGCGACCTGGTCGCGAACACCGGCCGGGCGTCGCAGACCGTGACGTGGTAGCCGAGGAAGCCGCCGATCCGCGCGACCGCGGCGGCGAAGTCGATCGCCCCGAAGACCAGCATCCGCGGGGCGGGCGCGAACGACCAGACGAAGACCCGCATGCCCTCGCCGCGGCGCTCACCGTCGGGTCCGTAGGTCAGGGTCTCGTTGCGGCCGGAGGCGAGCAGGCCGCGGACGTCGTCGGTGATCGCGTCGTCGGCGCGGGCGCTGCCCAGGGACCCGGTGCGTGGCTCGCCGGCGTCCGCTGCGTCCTCGGGGCGTACGACGAGGCGCCGGCCCACCCACGCCGGGTCGGGATGGTCGATGACCGTGGCCACGGCGACCGGCCGGTCCGCGCTGATGTCGGCGGCGACGTCCCCGAGCTCGGGGAAGGTCTCCTGGTTCACCTTCTCCACGAACACGTCGAGGATCCCGCCGCAGGTCAGTCCCACGGCGAAGGCGTCGTCGTCGGACACGCCGTACCTCTGCAGCACGGGGACCCCGGACGCGACGACGCTCTCGGCCAGCTCGTAGACCGCGCCCTCGACGCAACCGCCGGACACCGACCCGACGGCCTCGCCGCCCGGGCCGACCAGCATCGAGGCCCCTGCGGGGCGCGGCGCGGACGCGAACGTGGCCACCACCGTGCCCACGCCGACGGTCTCCCCGGCCTTCCACCAGCGGAGCAGCTCGGGCAACACCTCACGCATGAGCGACCACCTCGATCAGCTTCTCGAACGTGGCCAGGGAGTGACCGGCCACGAAAGCGTCAACATACGGCAGGGCCGCCACGATTCCCTGCTGCACCGGTTGGTAGCCCGCCTTGCCGCGATGCGGGTTCACCCAGACCACGTGGTGGGCGAGGCTGTGCAGCCGCCGCATCTGCTCGGCGAGCAGCGCGCAGTCGCCGCGCTCCCAGCCGTCGCTGAACACCACGACCTCGGCGCCCCGGGCCATGCCGCGCTGCCCCCACCGGTCGAGGAAGATCTTGATCGTCTCCCCGAGCAGGGTGCCGCCGGACCAGTCGGGGACGGTCGCGCCGGCCGCGATGATCGCCCGCTCGGGGTCCCGCAGCCGCATCGCCCGGGTGACATGGGTCAGCCGGGTGCCGACGGTGAACACCTCCACCGGAGTCCGGTCCCTGGGGCGGTCGCCGTGCACGAACCGGTGCGCGAGCCGCAGCAGCGCGTCGGCGTAGGCGCTCATCGACCCGGACACGTCGATCAGCAGCACCACCCGGCGCGGCCGGGTGCCGCGGCGCCGCCAGGCGATCTCGGCCGGCTCGCCCATCCGGGAGAGCATCCGCCGCAGGGTGCGGTGGGCGTCGACGTCGCCGCGGTGCCAGGCGGTGCGGCGGTGGGCGGTACGACGGGGGGCCCGCGGGTGCAGCGACCCGAACAGCGCCGCGAGCCGTGCCTTCTCCGCCGGATCGAGCTCGGCGATGTCGCGGTGCCGCAGGACCTCGGTGGTGCTCGCCATCGCGCGCACCTGCTCGCCCTCGTCCTCCCCCGCCCCGGTGGTGTCGGTGTCCTCGGACAGGTCGGCCTGGCTGACCTGCCGGTCGGGCTGCTCACGGGGGACGGCCGTCGTCTCCTGCGTCAGGAACCAGGAGCTGAACACCTGGTCGTAGCGCTCGACGTCGTCGGGCCCCGAGCACAGCGTGCTGCGGCCGGCCCAGTAGACGGCCCTGCGGTCTTCCAGCCCGAGCACGGCGACCGCGCTGAGGTAGGTCTGCGCACGGTCCTCGGTGACCGCGACCCCTGTCGCGCGCAGGGCGCGGGTGAACCCGAGCAGGAGCTCGTCGGGGGCGTGCAGCAGTGCGGTCACGGCTACCCCGCAAGCATCCGGTCCAGCGCCTTGCGGACACGCTCGGCGTCCTCGCGGTACTTCACCGCCGCACCGAGCGTCGCGGCCGCGGTCTCCACGTCGAGGTCCTTGGTGCCCAGCCGCTCCAGGGCGCGTGCCCAGTCCAGGGTCTCCGCGACGCCCGGGGGCTTGAGCAGGTCGCTGGAGCGCAGCCGCTGCACCAGCCCGACCACCTGCTCGGCCAGCTGCGCGGAGACCTCCGGCGCCCGCGACCGGACGATCTCGACCTCGCGTCGCAGGCCCGGGTGCTCGATCCAGTGGTATAGGCAGCGGCGCTTGAGGGCGTCGTGGATCTCGCGGGTCCGGTTGGAGGTGAGCACCACGATCGGGGGCGTGGCGGCCCGCACCGTGCCCAGCTCGGGGATGGTCACCTGATAGGTGGAGAGCACCTCGAGCAGGAACGCCTCGAACTCGTCGTCGGCGCGGTCGATCTCGTCGACCAGCAGCACCGCCGGACTCTCCCGCAGGGCGCGCAGCACCGGCCGGGCGAGCAGGAACCGCTCGTCGAACAGCGACTGCTCGGCCTTCTCCGCGTCGATGACCGCCCCGCCGCCTGCGGCCTCGAGCGCCCGCAGGTGCAGGATCTGGCGCGGGAAGTCCCAGTCGTAGAGGGCCTGGCTCGCGTCGATGCCCTCGTAGCACTGGAGCCGGATCAGCGGGATGTCGAGCGCCTGCGCGATCGCCTCCGCGAGCGCGGTCTTGCCGGTCCCCGGCTCCCCCTCGAGCAGCAGCGGGCGCTGCATCTGCAGGGCGAGGAAGCCCACCGTCGCCAGCGCGTCGTCGCAGAGGTACCCGGTCTCGCCGAGACGAGCGGCGAGATCGGCAGGGCTGGCGATGTCTGCGACCGGGTGCATACCCCCAGCATTACCTAGACTCCAAGCATGGTCGACACGACGGGGGAACCCGACCTGGTGGACACCTGGCGCCGGGCCGCCGAGGCCAGGCTCACGGGCTGGGACTTCTCCGCGCTCGACGGCCGGGTCCACGAGGAGCAGCCGCCCTGGAGCTACGAGGTCCTCGCCGCCACCGCGCTGGCGGGGGCTCGCGACGTGCTGGACATGGGCACCGGCGGCGGCGAGAAGCTGATGGAGCTGCTGCGGGTGTCGGGACACCTTCCCGACCACGTGGTCGCGACCGAGGGGTGGCCGCCGAACCTCCCCGTGGCGCGGGCGAACCTCGCCGGCCACGGCATCGGCGTGGTCGCCTACGACGCCGAGACCGACCGGGCGATGCCGTTCCCCGGCGCCTCCTTCGACGTGGTGCTGAACCGGCACGAGGCCTACGTGGCCGCGCAGGTGCACCGGGTGCTGCGACCCGGAGGTGTGTTCGTGACCCAGCAGGTCGACGGCCGCGACTTCGAGGAGTCCACCCGGATCTTCGGCACCCCGCAGGAGTACCTGCACGTGAACCTGGCGGACCTCCGCGACGAGGCCGAGGCTGCCGGGCTGGTGGTCGAGTCCGCGCAGGAGTGGAGCGGGACCACCGCGTTCACCGACGTCGCCGCGCTCGTGCACTACTTCGCGCTCGTCCCGTGGCAGGCGCCGGCGGACTTCACCGTGGACGGCTACCTCGACATCCTGCTCGCGCTGCACCGCGAGGGGCCCGCCGTGGGCAGGCCGGTGACCTTCACGAGCCGGAGGTTCCACCTCGTCGCGCGCCGGCCGCGCCCCTGAGCTGCTCCGGGTGGTCGACGTCCACGCCGGTGGCGAGGTCGCCGCACTCGACCACGAGGTGCTCGTGGGTGCGCAGGTAGTCACGTGCCCCTTGGTCGCCCTCCGCGGCCGCCGCGACACCGGCCCAGTGGTCCCGGCCCAGCACCACCGGGTGGCCGGGTCGCCCGTCGTACCCGGCCCGGGCCAGCACCTGCGGTCCGGTGCCCACCCGGGCCAGCAGCCGGCGCACCACCCGGGCGTCCACGTCCGGGAGGTCGACCAGGGTGACGACCGCGCAGGTCGCGTCCTGCTCGAGCGCGTCGCCGAGCCCGGCCCGCAGCGAGGCGCCCATGCCCTCGGCCCAGTCCGCGGCAACCACCCGGCGCACGTCAGGGTCGAGGAGCTCCGCGGCCCGCTCCGCCTCGGCGCCGAGGACGGCGGTCACCGTGTCGCAGCCGCCGTCACGCAGGCCGGCGACGGCCCGGGTCAGGAACGCGGTGCCGTCGGGCTCCCGCAGCAGAGCCTTGGGTCCGCCCATGCGCCGCCCCGCGCCGGCGGCGAGCAGCAGCCCGAGGACCGGCGACACGGGCGGGGTCAGTGCTTCGGGGTGACGGGCTTGTTGGGGCGCGACAGCGGGACCCAGAGGGTGTACCGGTCGGCGCGGAACGTGGACCGGGACACCTCGACGGCGATGTTGCCGGCGAAGGCCCTCCGGGCGATCCGCAGCACCGACGCCCCCTCGGCGATGCCGAGCAGCTGCGCCTCGTCGGCGCGCGCCCGGTCCGCATCGACCGAGTCCTCACCCCACGTGGGCATCAGGTCGCGCCGCTTGAGGTCGACGTAGAGGCTCTCCGGGAGCGGCGACTCGAGGAAGCCCGGGACGATGCTGTCGGCCATGTAGGCGTCCTCGAGACACATCGGCACGCCGTCGGCCAGCCGCAGCCGCTGCCAGTGCACCACCTTGTCGCCCTGGCTGATCTCGAGCGCCCGGGCGACACCGGGTCCGGCCGCCTCCATCCGGGCCAGCAACGTCCGCGACGAGGGTTTCATCCCTCGCCGCTGCATCTCCTCGGTGTAGCTCGACAGCCGCACCTGGACATCGATCTTGGCACGGGCCACGAACGTACCTCGTCCGGGCACCCGCTCCAGCAGCCCTTCCGCGACCAGCGCGTCCAGGGCCTGCCTCACCGTCATCCGGGCGACGCCGAAGTGCTGGACCAGCTCCCGCTCCGAGGGGGCGGGGCTGCCCGGCTCAGCGCCGTCGATGAGGCTACGAACGTACTCCCGCACCTGCACGTGCTTGAGCACGTGCGGGCGGGACCGGTCGGGGGTGATCACGTCACCCATGGCACCTCCCCATCTGCCCCGTCGCCCCTACCTTAGCCCCGGACGGAGGAGAGCGCCTCTGTCGGACTCACTCGGTCGCGATCGCCTTGAGGACGTCGAGTCGGGCCGCGCGCCGAGCCGGGAAGACAGCCGCGAGGATGCCCACCACCGCCGAGGCTACGACAAATCCGACCAACTGTCCCGAGGGAAACGCGATCACCTCGAGTCCCTCGTCGCGCAGCGACGTGAGCAGCGCCAGCCCGAACGCCGAGCCCATCACGGCGCCCAGCGCCGCGCCGAGCACCGCGATCACCACGGCCTCCAGCCGGACCATCCGGCGCAGCTGCCGGCGGCTCGTCCCGATCGCCCGGAGCAGGCCCAGCTCCCGGGTCCGCTCGACCACCGACAGCGCCAGCGTGTTGACGATGCCGAGCACGGCGATGACCAGGGCCAGCCCGAGCAGCGCGTACACCAGGGTGAGCAGCTGGTCGATCGGGCCGCGCTGCTCCTCGGCGAACCCGGCCTGGTCCTTGACCGTCACCGTCGGCAGGTCCGCGGTCTGCCGCTCGAGGCGTCGCACCAGCTCGGCGGTGTCCGTCCCTGCGGCGGCGTCGACGAGCACGAAGTTGTCCGCGACGGCGAACCCGGCCTGCTCCAGCGTGCCGAGCGTGGTGGTGAACGGGTAGGACAGCACCGGGCTGTCGGCATGGACGCCCACCACCTCGTACCGCTGGACCCCGTTGGGCATCGCGTAGCTGATCTCGTCACCGACGGCCAGCCCGTCCTCCTCGGCGCGGCTGCTCGAGACCAGCACGGTGCCGTCGCGCAGGTCCTCCGGGGAGCCGCTCTCCATCTGCAGGTCGACCGTGCTCGTCAGGCCACCCGGGTCGACCCCGGTGAGCCCCTGCCGCTCGCCGTCGATCTCGCCGACGCCGTAGCGCATCCTGGTCACGCTCCGCACCCCTTCCGTGCGCTCGATCCGGTCCGCCACCGAGGGCGAGAAGGCCGTGCCGATGCTGTTGGACACCACCACGTCGCCGGTGAAGTTCTCCGCCACTGCCCGGTCCACGCTCGCCTTGGCCGAGGCGCCGAGGATCGCCATCGTGGTGACCAGCGCAAGGCCGATCATCAGCGCCGAGGCGGTGGCCGCCGTCCGCCGCGGGTTGCGGGCCGCGTTCTGCCCGGCCAGCGCACCGACCGCGCCGAACGCCCTGCGGTAGCCGGCGGCGAGCACGGACACCAGCGGGCGTCCCAGCACCGGGGCGGCACCAGCGACGCCGAGCAGCGTGGCCAGCACACCGGCGCCGACGAACCAGGTCGGCTCCGACACGTCCGCGAACAGGCCCACCAGCATCGCGGCCACGCCGGCTGCGAGCATCGCGCCGCCGAGGACAGCGCGGCGGCGCAGCGAGGACTCGGGCATCGCCTGGTCGTCGCGCAGCGCCGCCACCGGTGCGATCCGGCTCGAGCGGTGGGCGGGGAGGTACGCCGCCACCACCGTCACGACCATGCCGACCAGGTAGGACGCGACCACCGTCCGCGGCTCGAACACCAGCGCGTGCCCGGAGAGGTCGAGGCCGAAGGTGGCGAACAGCGCCCGGATGCCCATGGCGAGCAGCACGCCGAGGCCCAGGCCGAGGGTCGAGCCGACAGCGCCGAGCACGCCGGCCTCGAACAGCACCGACCCGGTGACCTGGCGGCGCGAGGCGCCGAGCGCGCGCAGCAGCGCCAGCTCCCGGCTGCGCTGGGCGACCAGGATCGAGAACGTGTTGACGATCAGGAAGCTGCCGACGACCAGCGACACCCCGGCGAAGATCAGCAGGAACGTGGTGATGAACGAGATCGCCTCCATCAGGTCGCTGCTGGACTCGTCGGCCGCGACGTCGCCGGTGACCGCCTCGAAGCCCGGGGGCAGCGTCGTGGCGACGGCGTCACGCAGCTCGTCCTGGCTGATCCCGTCCACGGCGGTCACCCACGCGTCCGTGTAGGCGTCCTTGCCGTCGAGGAACAGCCGCTGCGCGGTCCGGTCGTCGAAGATGGTCAGCGTGGCGCCGTTGAGGGAGCCGCCCTCGGCGAACTCCGCGATCCCGACCAGGGTCGGGCGCAGCACCGCCTGGTCTGCCGACGTGACCAGGTGCACCTCGTCGCCGACCTCGTAGCCGGCCTGCTCCGCGGTGTAGGCGTCCATCGCGACCTGGTCGGGTCGGGACGGGACCGTGCCCTCGGTGATCCGCAGGCCCTCGATGCCGTGACCGGCGGGGGCGTCGTGGTAGTTGCCGCCGAGGCCCGGGGCACCCTGCCCGCCGACGACCTTGCCGTTCTCGCCGACCACGAACACCCCGAAAGAGGTGATGTTCCCGTCCGCACGGGCCGCACCGTCGACGTCGGAGAGCCGCTCGACCAGCGAGGCGGGCAGCGACTTCGACGTGGGCGCGGCGTCGTCGGCGGTTCCGCCCACGGGCCGGACCACCACGTCGCCCACGGTGGAGGCGAAGATGCTGGTGAAGCTGCGGCTCAGGGTGTCGGTGAACACGAACGTCCCGGCCACGAACGCGACCCCGAGCACGATCGCCGACGTGCTCATCAGCAGCCGCAGCTTGCGGCCGAGCAGGCTCTTCCAGGCAGCGGTGAACATCAGCGCCCCACCATGCTCTGGACGTTCCCGAGGTTCTCGGGCTGGTCCGCGCCGACCCGGCTCATCCGGTCCAGCACCCGCTCGCGGTCGGGCTCCCGGAGCTCGTCGACCACCCGGCCGTCGGCGAGGAACACCACCCGGTCGGTGTAGGACGCGGCGACCGGGTCGTGGGTGACCATCACGATCGTCTGGCCGAACTCGTCGACCGAGCGGCGAAGCAGCGTGAGCACCTCCGCGCCGGCGTGGGAGTCGAGGTTCCCGGTCGGCTCGTCGGCGAACACGATCTCGGGCCGGCTGGCCAGCGCCCGGGCCACCGCGACCCGCTGCTGCTGGCCGCCGGACAGCTCGCTGGGGCGGTGCCGCAGCCGGGGGCGCAGGCCGACGGTGTCGACCACGGTGGCGTACCACTCCGGGTCGGGCCGGCGCCCCGCGATCGACAGCGGCAGCAGGATGTTCTCCTCCGCGGTGAGGGTGGGCACCAGGTTGAACGCCTGGAACACGAAACCGACCCGGTCCCGCCGCAACCGGGTCAGCTCCTTGTCCTTGAGCCGGCTCAGGTCGGTGTCCCCGAGCAGGACCGAGCCGCGGGTGGCGCTGTCGAGCGCGGCGGCGCAGTGCATCAGCGTGGACTTGCCGGAGCCCGAGGGGCCCATCACGGCGGTGAACTCGCCGGCCCGGAAGCCGACGGTCACGTCATCGAGCGCGGTGACGGCGGCGTCCCCGCTGCCGTAGGTCTTGGTCAGGTTCACGGCACGCGCGGCGAACCCCTCACTGGTGTGCGTCATGACCCGCAACCTAGGGAGCAGCGGGGCCTCCCGGGCACCGGTGAACCGGGGAGATCGACCCTGGTCCTCCCCTGACCCGTCCCTGACCCCGGCTGCCCCACGCCCCCGACCCGCACCTCGCCGATCCCCCCGCGAGTGGTGAGAAACGGCGGCGCGAGTGGTGAGAAACGGCGCCCCGGCCACTAGAACATGTGTTCGAACAGTCGTATCGTGGCGGGCATGACCGTGGACTTCCAGGCCTCGCTGTTCGACACCGACGGCACCGCGTGGACCGGCTCCCCCGTGGGGGCGGCGACGCTGGGCGAGCTCGGAGGACGGGTCCGACGTACCCACCTCAGCCGGGGCGCGTGGGTCGACGTCCGTCCCGGCTGGGTCACCGGCTCCGACGAGCTGTTCGCCCGGCTGGTCCGGGAGGTGCCGTGGTACGCCGAGCGGCGCACGATGTACGACCGGGTGGTCGACGTCCCGCGGCTGCTGAAGTTCTACGGCGCCGAGGAGCCGCTGCCCGACCCGGTGCTCGACGAGGCCCGGGACCGGCTCAGCGCGCACTACCGCGAGGAGCTCGGGGAGCCGTTCACGACCGCCGGGTTCTGCTACTACCGCGACGGCCGGGACAGCGTCGCCTGGCACGGCGACACGATCGGCCGCAGCCGCACCGAGGACACCATGGTCGCGATCGTGTCCTTCGGCGAGGCCCGGCGGCTGCTGCTGCGCCCACGCAACGGCGGCGCGACCATCGGGTTCGCGCTCGGGCACGGCGACCTGCTCGTGATGGGCGGCTCCTGCCAGCGCACCTGGGAGCACGCGGTGCCCAAGACCGCGAAGCCGGTCGGGCCGAGGATCAGCGTGCAGTTCCGCCCGCACAACGTACGCTGAGCCACCGGACATGACAGAAGGGCCCCGGCCGGAGCCGGGACCCTTCTGCTTCGTGCGTGGTGAGCGGGATGCTCTGACCGCGGAGGGTCAGAAGTCCATGCCGCCCATGCCGCCGTCGCCGCCGGGCATGGCCGGGGTCTTCTCCGGCTTGTCCGCGACGACTGCCTCGGTGGTGAGGAACAGCGCGGCGATCGACGCGGCGTTCTGCAGCGCCGAGCGGGTCACCTTGGCTGGGTCGAGGATGCCCTCGGTGACCATGTCGACGTACTCGCCGGTGGCAGCGTTGAGACCGAAGCCGGCCTCGAGGTTGCGCACCTTCTCCGCGACGACGCCGCCCTCGAGACCCGCGTTGATCGCGATCTGCTTGAGCGGGGCCTCGGTGGCGAACTTGACGATGTTCGCGCCCGTGGCCTCGTCACCCTCGAGCTCGAGCTTCTCGAACGCCTTGTCGCTGGCCTGGACGAGGGCGACGCCACCACCGGCGACGATGCCCTCCTCGACGGCAGCCTTCGCGTTGCGAACGGCGTCCTCGATGCGGTGCTTGCGCTCCTTGAGCTCGACCTCGGTGGCCGCGCCGACCTTGATCACCGCAACACCGCCGGCCAGCTTGGCCAGGCGCTCCTGCAGCTTCTCGCGGTCGTAGTCGGAGTCGCTCTTCTCGATCTCGGCGCGGATCTGGTTCACGCGACCAGCGATCTGGTCGCCGTCGCCGGCACCCTCCACGATGGTGGTCTCGTCCTTGGTGACGACGACCTTGCGGGCCTGGCCGAGCAGCTCGAGGCCGGTGTTCTCGAGCTTGAGGCCGACCTCCTCGGAGATGACCTGGCCACCGGTCAGGATCGCGATGTCCTGCAGCATGGCCTTGCGGCGGTCACCTAAGCCCGGAGCCTTGACGGCGACGGACTTGAAGGTGCCGCGGATCTTGTTGACCACCAGCGTGGACAGGGCCTCGCCGTCGACGTCCTCGGAGAGGATCAGCAGCGGCTTGCCGCTCTGCATGACCTTCTCGAGCACCGGCAGAAGGTCCTTGACGTTCGAGATCTTCTGGTTGGCGATCAGGATGTACGGCTCTTCGAGGACCGTCTCCATGCGCTCCGCGTCGGTGACGAAGTACGCCGAGATGTAGCCCTTGTCGAACCGCATGCCCTCGGTGAGCTCGAGGTCGAGCCCGAAGGTGTTCGACTCCTCGACGGTGATGACGCCTTCCTTGCCGACCTTGTCCATCGCCTCGGCGATGGCGTCACCGACGGTGGTGTCGGCGGCGGAGATCGAGGCGGTCGCCGCGATCTGCTCCTTGGTCTCGACGTCCTT
>DATIBI010000310.1:0-9328 GCA_035457605.1 Nocardioidaceae bacterium
TGTCCGCCGACGCCGTCCCCGGCGCCCGGGTGAAGGTGCGCTTCGCCGGCCAGGAAGTCGACGGCTTCGTCCTGGCCCGGGCCGCCGAGAGCAGCCACCAGGGCCGGCTCGCGCCGCTGCGCCGCGCCGTCAGCCCCGAGCCGGTGCTCTCCCCGGCCGTTGCGGCCCTCTCGGCCTCCGTCGCCGCCCGTTACGCCGGCACCCGCTCCGACGTGCTCAGGCTCGCCGTTCCCGCCCGTCATGCAACTGTCGAGAGGCAGCAGTCGACACCTGCACCGACCTCGAGCATCGACGTCGCCGCGGCAGAGAAGGCCTGGTCGCCCTACACCGATGGTTCCGCGTTCGTCCGCCAGCTGGCCGAAGGCGGCATCCCCCGAGCGGTGTGGTCGGCCACACCGGGGGAGGACTGGCCCACGATGCTGGCGCAGGCCGCGGCCGCGACGTACTCCTCTGGCCGCGGAGTCCTGCTGTGCGTGCCCGACCACCGCGACGTCGAACGGGTCGACCAGGCTCTTCGAGCGGTCCTCGGGTCCGGCCACCATGTCGTCCTGACCGCCGACCTCGGGCCGGCGGAGCGCTACCGTTCCTTCCTCGCCGTCTCCCGAGGCGCTGTGAAGGTCGTCGTAGGCACGCGCGCCGCCGCCTTCGCGCCGGTGCGGGACCTCGGCCTGGTGGCCATGTGGGACGACGGCGACGACCTCTACGCCGAGCCGAGGGCGCCCTACCCTCACACCCGCGAGGTGATGCTGCTCCGCGCGCAGGAGGAGTCCTGTGGTGCTCTCGTGGGCGCCTTCGCGCGGACCGTCGAGGCGGAGTTCCTGCTCCGGACGCGCTGGGCCCTGGAGATCAACGCTCCGCGGGAGGTGATCCGGGAGCGTGGAGCGCGGATCGCGGTCACCGGGGCCACGGACGTCGAGCTGGAGCGTGACCCGTTCGCCCGGTCGGTCCGGCTGCCGAGGACCGCGTTCGACGCGATCCGGTCCGGGCTCGAACACGGCCCGGTGCTGCTCCAGACACCGCGGCAGGGCTACGCCACGAGTCTGGCCTGCGACCGATGCCGGACGCCGGCGCGGTGCAGCGTCTGCTCCGGGCCGCTGCGCCAGACCGCCGCACACCGGCCGCCCACGTGCGCCTGGTGCGCGCACGAGGAGCGCGCCTGGTCCTGTGGCGAGTGCGGCGGGCGGGGCCTGCGTGCTCCGGTGCGTGGCGACCGTCGCACCGCCGAGGAGATCGGCCGGGCGTTCCCGTCGGTCCTGGTGCGGACGTCCTCCGGCGACCGGGTCCTGGCCACGGTCCCGGCGAAGCCGTCCGTGGTCGTCGCGACGCCTGGGGCCGAGCCGGTGGCCGAGGGTGGCTACTCCTGCGTGGTGCTGCTCGACACCTGGCTGATGCTCGCCCGCACCGACCTGCGCACCACTGAGGAGTCGCTTCGCAGGTGGATGAACGCTGTGGCCCTGGCCCGTCCCGCGGGCGCGGGCGGCCGTGTCGTCGCTGTGGGGGAGAGCCAGGAGCCGGTACTCCAGGCCCTCCTGCGGTGGGACCCGGCCGGGTTCGCCCAGCGCGAGCTCGCCGACCGCCAGTCGGCGCACCTTCCGCCCGCGTCCCGGCTGGCCACCCTCACCGGCTCGGCCGAGGCCGTCGAGGGCGCCGTCGAGGCGCTCACCCTGCCGGAGGGCGCTGAGGTGCTCGGTCCGGTGCCCGTCGAAGGGCGGTCCGGAGGGCAGCCGGCGCCTGAGCACCCGCTCGTGCGGGTCGTCGTGCGGGTCCCGCGCGCGCACGGTGCAGCGCTCTCCCGTGCGTTGGTGGAGATGCAGGGGGTCCGGGACGCCAAGAAGCTCGAGGGGCTGCGGGTCCAGGTCGACCCGGTCGGGCTGGGGTGAGCAACGGGTGGAAGCGGGGTCCGTAGACTGGTCAGTCGCCCGCAACCCCGGCGGTTCACCGCCACGCACGCCAAGGAGAACATGTGGCCGTCCAGCCGATCCGCCTCTTCGGAGACCCGGTACTCCGAAGCCGGGCCGCCGAGGTCGTCGACTTCGACAAGGAGCTGCGCCGCCTCGTCGAGGACCTCACCGACACCATGCGCGACGCGCCCGGGGCGGGCCTCGCCGCTCCCCAGATCGGCGTGGAGCTGCGGGTGTTCACCTGGTACGTCGACGGCGAGCTCGGCCACCTGGTCAACCCGGACCTCTCCCTCTCCGACGAGGAGCAGGACGGCCCCGAGGGGTGCCTGTCCATCCCGGAGCTGACCTTCGACTGCAAGCGGGCGATGTCGGTGGTCGCCAAGGGCTGGAACATGTACGGCGACCCGGTCACCGTCGAGGGCTCCGAGATGCTCGCCCGGGCGATCCAGCACGAGACCGACCACCTCGACGGCGTGCTGTTCATCGACCGGCTGGACCGGGAGACCCGCAAGCTCGCCATGAAGGCGATCCGTGAGGCCGAATGGTTCGGCGAGGCCCCGCCGGCGGTCAAGGTGTCGCCGCACGCCATGAAGGGGTTCGGCCTCTGATGCGGGTCGTGTTCGCGGGAACGCCTGAGGTCGCCGTCCCGGCGCTGGACGCGATCGCCCAGAGCCGGCATGAGCTGGTCGGCGTCGTGACCCGGCCAGATGCCCCGGCGGGCCGAGGGCGCAAGCTCGTGGCCTCGCCGGTAGCCCAGCGTGCCGAGGAGCTCGGTGTCCCGGTGCTCAAGCCCGGCCACCCGAAGGACCCCGAGTTCCAGGCAAGCCTGAAGGAGCTCGGCCCGGACTGCTGCCCGGTCGTGGCCTACGGCGCCCTGCTGCCGCAGAGCGCCCTCGACATCCCCGAGCACGGCTGGGTCAACCTGCACTTCTCGCTGCTGCCCGCCTGGCGTGGGGCGGCGCCGGTGCAGCACGCGATCTGGGCGGGCGACGAGATCACAGGCGCCACTACGTTCCGGATCGTGAAGGAGCTCGACGCGGGGCCGACCTTCGGCGTCGTGACGGAGACGGTGCGTCCCACGGATACCGCCGGCGACCTGCTGACCCGCCTCGCCCACAGCGGCGCAGGGCTCCTGGTTGCGACCCTCGACGGCATCGAGGACGGCTCCATCGAGGCCAGGGAGCAGCCCTCCGAGGGCGTCAGCTTCGCCCCGAAGATCCTGGTGGAGGACGCCGAGATCGACTGGGCCGAGCCCGCGATCGCGGTCGACCGCCGCATCCGCGCGTGCACCCCGGGACCGGGCGCGTGGTCGACGTACTCCGGTGAGCGGGTCAAGATCGCGCCGGTCGCCCTGGCCGAGGGCCGCGACCGGCTCGCACCGGGTGTTCTCGAGGTGACCAAGAACGCCGTGTTCGTCGGCACCGGCACCGACCCGGTGCATCTCGGTGAGGTCAAGGCGTTCGGCAAGAAGCAGATGCAGGCTGCCGACTGGGCCCGGGGTGTCCGGCTGGGCTCCGGCGAGACACTCGGTGGCTGACCCGCGACGCCGCTCCCGCGCGGGGAGACCCCGGCCCGGGAAGGCCGCCGGCGCCAAGGTGGATGCACCCCGGCTGCTCGCCTACGACGTGCTCGCTGGAGTGCGCGAGCAGGACGCGTACACCAACCTGCTGCTGGCCTCGATGCTCCGCGAACGCGGGATCGCCGGCCGCGACGCCGCGTTCGCCACGGAGCTCGTCTCCGGGACGGTGAGACGACAGGGGACCTACGACGCCGTCCTGGCGGGGTGCGTCGACCGTCCGCTCGCGAAGGTGGACCCTGCAGTGCTCGACGCACTCAGGCTCGGGTGCCACCAGCTCCTTGCGATGCGGGTGCCGACCCATGCCGCGGTGTCCACGAGCGTCGACCTGGTCCGGCAGCGTGTGGGCCTCGGTCCGGCGGGCTTCGTCAACGCCGTGCTGCGCAAGGTCGCCGCGCACGACCTGTCCGGGTGGGTGCGCCGGGTCGCGCCGGACCCGGCGACGGACCCGGTCGGGTTCGCGTCCGTCGCCTACTCCCACCCGCGGTGGGTGGTCGAGGCGCTCGACGCCGCGCTCGGCGGCAGGCCCCGTTCGGGGTCCGACCTCGAGGCGCTGCTGGCCGCTGACAACGCATCACCGAAGGTGACTCTGGTCGCCCGCCCTGGTCTGTCCACCACGGAGGAGCTCGTCGAGGCCGGCGGGACCGCCTCGGCGATGTCCCCCTACGCCGTCGAGCTCGCCGCCGGCGACCCGGCGTCGGTTCCCGCGGTCGCCCAGGGGCGCGCGGGGGTCCAGGACGAGGGCTCCCAGCTCGTCGCGCTCGCGCTGGCGGCCGCGGAAGTCGAAGGCCGCGACGAGCGATGGCTAGACATGTGCGCCGGCCCCGGCGGGAAGTCCGCGCTGCTCGCGTCCCTCGCCGCGGGGCGCGGCGCGCACGTCCTCGCGTCCGAGCGACAGGTGCATCGTGCCGGCCTGGTGCGGCGGGCGACGGCCACCGCGTCGGCAGGGCTCGCGGGGGTCATCGCCGCCGACGGCACGGCACCCGCCTGGTCGGCGGACACCTTCGACCGGGTGCTGGTGGACGCCCCGTGCTCGGGGCTCGGCGCCCTCCGCCGTCGGCCTGAGTCGCGCTGGCGTCGTACGCCCTCCGACCTCGACGCCCTCGTCCCGCTCCAGGAGAGCCTCCTGCGCTCGGCGATCGAGGCTGTGCGGCCCGGGGGAGTGGTCGCCTACGTGACCTGCTCGCCGGTGCTGGCGGAGACGTCCGAGGTGGTCGAGCGAGTGCTGGCGGATCGGCCCGACGTCGCCCTAGAGGACGCCGCGCCGCTGTTTGCCGGGGTGCCCGACCTGCGCGCCGACGAGGCCCGGCTGCAAGGCAGCGTGCAGCTGTGGCCGCACCGACACGGCACCGACGCGATGTTCTTCGCGCTGCTCCGCAAGCGCCAGGAGCGGTAGCGTCGGCGGCATGTCTGCCAAGTCATCGGGGTCGCCCGCCGTGGAGGTCGAGGTCGACGACAAGGTCGTGCGGATCTCCAACCCCGACCGGGTGTACTTCCCGGCGCGTGGAGAGACCAAGCTCGACCTCGTCGAGTACTACCTCTCGGTCGGCGACGGGATCGTGAACGCCCTCCGCGAGCGGCCCTGCATGCTGCACCGCTTCCCCGAGGGCGTCGCAGGCGAGAAGGTGCACCAGAAGCGGGTGCCGCGTGGCGCACCACCGTGGCTGGAGACGGTGCGGGTGAAGTTCCCGCGCTACGACAGGTACGCCGACGAGCTCTGCGTCACCGAGCTGGCGAGTGTGATCTGGGCGGTCCAGATGTCCACGGTCGAGTTCCACCCGTGGAACTCCCGCCGCGAAGACACCGAGAAGCCCGACGAGTGGCGGATCGACCTGGACCCGATGCCGGAGTGCCCCTTCGACGACGTGCGCCGGGTGGCGCACGTCGCACACGAGGTGCTCGACGAGCTCGGGGCGGTGGGTTGGCCGAAGACCTCCGGAGGCAACGGCCTGCACGTCTACGTCCGGATCGAGCCCGACTGGGGTTTCCAGGACGTACGCCGGGCGGCGTTGGCGTTCGCGCGCGAGGTCGAGCGCCGGGCGCCGGACCTGGTCACCACCACGTGGTGGCGCAAGGACCGGGACCCTCGGAAGCTGTTCGTCGACTACAACCAGAACACCCGCGACCACACAATCGCCAGCGCCTACTCCGTCCGCGGCAACCCCGAGGCGACAGTCTCCACCCCGATCCGCTGGGACGAGGTCGACGACGTAGCCCCACGCGAGCTCACCATCGCGACCGTTCCGAAGAGGTACACCCAGCTCGGCGACCTCCACGCCGGCATCGACGACGCGGTCTTCGACCTGAGCCCGCTGCTGGAGTGGGCCGATCGCGACGAGCGGGAGGGCGCGGAGCCGCCGGCCGACCCCGACGCCTAGGATCAACCCCGCCATGGGTATCCAGATCTCACCGAGCATGCTCGCCTCAGACTTCGCCAACCTCGCCGCCGAGGCGGACCGCGTGTCCAACGCCGACTGGCTCCACGTCGACGTGATGGACAACCACTTCGTCCCGAACCTCACGCTCGGGATGCCGGTCGTCGAGGCGCTGGCGAGGGCCACGGACACGCCGCTGGACTGCCACCTGATGATCGAGGACCCGGACCGCTGGGCGCCGGGCTACGTCGAGGCGGGCGCCGCCTCGGTGACCTTCCACGTCGAGGCCGCCACGGCGCCGGTCCGGCTCGCCCGGGAGCTCCGGGCGAAGGGTGCCAAGGCCGGGATGGGCCTGCGGCCGGCAACCCAGATCGAGCCCTACGAGGACCTGCTCCCCGAGCTCGACATGCTGCTGGTGATGACCGTCGAACCGGGATTCGGCGGGCAGGCGTTCCTCGACCTGTGCGTGCCGAAGATCCGCCGCACCCGCGAGCTGATGGACAAGCACGGTCTGGAGATGTGGCTGCAGGTCGACGGCGGGATCTCGCTCGAGACGATCGAGCGCTGCGCCGAGGCGGGCGCGGACGTGTTCGTCGCCGGCTCCTCGGTCTTCCGCGCCGACGACCCCAACAAGATGGTCGAGCAGCTGCGCGCCGCGGCGACGGCTGCCTCCTGCGTCTGACCCACGCCGGCGGGCCGTGGGAAGTACGTCAGAGTGACCGGCGCTGCTGACCGCCGCTGGCGTCGTACACCGGCAGGCAGAAGTCGGTGCCTGGGCCGGCGCCACGTGGGGCTCAGGAGCTCGAACGAGTCTTTGTCCTGCCGGTTTACGTGCCCGGCGCGGCCGGACCACCCCGCCGGACCACCCCGCCCGCGTCTCGGTGGGAGAGGTCACATGGCCGTCGGTTCGGTAGATGTGGCACGCTTTGCGTGACGAGTGAAGAGCTCGCGTGCTCTGGGGTCGGTGTAATTCCGAGCCGGCGGTGAAAGTCCGCGACCCGTCCGCATCCAGCGGCCGGTTGACCAGGTGGAACTCCTGGACCGACGGTGAAAGTCCGGATGGGAAGCGCACGCAGCTGTCCGCCGTACGCCGTGACGACCGAGCGACGACTCGGGTCCCACCGCGTGGGCAGCAGCCGTTCCATGGCCCCGGAGTCCGCGAAGGACGAGAGGGGCACCGATGACGTTCAGCCCGGCGGAGCGCCGCGCGATGGGGCGCGCCCTCGAGCTGGCCCGGACCCCTGGTGTCCCGCAAGGCCCCAACCCCCGGGTCGGCTGCGTCCTGCTCGCCCCCGACGGCACGCTGGTCGCGGAGGGGTTCCACCGCGGCGCCGGTACGCCCCACGCCGAGGCCGACGCCCTCGCGAAGGCAGGTGCTCGAGCCAGGGGTACGACGGCCGTGGTGACTCTCGAGCCGTGCAACCACACCGGCCGCACCGGTCCGTGCGCACAGGCACTCCTCGACGCGGGTGTCGCCCGCGTGGTCTACGCGCAGGCCGACCCGAACCCCCTCGCCGCAGGTGGAGCCGCAACGCTCCGCGAGGCAGGGGTGGACGTCGCACACGGGCTGATGGCTGAGGACGCGCGGCGCATCAACCGGGCCTGGACCTTCTCGGTCCAGCACGGGCGGCCGTTCGTGACCTGGAAGTTCGCTGCCACCCTCGACGGGCGCAGCGCCGCCGCCGACGGCACCAGCCGCTGGGTGAGCTCCCCGGCGGCGCGCCTCGACACCCACCGGCTCCGTGCGCTGAGCGACGTGATCCTCGCCGGCACGGGCACCGTCCTCGTCGACGACCCGGAGCTCACGGTCCGCGACGCCGGCAACAGGCCGCTCCCGCGCCAGCCGCTGCGTGCCGTGATGGGTCTGCGGGAGATCCCGCCCGGTCGCCGGGTCCTCAACGACGTCGCCGAGACCGTCGTACTCCCGACCCGCGACCCGGCCGAGGCACTGCAGGTGCTGCACGAGCGCGAACGCCGGCACGTCTTCCTCGAGGGCGGCCCCACGCTCGGCGCGGCGTTCCTCAAGGCCGGGCTGGTCGACGAGGTCGTCGCGTACGTCGCGCCGCTGCTCCTCGGAGCAGGGCTGAGCTCGGTCGCCGACCTCGGCGTCACCACGATGGCGGACGCGGTGCGTTTCGACGTCGTCGACATCTCCGTCGTGGGTGAGGGCAACGACGCCAACGCCCGCTTCACGCTGACCCCCATCACGAGCAAGGAGCACTGATGTTCACCGGAATCGTCGAGGAGCTCGGCGTCGTCGAGGGGGTGGTCGACCAGGGCGACGCGGTCCGGCTGACGGTCCGCGGCCCCCACGTCACGCTCGACGCCGGGCTCGGCGACTCGATCGCCGTCAACGGCTGCTGCCTCACCGTGGCCGAGCGCGCCCAGGAGACGTTCACCGCCGACGTCATGCACGAGACGCTCGACAAGACCTCCCTCGGCACCCTCGCACCCGGCGACCGGGTGAACCTCGAGCGCGCGGTCACCCCGAAGACGCGGCTCGGCGGCCACATCGTCCAGGGACACGTCGACGGCACCGGCGAGATCGTCGGCCGCACCCCGAGCGAGCACTGGGAGGTCGTCGAGATCGGCCTCCCGGCGGACATCGCCCGCTACCTCGTCACCAAGGGGTCGATCACCGTCGACGGCGTCTCGCTGACCGTCGTCGAGGTCGGCACGGACTCGTTCACCGTCTCGCTGATCCCCGAGACCCTCGCTCGCACGACGCTCGGCTTCAAGGAGCCCGGCGACCGGGTGAACCTCGAGGTCGACGTCATCGCCAAGTACGTCGAGCGGCTGCTCGACCCCACCACCCGGAAGGACCCCGCGTGAGCCTCCTGCACTGGCTGCTCGAGGGCAGCATCACCCTCGGCTCCTCGGCGATCCTCGTTCGCGAGGTGGTCGGGAACGTCTTCGGCCTGGCCAGCGCCGTGGGTGGCATGCGGCGCAAGGTCTGGGCCTGGCCGGTCGGGATCATCGGCAACCTCGTGCTCTTCACGGTGTTCGTCGGGGGCATCCTCGACAAGCCGCAGGTCCACGACCTGTGGGGACAGGCCGGAAGGCAGCTGTTCTTCCTGGCCGTGTCGGTCTACGGCTGGTGGCGCTGGCGGCAGAGCCGCCGACAGGGCGAGAGCGCCGACGGGGGCGCGATCACGCCGTCCTGGGCCGGCCGGCGCGGCTGGGCGCAGCTGCTCACCTTCGCGGTCGTCGGCACGGGCGTGTTCTACGTCGTGCTGAAGGCACTCGGGTCGTGGGGGCCACTGCCCGACGCCTGGATCCTCACCGGGTCGATCCTCGCCACCTACGGCATGGCCCGCGGCTGGACCGAGTTCTGGCTGATCTGGATCGCGGTCGACGTCGTCGGCGTGCCGCTGCTGCTCCAGGCCGGCTACTACCCGTCCGCTGCCCTCTACCTGCTCTACGGAGCGTTCTGCGCCTGGGGCTTCTGGACCTGGCTCCGGGTGCGGCGCGCGCTC
>DATIBI010000311.1:0-25220 GCA_035457605.1 Nocardioidaceae bacterium
AGCAGGACCGCGGCGGCGACACTGATGACCAGCGCGAGCCGCAGCTCCTTGGTGGTGACGAAGGTGAGCGTGAAGATGAGGGTCGGTACGGCGGCCTCCACCATGCCGCGCTTGCCGCCCAGCGCGCGGGCGAGCTGCGCCCGGACCACCGCCTCGACGGTCTCGTTGCCCACTGCTCCCGCGGACGTGGTCGACGCGGCCGTCTCGGGTTGCCTCACCGGCTAGTTCCTCAGCTCGTAGCGGGGGTTGAACATGACCCGGGCCTTGTCCTGGACGCCGATCCGGCCCTCGACCTTGACCTGGCGACCCGGCTCGATGCCGGCGATGCGGCGGCGTCCGAGCCAGACCAGGGTGATCACACCGGAGCCGTCGTAGAGCTCCGCCTCGAGCGCCGGCACCCCGCCGCGCGGGCGCAGCGTGACCGTGCGCAGGCTGCCGCGCAGCTCCACGCGGGCCCGGTCCGCGGCCTCGGCGATCGGGCAGCACCCGGCCGCCACGGTCGACTCCTGGAGCTCGCGGGCGTGCATGTCCTCACTGCTCGCCCACCGGCTCAGGCTGCGCCTGATCCGCCCCTTCACCTCTGTCATGCCTCCAGCGTAACCACGCGACGGCCGTGCCGGTCGCGGGTCGTGACGAGGGGGCTCACCCCTGGGAGATGAGCTGGGCGTTGCCCGGCATCTTCAGCGGCAGCGGGTCACCGGGCGCCATGGGCGCGTCGCCTCGGACCACGACCACGTCGCGCAGCGCGCTCTCGATCTCGCCGTCGTGCCGGGGCTCGAGCGCAGGCCGGCCGAGGAAGGTGGCGCGGAGCAGCCAGCGCGGGCCGGCGATGCCCATCACCCGTGAGGGCTGCGTGGCGTGCTCGCCGTCGGGCGTGGTGACCGGCATGACCACGCGCAGCTCCTTGCCGTAGGCGCCGTCGGCCTCGGTCGCCGTACCTCCCCGGCGGGCGGTCTCGGCGGCGATCTTCGGCCGGATCTCGTCCCAGATGTCACCGTTGCGCGGAGCCGCGAACGGGCGCAGCTCGACCGCGCCGTCGGGACCCATCAGCAGGACCGCGGCGACCTGCTGGCTGGCCTCGTCCACCTGGAGCCGCAGCTCCAGCCCGGGCCTGCCGGTGAGCAGCAGGCTGCCGAGGTCCACCCGGCCGGGCTGCTCGTCGTCGAGCGTCACCTCGGAGGCGTCCCACGGACCTTCGGCGCGAAGCTCGTCGGTGGTCGCGGGGGCAGACGGCGTCTCGGACGTCTCCGGCGTGGCGGCGTCGTCCTGTGCCGCGGGGTCCGCGGACTTCTTGCGCCGGAACATGCTGTCTCCTCGATCAGGTGTGCTGCTGGGTGCGGGTCGGGGTCCCGTCCACGACGAAACCTCCGGTAGAACCGTAACCCCCGTCACCCCGGTCCGAGCCGGGGAGTCGGTCCACCTCGACGAAGCGAGCCCGCTCGACCTGCTGGATCACCAGCTGCGCGATCCGGTCGCCCCTGCGCAGCGTCACCGGCTCGGCGGGGTCGAGGTTGATCAGCATCACCTTCACCTCGCCGCGGTAGCCGGCGTCGACGGTCCCTGGGGCGTTCACGATCGAGACCCCGCAGCGGGCGGCCAGCCCCGACCGGGGGTGCACCAGCGCCACGTAGCCGTCCGGCAGGGCGAGGCTGATCCCGGTCGGCACCATCGCCCGCTCCCCCGGCGCCAGGCTGACGTCCACGGTCGTGGTGAGGTCGGCGCCGGCGTCGCCGGGATGTGCGTACGACGGGAGCGGCACCTGCTCGTCGAGCCGCCGGATGAGGATCTCCACCATGGTGGACGACCCTATCGCCGGGTCGGCGGCCCGCCGGTGGCAGGCTTGTCCTGCACGACCCCTCCCCGTGCGACCCGAGAGACGAGCCCGAGAACGAGTGAGCGAGTGACCAGCGTGAGCCCCGATACCGACGTGCAGTACGACGAGCGGCTGCGCGTGCCGTTGCGCTGGTGGGTCCAGGCGACGATGTTCCTGGCCAGCATCTGGCTGGCGTTCGTGGTGGCGCTGCCCGCAGCGGTCGCCTGGGGCGCGACCGCGGTGCTGACCCTGGCCACGGTGGCGCTGTTCCTCGGCTACGGGGCGGTGCGCGTGCGGGTGGTCGCGGGCGAGCTGTGGGCCGGACGTGCGCACATCCCCGTCACCTGGCTGTCCTCCCCCGAGCCGCTGGACGCCGAGCGGACGCGCCTGCTGGCCGGCCGGAACGCCGACGCCCGCGCCTACCACCTGCTGCGCCCCTACGTGAAGCGGTCGCTGCGGGTCGACGTGGACGACCCGGCCGACCCGGCGCCGTACTGGCTGGTCTCCACCCGGCGGCCGGACGCGCTCGCCGAGGCGCTGTCCGCGGCCAAGGCCGGCCGGGCACAGGCATGAGCCGCCCCGCGCAGGGCACCGACGGGGCGCGAACCGCACACGACCGCACGGTGGCACACTGACCGTGACGACGATGACACAGGAGGAACGATGGCCTCGGGCTCGAAAGTTTGGTCCGCCTACGCACTCGGCGCGACCCTGGTGGCCGGCCTGGCCGCACGCAAGGCGCTGACGACCTCGTGGAAGGTCGCCACCGGCAAGCAGCCGCCGCAGAACCCCGCCCACCCCGACGTCTCGTTCGGTGAGGCGATCGCCTGGGCCACGGTGAGCGGTGTGGCCGTCGGGGTGGCGCGCATGCTCGCCTCCCGCAAGGCCGCCGAGTACTACCGCAAGTCCACCGGGCACCTCCCCCCGAACCTGGAGGAGGTCGAGGTCTAGTCACGACCTCCACCCCCGGGACGAGAGCCCCGACAAACGACGAAGGCCGGACCCCGCCGGGTCCGGCCTTCGTGCTGTCTCGGGCGGCTGCGTCTCAGGCGCAGTCGCGGCAGATCATCTTCTTGGCGTCGGCGAGCTGGCTGCGGTGGTGCACGAGGAAGCAGCTCATGCAGGTGAACTCGTCCTCCTGCCGCGGCTTCACCTCGACCGCGAGCTCCTCGTGCGACAGGTCGGCGCCGGGGAGCTCGAACGACTCAGCGGCCTCGGCCTCGTCCTCGTCGACCTTCCCCGAGTTCTTGTCGTGGCGGCGTGCCTTGAGCTCCTCGAGGCTCTCCTCGCTCTGCTCTTCCTCTGTCTTGCGCGGTGCGTCGTAGTCCGTTGCCATGTCGTCTCCTGCCCCCCAGGTCTTGCGGGTGCCGTGCGTCCAGTCCCGTGCCGATGAAGTCGTGCGGATTGTGCACCATCGGATGCCGTCTCCGCACGCCAATCCCACATCGTGTCGTGAGAGTCACAGATCCCTGTCAGACACAGGACTTCTCGTGGGTGTTGCAGCCGCCACAACCCGGCGGTCCGAGGTTCTATTCCCGCAGGAAGCCCGAGCGCGAAACCAGGTCGGCAAACGCGTCGAAACCCTCCTCAGGGGCGCAGATCACGCAGTCCTTCCCGCCGATCCCCGGCCGGGTCTCGAGCCGGGCGCCGGCCTCGGTGGCGATCAGGCCACCGGCAGCCATGTCCCAGGGGTTCAGACCCTCCTCGACGTAGCCGTCGGCCCTGCCCGCACCGATCGCGGCCAGGTCCAGCGCGGCCGAGCCGAGCCGGCGGATGTCGCGGACCTCGGTGAGCAGGTTGCCCACGGCGGTGGCCTGGACCCGACGGACCTCGGCGACGTAGCTGAAGCCGGTCACCACGAGCCGCTCGGACAGCGGCCCCGGCCGTCGTACCCGCAGGGGGCGCCCGTCGCAGGTCGCGCCCCCGCCCCTGGTCGCCTCGAACACCTCGCCGGTCTCGACGTTGACCACCACGCCGACGACGGTCTCGCCGTGGTAGGTGGCCGCGATCGAGATGGAGTACTGCGGGATGCCGTAGAGGAAGTTCACGGTCCCATCGATCGGGTCGACGATCCAGGTGACCCCGCTCTCGGACTCGGAGGAGCCGCCCTCCTCGCCCACGAACCCGTCGGTGGGACGGACCGCCATCAGCCGACGGTAGATCAGCTCCTCGGCGGCGCGGTCGACCTCGGTGACGATGTCGACGCTGCTCGACTTGGTGTCGGCCACCTCGACGCCGTGCCGCCGGCGCTCCCGGACGAGTGCCGCGGCCTCGACCGCGACCTCGCGGGCAAGCCGGAGCAGGTCGGTGTAGGAGGGCTCGGCCATATCAGTCCCGTCCGCACAGCGCCGGACGGTGCCCGCGCAGGTTGGCGCAGCAGTTGGCGGGGCAGACGTCCCAGGACGGCGCGAGCTAGCCGACCGAGCGCCGGTCGACCTCCTCGCCGCGCTCGACCGCGGCCCGCTCCAGCAACAGCTCCCGCACCATCGACACGAACCGCGGGTCGACGCCGGCCGTCGCCGCCCGGGCGAACTCCAGACCGAGCTTCTCGGCGGTCGCCCTTGCCTCGGTGTCGAGGTCGTAGATGACCTCCATGTGGTCGGAGACGAAGCCGATCGGCACAACCACGATGCCGCGCACGCCCTGCTCGGCGAGCTCCTCGAGGTGGTCGTTGACGTCGGGCTCGAGCCAGGGCACGTGCGGTGACCCCGAACGCGAGCAGTACACCAGCCGGGTGGCGTACCGGTGCCCGGTCTCCTGCCGGACCCGCTCGCCGATCTCCTCGGCCACGCTCAGGTGCTGCTCCACGTAGGCGTTGCCCTCCGGCCCGCTGGCGTCGTTCATCGCGGTCGGGATCGAGTGCGTCACGAACACCACGTGCGCGTCACGACGGACGTCGTCGCCGAGCTCGGCCAGTGCGGACAGCGTGGCGTCCACCATCGGCTCGACGAAGCCGGGGTGGTTGAAGTAGTGGCGCAGCCGGTCCAGCCGCGGTGCGCCCTCCCCGACCTCGGCGACCGCGTCGGCGAGGTTCTCCCGGTACTGCCGGCAGCCGGAGTACGACGAGTACGCGCTGGTGACCAGGCAGGCGGCCCGGCGGATCCCGTCGTCGCGCATCTGGCGCAGGGTGTCGGCGAGGTAGGGGTCCCAGTTCCGGTTGCCCCAGTAGACCGGCAGGTCCACGCCGGTGGTGCGCAGCTCCTCTTCGATGGCGGCGATGAACTCCCGGTTCTGGTCGTTGATCGGGCTCTTGCCCCCGAACAGGAAGTAGTGCTCGCCGACCTCCTCGAGCCGCTCACGCGGAATACCCCGCCCGCGGGTCACGTTCTCGAGGAACGGGACCACGTCGTCAGGCTTCTCCGGCCCTCCGAACGAGACGAGGAGCAGTGCGTCGTACGGTGCGGCGTTGGGGACCATGAACCCATCCTAGGATTGCGCCGATGTTGACTCCGTACCGCCGGGTGCTGGCCCTTCCGGGTGCCCTGGCGTTCTCGGCCAGCGGCCTCGTCGCCCGGCTCCCCATCTCCATGGTGACCCTGGGCATCGTGCTGCTGGTCTCGGCCAGGAGCGGCTCCTACAGCCTGGCAGGTTCGGTGGCCGCGGCGTACATGATCGCCAACGCCGCCTTCGCGGTCCTCCAAGGCAGGCTGGTCGACCGGCTCGGGCAGAGCCGGGTGTTGCCGTGGACGATCCTCGTCTTCACCGTCGCGCTGTCCCTGCTGACCTGGTCCGTAGAGGCCGGGTGGCCGACCCCGCTGCCGCACGTGTTCGCGGTCGTCGCGGGCTCCTCGCTCCCGCAGATCGGCTCCTGCGTCCGGGCCCGGTGGTCCCGGCTGGTCCCGGACCGCGACCAGCTCAACACCGCGTTCTCGTTCGAGGCGGTGGTCGACGAGACCGTGTTCATGGTCGGCCCCACCCTGGTGACGGTGCTGGCCACCGTGTGGCACCCGGTGGCCGGCCTGGCCACCGCGGGGCTGGCCGGGCTGGTCGGCACCCTGCTGCTCGCCGCCCAGCGGTCCACCGAGCCGCCGCCGCACCGGCCGGCACACCGGCACCACCCGCGGGTGCCGATGGGGTGGTGGGTCCTCGGGCCGCTCGTGGTCAGCGCGTTCACGATGGGGGTGCTGTTCGGCGGTGCCGAGGTCGCCACCGTCGCCTTCGCCGAGGAGGCGGGCAGCCGGACCGCCGCGGGGCCCCTGCTGGCGGCCTGGGCGCTCGGCAGCCTGCTGGCCGGCTTCGTCGTGGGTGTGGTCCGCTGGCGGGCGTCCAACGCCACCCGGTTCCGCTGGAGCATGCTGGCGCTGGCGATGTCGCTGGTGCCGCTGCCGTTCGTCGAGAGCATCGCGGTCATGGCGGTGGTGCTGTTCCTGGCCGGGTTCACCATCTCCCCCACCCTGATCGCCAGCGTGGCCTGGGTCGAGGAGACGGTGCCCGGGCCGCGGCTCACCGAGGGGATCGCCGTCCTCACCACCGGGATGTACGCCGGCCTGGCACCCGGCGCCGCGATCGTCGGCGTGGCCGTGGACCGGTACGGCGCCTCCGCGAGCTACTGGGTCGCGGTCGCGTCGGTGACACTGGGCTCCGCCGCCGCATTCGGCACGCTGCTCCTGCCCACCGAGCCTGTCCGGGTCACCGTGGAGGAGCCATCGCCCAGCGAATCGTCCGCGTGACCCCCTCGCCGACGGCGCGGAACACGACCGCCTCGGTCACCGGGAGGTAGGGCAGATACAGGTGCCGCCGCGCCCAGCGCGGGAGGAGGCCGACCGCCGCAGCGGCGATCCCCGCGTAAGGTACCCGCGCCAGCGGCGGCAGCGGCGGGTCGAGCAGGAAGAAGCGGGCGGCCTCCCGGGCCGCAGGCGTGCCGTGCAGCTCGGGCCGGTAGGCCTCCAGCTGGGCGCGGAGCTCGGCCTCGCTGCGTGGCGGGTCCACCACGCCGAGACGCTCGGCGACCAGGGCGGTGTCCGCGACGTAGCCGTCCCGGCCGTCCTGGTCCAGGGGCTGCCGGCCGTAGCGCTGGTGCGCGCACAGGAAGCTGTCGATCTCGGCGATGTGCACCCACCGCAGCAGGTGCGGGTCGGAGGCGGCGTAGGGCCGGCCGTCGGGCGCCGTACCGACCACCGTCTCGTGCACCGCGCGGATCCGCGCCACCATGGCCTCGGCGTCCGCCGCGGTCCCGAACGTGGTCACCGCGAGGAAGTGGCTGGTGCGCTGCAGCCTGCCCCACGGGTCACCCTTGTAGCCCGAGTGCGCGGCGACCCCGGCCATGGCCAGCGGGTGCAGCGACTGAAGCAGCAGCGCCCGGACCCCGCCGACGAACATCGACGCGTCGCCGTGGACCTGCCGGATCGGCGCGTCCTCGGGGAACCAGCGCGGGCCGGGGGTGTTGTGGATCCGGTCCCGGCGGCGCGGCCCCTCCGGACCGGCGACGCGCTCGAACAGCCGGTCACCGAGCCGGCTTCGTACCTCGTGCACCACGGGAAGCGCCACGCGATCGAGTATGCCTCGGCACCCGAAACGCTCCCGTAGCCTTCGACGCATGACGAGGCGTACGACGGACGCCGGCACGGTCTGGCGCAACTGGTCCGGGCTGGTCGTCGCGCACCCGGCGCAGACGCTCGCCCCGCGCGACACCCAGGACGTGGCCGACGCGGTGGTCGCCGCCCGCGCGAACCACCTGCCGCTGCGGATGGTGGGCACCGGGCACTCCTTCACCGACGTGGCCGCGACCGACGGCCTGATGCTCAGACCCGACCGGCTTGTCGGGATCCGCTCGGTCGACCGCACAGCGATGACGGTCACTGCGCTGGCGGGCACGCCGCTGCACGTGCTCAACGCCCACCTCGAGCGGCTCGGGCTGGCCCTCCACAACCTGGGCGACATCGACCGGCAGACCGTCGCAGGAGCGATCTCGACCGGCACCCACGGCACCGGCGGCAGGTTGGCCTCCCTGTCCGCGCAGGTCGCCGCGCTGGAGCTGGTCACCGCCGACGGGACGGTCCACTGCGTCTCGCCGGAGCAGGACCGGGACCTGTTCGAGGCGGCCAGGCTCGGCCTGGGCGCGGTGGGCGTGATCACCGCGGTCACCTTCCTGGTCGAGCCGGCCTTCACCCTCGAGGCGGTCGAGCAGCCGCTTGCCTGGGCCGACGCGCTGTCCCGCTTCGACGAGCTCGTGGAGACCCACGACCACGTGGACATGTACTGGTTCCCGCACACCGACCGGGTGCTCACCAAGTGCAACGACCGCACCCCGGACGAGCCCCGGCCGCTCTCCCGGGTGCGCGCCCGGCTCGACGACGAGCTCCTCGCCAACACCGTCTTCGGCTGGCTCAACCGGGCCGGCAACCGGGTCCCCGCGGCGGTGCCCCGGATCAACCGGATGGCCTCGCGCGCCCTGAGTGCCCGCTCCTACAGCGACGTCTCGCACCGGGTGTTCACCTCGCCGCGGGAGGTCGCCTTCCGGGAGATGGAGTACGCCGTGCCCCGCGAAGCCGGGGTCGAGGCGCTGGTCGAGGTGCGTCGGCTGGTCGAGCGCGCGGGCTGGCGGATCGGCTTCCCGGTCGAGGTCCGCACCGCGCCCGCCGACGACGTCTGGCTGTCGACCGCCCACGGACGCGACTCCGTCTACCTGGCCTTCCACGTCAACGCCCGCGCCGAGCACGAGCCGTACTTCAGCGAGGTCGAGCGACTGCTGCGGGGGTACGACGGCCGCCCACACTGGGGCAAGCTGCACACCCGGACGGCGGAGGACCTCGCGCCTGCCTACCCCGCCTGGGACCGGTTCCGGGCCGTCCGTGACCGCGTGGACCCCGACCGGCTGTTCGGCAACCCCTACCTCGCCCGGGTGCTCGGCGACTGAAGGCGCGGGGCGGCGCGGTGCTTGCGCCCGACTGCGGACACCGCCGGTGCCGGATCAGGTGCTGGCCGCGCCCGCGGGTCGGGGCGCGTTCCAGCCGCGCCGGATCGCGAGCAGCCGCCAGCTGATGCACAGCACCGCCGCGGGGATCGCCACGATCCACCGCTCCCCGACGAGCCCGTCACCCACCACGGCGACCGCTGCGCCGACCAGGGCCGGGGTCGCGTAGATCTCGCTGCGCAGGACCACCGGCACGCGCCCGGCGAGCAGGTCACGCGCGACTCCCCCGCCGATGGCAGTGGCCATCCCCATGAGCGCCGCCGGCACCGGCCCCAGCCCGTAGTCGAGCGCCTTGAGCGCACCGGTGACGCAGAACAGGCCGAGCCCTGCAGCGTCGAAGACGTTGACCAGTCGCTCCATCCGGCCGAGCGCCGGATGGAACCAGAACGTCACCAGGCCCGCCGCGAACGGGACGAGCAGGTAGCGCCAGTCCGCCAGCGCCGCGGGCGGGACGGCGCCGATCAGGACGTCGCGCAGGAACCCCCCGCCGAGGCCGGTGGTGCCCGCCAGCACCAGCACCCCGAAGATGTCCAGGCCCTTGCGCACCCCGACCAGGCCGCCGGAGATCGCGAACACGAAGATGCCCACCAGGTCCAGGACGACGAGGATGGCACTCGGGTCGGCGGCAGATTGCATGCGGCGAGGTTAGCGACCCGCGCGGCAGGTACCCTCCGCAGCCTCCCGCCTGAAGTAGGCTCGGCCGGAACAGGTACACAGGACAAGGAGCAGGCCACGATGCAGGACCTCACGCTCGTGGGGCTGAGTGAGGACCGGACGAAGTTGGTCCTCGTCAGCGACACGGGTGAGGAGTTCTCCCTTCCTGCGGACGCCCGGCTCCGGGCCGCCCTTCGCGGTGACCATGCTCGACTCGGCAAGGTGGAGAAACAGATGGACAGCGCACTGCGGCCCCGCGACATCCAGGCACGGATCCGCGCCGGCGAGAGCCCGGAGTCCGTCGCGGACGCCGCGCACTCCACGGTCGACCGGATCATGACCTTCGCCGGTCCGGTCCTCGCCGAGCGCGCGCACATCGCCGAGCGCGCCCAGTCCGCCTCGGTCCGCCGCAAGGGTGGGGAGGGACCGGCCCGCATCCTCGGTGACGCCGTCGCCGAGCAGCTGCGCCTGCGCCACGTGGACCCCGAGTCGGTGGAGTGGGACGCGTGGCGGCGCGAGGACGGCCGGTGGACCCTGGTCGCCGACTACGAAGCGGCCGGACAGCCCCAGCACGCCGAGTTCGTCTTCGACACCCCGGGCCGCTACGTGGTGGCCGAGGACGAGGGTGCCCGCCGGCTGCTCGGCGAGGAGCCTGCCCGGCAGGCCCCGAGCACGCCCGGCCCGCAGCGTCGTCTTGCCCCGGTGAGCGCCGAGGAGGAGCTCCCGCTCGGTGCCGACACGATTGACATGGTCTCGGGCGTGAGCCGGCTGCACGTGCAGCCCGACGAGCAGACTGTCGACCTGACCCAGACCGCGTGGACGATCCGAGACCGCCATCCCGCCGAGCCGGTCGACCCGACCCGGCCGACCGGAGACGCCGACTGGATGGCGACGCAGGCGTCCGAACGCCCTGGCGCCGCCTCCCGCCGCGACGCGAGGACCGACTCCGCGCCGGCCGCCCGGGACGACCACCCGACCCGTGACGAGCAGGCGCCCGAGCCCGCCTCGCCGCCGGAGCGTCGGGCCGAGGCGGTCGGGCAGACCGGGCCCGCCGACGACGAGCAGGCCGACGAGGCATCCGCCCCGGCGAAGAAGCCGGCCCGTCGCAAGGGCCGCGCGTCGGTGCCGAGCTGGGACGAGATCATGTTCGGCGGCGGCCGCTCGGAGTAGCGGCGACGGGCACGGAGGAGGCCCGTCCCGGGGCTCGTGGTGACCGGCGTCATCCGGCCAGCCCTGGACGAACGAAGTTACCGCTGAGTAATCTCTGTGGTCATGGGCTACTTCGTCACCGGCGCGACCGGGTTCATCGGCCGGCACTTCGTCCGCGAGCTCCTCGACAACCGCGAGGGCGAGATCTTCCTGCTGGTGCGGCCGGCGTCTCAGACCAAGGTGGACGCCCTCGTCCGCTCCTGGGGAGCCGCCGACCGGGTCACCACCGTCCCCGGTGACCTGGGCAAGGACCGGCTCGGCGTCTCCGCCGCCTGGGTGCGGGCGCACCGCGGGGAGGTGGACCACTTCTTCCACCTCGCGGCGCTCTACGACATGACCGCGCCCGACGAGCTCAACGAGCAGCTCAACGTCGGCGGTACCCGCGCAGCGCTCGACCTCGCCTCCGCCCTGGACGCCGGCACCTTCCACCAGGTCTCCTCCGTGGCGGTGGCCGGCGACTACCACGGTGGCTTCGACGAGACCATGTTCGACGTCGGCCAGGGGCTGCCGTCGTCGTACCACCGGACCAAGTTCGAGTCCGAGCGCATCGTGCGCGAGGAGTGCGCCACCCCGTGGCGGGTCTACCGCCCGGCGGTGGTGGTCGGCCACTCCGAGACCGGCGAGATGGACAAGGTCGACGGGCCCTACTACTTCTTCCCGCTGTTCAAGCGGATGCGCGACCACCTGCCGCAGTGGCTGCCGATCTTCGGCGTGGACCTCGGCGACACCAACGTGGTCCCCGTCGACTACGTCGCCAAGGCGATGGACCACATCGCCCACCGCCCGGGGCTGGACGGCCAGGCCTTCCACCTGGTCAACCCCGACCCGCAGCCCACCGTCGAGGTCGTCAACACCTTCGCCGCCGCCGCGCAGGCGCCGCGGTTCGCGGTCCCGGTCGACCGGCGCGTCACCGGCGTGCTCGCCTCCGGCCTGGTCCCCCGGGCGCTGCGCCCCGGGAACGTGGTGAGCAACATGCTGCGCACGCCCCCGGTGCAGCTGGCCCTGCGCGAGACCGTCGGCCGGTTCGGCATCCCGCCGGAGGTGCTCGAGCACGTCTCCTTCCCGACCCGGTTCGCCTCCCGTCGTACCGAGTCCGCGCTCAAGGGCTCCGGGATCTCCTGCCCGGACCTGGAGAGCTACGCGCTGACGCTGTGGAACTACTGGGAGGACCACCTCGACACCGACACCGCGCGCGACGAGACGCTGCGCGACGCGCTCGGCGGGAGGACCGTGGTCATCACCGGCGCCTCGTCGGGCATCGGCAAGTCCACCGCGCTCAAGGTGGCCCAGGCCGGCGGGGTCCCGATCCTGGTCGCCCGCGGCAAGGACAAGCTCGAGGAGACCCGCGCGCAGATCGAGGCGGCGGGGGGTACGGCGCACGTCTACGGCTGCGACCTGTCCGACCTCGAGGCGATCGACACGCTCACCGAGCAGCTGCTCGCCGAGCACGAGCGGATCGACTTCGTGGTCAACAACGCCGGCCGCTCGATCCGCCGGTCGTTGGCGCTCAGTCACGACCGGTTCCACGACTTCGAGCGCACCATGCAGCTGAACTACTTCGGCGCCATCCGGCTCGTGATGGGCCTGCTCCCCCGGATGCGCGAGCAGGGGTCGGGACACATCGTCAACGTCAGCTCGATCGGTGTGCAGACCAACCCGCCGCGGTTCAGCGCCTACGTGGCCTCCAAGGCCGCCCTGGACGCGTGGAGCAACGTGGTCAGCTCCGAGCTCGTCGGGGACGGGATCGGCTTCACCACCGTGCACATGCCGCTGGTGCGCACGCCGATGATCGCCCCCACCCGGATCTACGACAAGTTCCCCACGATCACCCCGGCGCAGGCGGCCGACCTGGTGCTCCAGGGGCTGGTGGACCGGCCGCACGAGATCAACACCGCGCTGGGCACCTTCGGCGCGGTCGCGCACACCCTGGCACCGAAGACCACGTTCAAGATCCTGCACATGGCCTACCAGGTGTTCCCGGACTCCGCCGCCGCCCGCGGCGACGACGTCGACGGGACGCCGACCTCGGAGCAGATGTTCCTCGCGCGGCTGCTCCGCGGCGTGCACTGGTAACCGGACTTGGTGGTCGGATCCTGAGATCGGCTCGCACGCGCGCGCGATCTCTGCCACCCTGGTCGGACCATGAGTCACCTGTGTTGTCGCTGTCGCTGACCACCAGCCTCCCGGCTGGTGCGCCTCGTTCTGCAGCCACAGCCCGACGACACCGAGAGCCCGACCATGGACACCTCCCTCACCTACACCGGCTGGACCGCCTCCCTGGCTGCCCGCGGCCTGAGCGTGCTGCCGTCCAGCCACGCCGTGCCCGTGCAGCTGTGGGTCCGCGAGGGTGACCACGTGCTGCACCTGCTCGCCCGCGGCACGACGGTCACCCTGCGCCGGTACCACGCATCGGACCTGACCGGGCTGATCCTGCGCTCGGAGTGCGACTGCGCGGAGCACCGCACCGCGGGAGCGGGCCGCCGCACCGTGCTCGCCCCGGACGCGGTCGCGCTCGCCGAGGTGGTCTTCGACGGCCGGACCAAGCTCGGCTGGCGGGGTGTGGAGGCCGGGCTCGTCGACGTACCGACAGCCGCGGCGCTGTTCGACCGGTTGCACGCGGAATTGCCACAGGTGGACGCTCCGCGCGCAGGCGTGACCGCGGTGGCCTGAGCCGGGTCAGCCCGAGCAGCATCGGCCCGACCCCGAGCCCGAGGTCGATGAACACGCTGACGGTCTCCGAGCCGAGTGGCCCGGTCACGAACAGCGGGGTCACCGCCAGCAGCACACCGGCGGCGGTGAAGCAGACCAGGTCGGACAGGGTCAGTGCGAGGAACGCGGGGGTGAACAGCCTGTCCGCGGACGGGACGCCACCCTCGCGCCTGTACGCGCGTGGAAAGCCGGCCGCGGGTCGGAGCCCCTGATGCGTTCCGACCCGCGACCGGCGGCTTACTGGGTGTCGACCGCGGTCAGCGTCACCTCGGTGGCCGCGCCGGCCCAGTTCGAGGTGAGCACGTACCGGGTCCCGCTGGGCAGCGAGCCGGACTCGTCGGCGGCCGAGGAGGCCACCGAGCCGATCAGGGTGCAGTCGGCGTCGAAGAAGTACAGGTCGAGGTCGTACGTCGGACCGGCACCGGACGCGCTCACCTTGTGCGCGCCGTCCCCGAACGACTCCGGCAGCTCCGAGACCCAGCCGTCGGTGCCCTGGCTCGCGGGCGGCGTCGAGCAGGTGCTCGCGAACTCGGTGCCGACCACGCCGCCATCGGTCGAGTCCCCACCGGGGTTGCTGCCGGCGATGGTGAACGTCTCGGTGTACGGCTCGTCGAGCGGCGCCGGCGGCAGCGGCTCCACCGCGGTCGCCGAGCTGCCGAAGACCTGGAAGTCACCGAACTGCGCGTTCGTCTTGGTGTCGCCGAGCGCCTCGTCGGCCCAGACCCGGATGTAGGAGGCCTTCACCGGGTTCGGCAGCTCGAAGGTCCGGTAGTGCACGTCGTCGACGGTGGGCCGCGGCTCCTGGTAGTCGAAGGCGTCCTTGCCGACCGGCTGCGTCTTCCAGCTCACCCCGTCGGTGGAGGTCTGCAGCGTGAACGAGCGGACCGCCTCGAACCGGGAGGTGGTGAACGCGCTCACCTGGAGCCGGGAGATGGTGGCGGGCTCGGCGAGCTCGACCACCGCGTTGCCCGACTTCACCGCGGTCTTCCACCGGGTCTGCTCGGTGTCGTCGATCAGCGCGCCGGCACCCTCGGAGGTCGAGCTGACGACCGTCGCGCCGTTGGCGGCGGAGGCCAGGTTCGGCGCCAGGGAGTACTGCCGCGACAGCGTGCGGCCGGCGGTGACGTCGAACGGGGCGAGGGTCTGCGCGCCGAACCCGCGTGCCTGGATCGTCAGCGGGTAGCGGCCCTCGGCCGCGGCGACGGTGAAGCGGCCGTCGCTGCCGGTCGTGGCGACCGGGCTCACGCCGGCCTCGAGGGTGCCCAGCATCACCCGGGCGTCGGCGACCGGCTCACCGGTCGCGGCATTCACGACCCGGCCGGTGAGGGTGCCGTTGTGCTCCGGGTTCTGGTGCGCGAACGACGGCACCGGGTCGATGTCGCTGGCACCGGTCGGGTCGGCCTCGCTCTTCTGGTTGGACGCGCCCACGCCCATGCCGTTGCGCGCGAACGCGGCGTAGACGAGGTCCTGCAGCACGTCGAAGTCGGACCGGGTGTGGTAGCGGATGTCGAGCGCCTTGAGGACGGCGTCGCGCATGTCGAGCATCGACGGGTCGTTCGGCGCGAGCGGCATCGCGTCGGTGACCAGGAACGCCGCGACCTCGGCCGCCTCCTGCTGGCCGAGCTCGTCGACGAGGTCCCGGCGCAGGTCCCACAGCACCGAGGTCCAGATCTCACCGTCGGAGTGCACCTCGGCGCCGACGATGTCGTAGCCGATGTCGCCGAAGTTCGCCTCGGTGTCGTCGTAGGGCCAGTTGCGGATGCCGCGCTCGGTGTTGCCGGTGACGTAGGCGCCCACCACCGAGTCGTCCTGCAGGTCGTTCTTGTGCAGGTGGTTCAGGGCGTACCAGTCACCCCAGCCCTCGCCCATGGATCCCGACTGGTGCCCGCCCAGGGCGCCGTCCTCGGTGCCCACGTAGCGGTTGGACAGGCCGTGGGCGTACTCGTGCTCGATCACGCCGGCGTCGAAGTCGCCGTCACGGCAGGGCCCCTCGAACGCGTCGTTGATGGGCTCCCACAAGAACATGCCGCTCCACGGCGGGATGCCGTCAGGCAGGGTGAGCATGTAGGCGTTGTCGCGTCCGGTGTAGGTCGGCGCCCCGCCGCTGATCGCGCCGGCCTGCACCAGGCCCATGATCGGGTCGCCGCCGTCGAGCTGGAAGTTCCCCGCGCTCTCGGTGAAGCCGTAGGAGTAGAACTCGTCGTGGATCCGGTTGTGCTGGTAGAAGAGGTTCGTCGACGAGGCGTCGGAGTCCTGCTCGTAGGACGGCGGGACCGCCTGGCACTCGGAGGTGCCCCAGGCGTCGGGGAAGCCGAAGTTGAACTGCCCGGTCGGCGCGACGGTCCGGTTGGCCTGGTCGGCGGGGGCGATGAAGTTCGACCAGTTCTTGAACGTGTCGGCGTTGTTGCCGAGGAGGGTGACCCCGATCCCGGTCAGGCCGGTCGGGTCGACGTACCCACCCGGGGACTCCTCGGTCGGCCCGAAGCTGACCTTCTCCGGCTCACCGCCCTTGGGGGCGCCGGGGTAGTTCGGGTAGATGATGCCCTCGGCCTCGTGGTGCACGAGCGAGGTCTGGTAGAGCACCGTGCCGGTGGCCGCGTCGAGGACCAGGTCGTAGGCCTCGTCGAGCTTCTTGACCAGCAGCACACGGTAGGCCGCCCGGACTCCGTCCGCGGTCGGGAACACTGCCTTCTGCACGAAGGACTGCGAGGCCAGCCCGGTCTCGAACCGGTCGAAGCCGGCGATCTTCCCGTCGGCCGCGGGCACCAGGTTCGTCGCACCGACGGCCGCACCGGCCTTGGTGAGGGCCAGCGCGGGGGTCAGGGAGTACGACCCGAGCAGGTCGGTCCGCGGGGTGACCGAACCGGTCAGCGAGAGCACCCGGCCGTCACCGTCGACCGCGAGGCCGAGGGAGCCGCCGCGGACCGCGGCCACGCCTCCCACGGTCTGGGTGAGGTTGACGACCGTGACGTCGACGCCGGTGAGCCGGTGGTCGCGGGTGACCTCCAGCGCGCGCACGTCGGCGTCGCTGAGCCCGAACGCGGCACGATGCTCGGCGACGAAGGCGCGGGCGACCTCCACGGCCGAGCCCGACCGGGGTGCGGACAGCGCCTCGCCGGCGGCGGGGTACATCGTCCGGGGGGTGCCGAAGCGACCGTCCCAGGTGACCCGGGCGCCCTGGCCCGCGGTGTCGACGAGCTGCCGGACCGCGTCGAGCCGGGCGGAGGACGGCTTCACCAGGGGGTTGCCCAGCCGGCTGTCCTCGGCGACGTGCTCGTCGTGACCGGCGGTGCCGTGGTGCTCGACGACGGCGTGCGCAGTGGGGATCTGCCCTGCTGCGGCGGCGAGAGCAGCGGTGGTCGCGAGGATGCTCGCTGCCGCTACGGAACGTGACAGGCGCATGGATGCCCTTTCGTCAGCCGACCCCGTCCCCGCGGACGGGATCCGGTCGGCTCAACGAGGCTTCGGCGCTGAGGTCACGTCTCCCGGGCGACCGGGCGGGTGGGGTCGGTGATCCAGCCGCTCCACGACCCGGGGTAGAGCGCCGCCCGGATCCCCGCTGCCGCCAGCGCGAGCACGTCGTGCGCGGCGGTCACCCCGGACCCGCAGTAGACGCCGACCGGGCGTGCGGGGTCGACCCCCGCCGCCGTGTAGACCTCGCGCAGCTCGTCGGCCGACCGGAGCCGCCCGCCCGACAGGTTCGCCGCGGTGGGTACGTTCACCGCCCCGGGGATGTGGCCGGCCACCGGGTCCACCGGCTCGACGTCGCCGCGGTACCGCTCCGGGGCACGCGCGTCGACCAGCGCGCCCTCCTCGGCGACCTGGAGGGCCTCGTCCGCGTCGATGACCGGCATCTGGCCCGGTGCCCCCGCGAAGTCCCCCTCGCCCGGACGCCCCTCCCCGGTCTCCACCGGCAGCCCGTGCGCCTCCCACGCCGGGAAGCCGCCGTCGAGGACCCGCACGTCGGCGTGCCCGTAGTGCCGCAGCAGCCACCAGCACCGCGCCGCGGAGGTGCCCGCCACCGCGTCGTAGACGACCACCGGCCGTCCGCTGCTCACCCCGCACCGGCGCATGGCCGCCACGAAGCGTCCGGGCTCGGGCAGCGGGTGCCGGCCACCCTGACCGGGTGGGTCGGCGAGGTCGGTCTCCAGGTCGACGTACGACGCGCCCGGCACGTGCCCGCGCAGGAACTCGGTGTGGCCGGGCGGGCCGCCCAGGCGCCACCGCACGTCGAGCACGGTGACGCCGTCGAGGATCCCGGCGAGCTCGGTCACGGACACCAAGGGCGACGGGGCGTGGTTCACAGGTGCGAGTATGCCGAGCCGGCACAGCGAGGCGGCGTATCCTGCCCGACAAGGGGTTCGCGTCGGGAGGTCACATGCGGACGATCGCCGTTCCGACAGTGCTCATCCTCCTGCTCGCCGGCTGCGGTCAGACACCGCCGGAGGGCGCGCCGGACCCGGCCGAGTCGCCGATCCCGAACGGGACCACGACCGGCTCGACCCCGGAGACCGGCTCGAGCATGCCGGCGCCGGAGACGGAGTCGCCGTCGGCCACCCCGCGTCCGCACGGCACCCGGATCGTCACCGGCGCCAGCGACTTCGGCACGATGCTGTTCGACGGGACCCGGCAGGCGATCTACCTGTTCGACAAGGAGACGACCTCACGGCCCGCCTGCTACGGCGCGTGTGCGGAGGCCTGGCCGCCTGTACTCACCGACGGCGAGCCCCGCGTCGGGGGTGAGACGGACGCCTCCCTGCTGGCGACCACGCGCCGCCGGGACGGCTCGCGCCAGGTCACCTACGCGGGGCACCCTCTCTACTACTACGCGCACGAGGGCAGGAACCAGGTGCTGTGCCACGACGTGGAGGAGTACGGCGGGGTGTGGCTGGTGGTCACCCCGTCCGGTCGCCCGGCGGACTGACCCTGCTGCCTCACTGGGCGAACGGCAGCGGGTCCGGGACCATCGAGACCGCCTTGGCGCGGGCCGCGGTCAGCTTGCGGCGGTGGTGCTGGCGGCAGAGCACCTCGTAGCCGACCTGCGGGCCGCCCGGGTCGTCGGGCAGCTCGCCGGCCTCGATGTCCCCGACGACGATGACCTCGCCCTCGGTGACCATGACGCCGTCCTCGGTGCGGGCGTTGTGCGTCGCGCGCTTGCCACACCAGCACAGCGCCTCTACCTGGAGCACGTTCATCCGGTCGGCGAGCTCGACGAGCCGGGCCGAGCCCGGGAACAGCTGGGACCGGAAGTCGGTGAGGATGCCGAAGGCGAACACGTCGAGCTGGAGCTCGTCGACGATACGGGCGAGCTGCTCGATCTGCTCGGGCGTGTAGAACTGGGCCTCGTCGCAGATCAGGTAGTCGATCCGGGCGCCGTGGGTCAACGAGCTCACGACGTACTTCCAGAAGTCGAAGTCGCCCTCGACCTCGATCGCCTCGTGGGTCAGGCCCAGCCGGCTCGACAAGGTGGCCTCGCCGGCCCGGTCGCGGGTGGTGAAGATCCGTCCGGCGCGGCCTCGTGCCGCGTGGTTGTGGTTGGTCTGCAGGGCGAGCGTCGACTTACCCGAGTCCATCGTGCCGGTGAAGAATTGGAGTTCAGCCACGGCCGAGAATCATGCCACGTCAGTCCACCAGGACCGGGATCAGCATCTCCGCCTCGGTCAACGACCCGTGCATGCCGATCAGCTTGGCCTCGTAGGGGAACACCGAGAGGCTCTGGATCGCCACGTCGTCGCGGCAGGCCACCATCACGTCACCCAGCCGGGGACGGACCTCCGGGGACAGCTCGCCGAACCAGCCCCGTGCCAGCGCTTCGTCCCGGGAGACCACCTCGGCGCGGTCACCGAGCACCCCGCGCCAGCTCGCGAGCACGTCGTCCACCGCCCCGCCGCGGCAGTACAGGTGCCGGAACCGGGCCTCGCCGCCGACCAGCACGAGCCCCTCGCGCAGGTCGGGGTCGTCGTCCACGTCGACCCGGCGCTCCCGGGGGCAGTCGACCATGCCGTGGTCGGCGACGATCACGATCCGCACGTCCGGGGGCAGCGTCTCGCGCAGGTGCTCCGCCGCCGCGTCGATCATCGACAGCTGCTGCTCCCACTGCAGGGAGGCGACGCCGTAGTTGTGCCCGGTCCAGTCGAGGTCGCCGTCGTACATGTAGGTCAGCGACGGCGTGCCGCGGGACGCGGCGAGGACCGCGGCGAGCCGCTCGCCCACCTTGTCCGCGCCCACGAAGTCCGCGCCCCGCTGCCCCGCGACGGTCAGCCCGGAGGTGGCGAAGTCCCGCTTGTTCACCACGGTGGTGTGCACTCCCGCGGCGGCCATCCTCCCGAACGCCGTCGGGTGCGGCTGCCAGGCGCGCGCGTCCACCGAGGGGTCCCAGGTCAGGGCGTTCAGCAGCCGGTCGCTGCCCGGGATCCGGGAGGTGTAGCCGACGACACCGTGCGTCCCCGGCGCGAGCGCGGTGCCGAGCGAGGTCAGGCTGGTGGCCGTGGTGGAGGGGACGCCGACCGTCGCCGGCGGCGCCTGGTCCAGCAGGGAGTGCAGGTACGGCGCCTCGTCGGGATGGTCCCGCAGCAGGTGGTAGCCGAGCCCGTCGACGAGGAACAGCACGTACCGCTGCGCCTCCGGGAGCACCAGGGAGGTGTCCCCGAAACCGGCGTCGACCCCCATCGCCCGGGCCACCGCCGGCACGACGTCGCCGAGGGACCGGTCGTGGTAGGCCGGCGCGGTGAAGGTGTCGGTCATCGCACCGTCATCGCACCGGGGCGGTCCCGGCCGTGCCGGCGGAGAGCGCCTCGGCGAAGGACAGCAGCTGGGCCACCGCGTCGGGGCCGTCGGCGGCCGCGCTGACCCGGATCGAGAAGTCGTCGGAGGCGATCACCCCGGTGTAGCCGTGGTCGGCGTCGCACTGGGGGTCCCCGCACGTGGCCGGCTCCAGGTCGACCCGGCCCACGCCGCCCCACCCGATGGTGAGCACGACCTCGTTCGCGCCCGGCGGCGGCACCGGGCGACCGGCGTAGGAGGCGGGGTTGGCCACCATCCGGTTCACGACCACCGAGCGCACCGTGCTCAGCATCACCGCCTCGGTGGAGGTGGAGGTGTACGGCGCCGGGAGCAGGTCGTCGGGAGCGTGCTCGTCGGTGTGCGCCAGGATGAGCCGGCTCGGCGTCAGCACCGCCACCGTGACGTGACGCCGGACCTCCTCGCCGTCGATGGTCGGCTCGTGGTGGACGAGGAAGGAGACGATCTCCTCCCCCGCCACCGCGGCGTTCACCGAGTCCGCCACCACGTCGGGGTAGTAGCCGGACTTCTCGATGGCGACGCGCAGGTCAGCGGAACGTTCGTGCATGTCGCTCAGTGTTTCACGCGGCCAGGGCGACCGGCGCCTCCACACCGTCCTGGGCACGGGTCAGGTGACGCCGCAGGTTCAGGAACAGTGCCGCACCCAGCGCGGTGCCACCGACGATGCAGCCGACCCAGACGTGGGCAAGGCCGTTGCCGATGAGCAGCCCCGCCAGCGCCGGGCCGATGATCATCGCCACGGTCCAGGTCATGCCCTGCAGCGCGTTGTACCGGCCGCGCAGCTCCTCGGACGCGAGGTCGTTGACGATGGCGGGCGCCACCGGGGCCCACAGCGTCTCACCGAGCCCGAACAGGCCGAGGCCGGCGATCACCAGAGCGATCGCGGTCCACCCGCTCACCGCGTCGGACAGCGCGATCACGGCCCACGACACCGACCAGATCGCGGCGCACAGCGCCAGCATCGACGTACGCCGGCGTCCCTTGATCAGCCGCAGGGTCACCAGCTGTCCCAGCACGATGGCGGCGGTGTTGGCCCCGAACGCCCACCCGAGCGCCTGCTCCGGCACCCCGGCCACGGAGACGGTGTAGGCGGCGAAGCCGGCCTCGAACTGGGCGTAGCCGAAGGTGATCACCACGACCGAGATGGCGACCACCCGGAGCAGGACCCGGTCCTTGAGCACCTGTCCCCAGCCCGGCTGCGGGCCCACCACGACCTCGGCGGTGGCCCGGTCCAGCGCCCCGGTGCCGCGCGGCAGGCTGACCACGATCACGATGTAGGCGACGTAGGACAGCGCGTCGACGAGGTAGAGCCGCTCGAAGGTGGCCGGGTCGGTGATGTCGATCATCGTCGCGCTGACCACGCCCCCGACCCCGAGGCCGGCGTTGAGCAGCATGAACTGGAAGCCATAGACCTTCTCCCGGGCCGCCTCGGGCACCAGGCGGGTCAGCATCGCGGTGCCGGCCGGGTACAGGCCCACCGTGCCGAGGGTGATGAACGAGGCCACGACCAGGGCGTGCCAGGTGGTGTGCACGAACGCGAGCGAGGCGACGCCGACCGCCTCCGCGGTCAGGCCGACGATCATGACCGGACGCGGTCCGAACCGGTCGATGAGCGTGCCGCCGAGCGGCGACCCGGCGAAGCCGAGGAGACCCATCCAGGCGAACAGCAGCCCCACCGTGGACGTGGAGATCCCGCGCACCTCGGCGAGGTAGACGTAGAGGAACGGCATGGTCAGCCCGCTGCCGAGGGCCGAGAACGCGATGCCCACGAACAGCCGCTTGACCCGCGGGTCCAGGCGCGGCGGGACCAGGGCTTTGGGTTCTTCGGAGACGAGGCTGTGGGTCACCCGACGATTGTCCGGTAAGAGGCATTGCGCCGCTATCGAATTACGCCGGTCACCGGGTGACGCGCACCACTCAGCCGGGCAGGGTGTCCCCCGGGGCGGTGCTGAGCCGGCGCACGAACCAGTCCGAGCGGGCGTCGGTGACCGGCTCGACCCGGCCGAACGCGTTGAGCACGGTCGCCCCGTGCGCCCCGGCCAGCACCAGGTTGAGCTCGAGCGAACGCACCTGCGGCAGGTCGTTCTTCAACTGGGCCAGGCGCAGCAGCAGGTGCTCGATCGCGTCGATGTCGACGACCTCGCTGCCGCGGTAGCCGAACAGCAGCGGAGCGGCCTTGATCTCGCGGACCATCTCAGCGGCCTCGCCGCTGTGCATCGGCGGGATCCGGTAGGCGCGGTCCCCGAGCAGCTCGGTGGCCGCCCCGGACACCCCGAAGGACACCACCGGCCCGAACAGCGGGTCCTCCATCCCGCCGATGGACACCGGCACTCCCGGCGTGGCCACCTTCTGCACGATGAACCCGGCCCGGTCCGGCTCGTCGATCACCTTGTGCATGGTCTGCCAGGCGTCACGCATCTCGGCCTCGGTGTCGATGTTGCGCCACACGTGCGCCAGGTCCGGGCGCTGCCGGAGGTGGTCCGCGGTGGCCTTGAGCACGACGTTCCAGCCCAGCTTCTCGCCCGCGGCGACGGCGGCGTCCTCGCTGGCCACCTCGATCCGCTGCCACAGGTCGATGCCGTAGGCGTCGAGCAGCTCGCGGAGCTCCTCGAAGCTCAGGTCGCGTCCCTCGGGGGTGCCCATCAGGATCTCGGTGACGGTACGACGGGCGCGTCGCTCGTCCACCTCTTCCGGCGCGACGATCTCGCCCTCGGGACGCTGCAGCCACGCGGCGTACTCCACCACCCGCGCCAGCGCCCGCACCGCGGCCTCGGGGGCCGGGTAGGAGGGCACCGACCCCCGACCGGCGGTGTTGCCGGCCACGTCCGGGACCCGCAGCAGCTCGGGGACGCCCTCGGTGGCGAGGAACGTCGACACCAGCGGCTTGTCGGACTGCTCCCCCACCGCGGCGAGGACGTTGGCGACCTCCTCGCCGGTGGTGTTCAGCGGCGGGATGAACACCGCCACCACGGAGTCCACGTCCGGGTCGTCGATGGCCGCGTCGAGCGCGTCCTCGAAGTCCTCGGCGGTCGCCTCCGGACCCAGCGCGACCGGTTCCCGGACCTGCAGCCCCTCGGCGGCGGCCGCGTCCGCGGCGAGCAGCCCGATCGCGTCGGAGTTGCCGACCACGGCCACCCGCGGCCCCTTCGGCAGCGGCTGGTGCGCCACCAGCTGGGCGACGTCGAACATCTCGTCGAGGTTGTTCACCTGGATCACCCCGGCCTGGCGGAACATCGCGTCGACCGCCGCCCGCGGCGCCATGATCGAGCGCACCGCGTGCCCCATCGGCACGCCCTGGGTGGTCCGCCCGGAGCGGACCGCGATCACCGGCTTGCGGCGCGAGACCCGGCGGGCCACCCGGCTGAACTTGCGCGGGTTGCCGATCGACTCCAGGTAGAGCAGCACCACCTCGGTGTTCTCGTCCTCCTCCCAGTACTGGAGGAGGTCGTTGCCCGAGACGTCGGCGCGGTTGCCGGCGCTGACGAACGTCGACAGGCCCAGGCCGCGGCGGGCCACCTTCTCCAAGATCGCCACGCCGAGCGCGCCGGACTGGCAGAAGAAGCCGGCCCGTCCCCGCGGCGGCATCAGCGGCGACAGCGAGGCGTTGAGGGAGATGTCCGCGGAGGTGTTGATCACCCCGAGGCAGTTCGGCCCGATCAGCCGCAGGCCGTAGCTGCGGGCCAGCCCGACCAGCTTGCGCTGCCGGACCCGGCCCTCCTCGCCGGTCTCGGCGAAGCCGGAGGAGATCACGATCATGCCGTGCACGCCCTTGGCGGCGCAGTCGAGAACGACGTCCTGGACGGCGTCCGCGGGGACCGCGACCACGGCCACGTCGACGGTGTCGGGGATGTCGGCCACCGAGGCGTACGCCGGCATCCCGGCCACCGCCTCCGCGGCGGGGTTCACCACGTAGATCCGCCCGGCGTAGTCCCCGAGCACCATGTTGCGCACCAGCGTCTGCCCGATGGTGTCCTGGCGGCGGGAGGCGCCGATGATCGCCACGCTGCGGGCGTTGAAGAACCGCTCGATCGAGGCGGCCTCGGCCCGGTGCTCGCGGGAGAGCATCACGTTGATGGAGGTGTCGGTGGAGTCGATCGGGAACTCCAGGCGCATCACGCCGTCCTCGAAGCCGCCCGCCACCTGGTAGCCGGCGTCGCGGAAGATCTGGATCATCCGCGAGTTCTCCGGCAGCACCTCGGCGACGAACTTCTCGACCCCGCGCTCCCGGCCGGCCTGGGCGAGGTGCTCGAGCAGCAGCTGGGCGATGCCGCGGCCCTGGTGGGCGTCCTGGACGAGGAAGGCCACCTCGGCCTCGTTGCTGCCGTGGTCGAGCCGGTCGAAACGGCCCACCGCGATCATCTTGTTGGCCACGGTGAGCACGAACGCGACCCGGTCCTGGTGGTCGACGTGGGTGAACCGCTGGACGTCGCGCTCCGAGAGCCGCGGCATCGGCGCGAAGAACCGCATGTACTTCGACTCGGCGGAGACCTGCCCGTAGAACTCGATCAGGAGGTCCCGGTCGTCCGGGGTGATCGGCCGCAGGTGTGCGACGTGACCGTCCCGGAGGAGTACGTCTGCCTCCCAGTGCTTGGGATAGGCGAACTCGGCCTCTGCTGCGCTCACCCGGGAAATGTATCGCTTCATCCCAACAGCGGCGTGCCCCTGTGTGGCTGCCAGATGTCCCAGGAGAGAATGGCGCAATGGCACGCCGCACCAAACCCGAGCCGGTCCCCGACGACTTCGAGGAGCACATCCTCGACATCGACGTCGGCGACGAGATGCGCACCAGCTTCCTCGAGTACGCCTACTCGGTGATCTACAGCCGGGCGCTGCCCGACGCGCGGGACGGCCTGAAGCCGGTCCAGCGGCGGATCCTCTACACGATGGCCGACATGAACCTGCGGCCCGACCGCGGGCACGTCAAGAGCGCGCGCGTCGTCGGTGAGGTCATGGGTCGGCTGCACCCGCACGGCGACGGCGCGATCTACGACGCCCTGGTCCGGATGGTCCAGCCCTGGTCGCTGCGGGTGCCGCTCGTCGACGGCCACGGCAACTTCGGCTCCCCCGACAACGGGCCCGCCGCGATGCGGTACACCGAGTGCCGGATGGCGCCGGCGGCGA
>DATIBI010000312.1:0-4269 GCA_035457605.1 Nocardioidaceae bacterium
AGCGCGGCGCCGACCCGGTAGAGCCGGTCGTCGGCGGTCGCCGGCGCCAGGATCTGGAAGCCCGTCGGCAGCCCGTCCTCGTCGGCGAGACCGCTCGGCAGCGAGAGGCCGGGCACACCGGCGAGGTTCGCGGGGATGGTCGCGACGTCGTTGAGGTACATCGCGAGCGGGTCGTCGAGTTTCTCGCCCAGCCTGAACGCCGTGGTGGGGGCGGTCGGCGAGACCAGCACGTCGGCGGACTCGAACGCCGCCGCGAAGTCCCGGCTGATCAGCGTGCGTACCTTCTGCGCCTGGCCGTAGTAGGCGTCGTAGTAGCCGCTGGACAGCGCGTAGGTGCCGAGGATGATCCGTCGCTTGACCTCGTCGCCGAAGCCGGCGTCCCGGGTCGCCCGCATGACCTCCTCGGCGTTCGGGTCCTCAACGCCGTCGGGGTAGACGCGCAGGCCGTAGCGCATCGCGTCGAACTTGGCGAGGTTCGAGGACGCCTCGCTCGGCAGGATCAGGTAGTACGCCGCGAGTCCGTGCACGAAGCTCGGGCACGAGACCTCGACGACCTCGGCTCCGGCGTCGACGAGCAGCTGCACGGACTCGTCGAAGCGCTTCTGCACGCCGGCCTGGTAGCCCTCGCCGGTCAGCTCCTTCACAATGCCGATGCGGACGCCCCTCATGTCACCGGCCGCGCCCTGCCGGGCGGCCTCGACCAGCGGCGGCACCGGCTGGTCGATCGAGGTGGAGTCGAGCGGGTCGTGCCCGCCGATCACCTCGTGGAGGAGAGCAGAGTCGAGCACGGTTCTCGTCACGGGGCCGGCCTGGTCGAGCGAGTTCGCGAGCGCGACCAGGCCGTAGCGCGACACCCCGCCGTACGTCGGCTTCACCCCGACGGTTCCGGTGACCGCACCCGGCTGACGGATCGAACCGCCGGTGTCGGTGCCGATGGCGAGCGGCGCCTCGAAGGCGGCGACCGCCGCGGCGGACCCGCCACCCGAGCCGCCGGGGATCCGGTCGAGGTCCCACGGGTTCCGGGTGGGCCCGTACGCCGAGTGCTCCGTGGAGGAGCCCATCGCGAACTCGTCCATGTTGGTCTTGCCGAGGATCGGCAGGCCCGCGGCCTTCAACCGGGAGACGACGGTCGAGTCGTACGGCGGGATCCAGCCCTCGAGGATCTTCGAGCCGCACGTCGTGGGCAGGCCCTTGGTGGCGAGCACGTCCTTGACCGCGACGGGCACGCCGTCCAGGGGCCCGGTGGCGTTGCCGGCTGCGCGTCGCTCGTCGGCGGCGCGGGCCTGAGCCAGAGCACCGTCGGCGTCGACGTGGAGGAAGGCGTGGACGTCGCCGTCAACGGTGGCGATGCGGTCGAGGTAGGCCCCGGTGAGCTCGACGGAGCTGGTCTCCCCCGCGGCCAGCGCGTCAGCGAGCTCAGCAGCGGTACGACGGATCAGGTCGCTCATGCTTCCTCCCCGAGGATGCGCGGAACCGCGAAGCGCTGCTCCTCGACCTGAGGTGCACCGGCGAGCGCCTCCTCTGCGGTGAGCCCGGGACGGCTCACGTCCTCGCGGAAGACGTTCGTCAGCGGCATCGGGTGCGAGGTCGGCGGGATGTCCTCGGCGGCCACCTCGCTGATCGACTTGATCGAGTCGAGGATGACCGCGAGCTGCGGCGCGAGGTGGTCGAGCTCGGCGTCGCTCAGGTCGATCCGCGCGAGGTCGGCGAGGTGCGCCACCTCTTCACGGGTGATGTCGGGCATGGAACTGCTCGCTCCCCTTGGTGGATGCTCGGTGGATGCTCGGTGTCGGGCCTGTCAGGGCTCGAAGCATCCATCCTAGGGTCCGCTGAGGGAGCCTCGGCACACGGCTGCCGCCCGCCAGGAACCTCCCGCCGGTCCCACCGGTCCGACTCCGAGCGGGCCTCAGGGCAGCTTGGTCCGGCCCGGCCCGGGTGTCGGGGCGTCCGAGGGCCGGTTCGGCTTCTTCTTCTCGTACCCTCGCGCCTTCCGGGTCTTCGTCGGGGCCGACGTGGGCTGCTCTGACTGCGCTGGGCCGCGAGTCGCGGACGGTGCGGTCGTCGCCGTCCCACCAGAGGTGGTCTGCCGAGTCGACTGCTCGCCATCCGTCGCTGCGGCGGACGAGGCCGCCGATTGCGCCGTCGTGGACGACGCGGGTGTCACCGGGGTGGCCGACGGCTCTCCCGACGTGGGGAGGTTCGAACGCTCCGAGGAGTCGGTCTCCCGCACCAGAGACGCCGGTCCGTCCACCGCCGGGCCGGTGCCGAGAGAGACGACGGTTGTCGCCACGACCCCCGCCGACACGATTCCGCCGAGGGCGACCAGCAGGCGACGGTCCCGAGGCTCGTCCGTCTCCGGGACCGAAGTGACCCCCCGGCTGAGGTCGCCGACCCGGTCGTGGGCGGGCCGCCGGACTCGGAGCATCCCCAGCGTCATCAGCAGCCAGGCGGTGCTGCCGACAGTCAGCTGGCTGTAGGTCAGCTCGGAGGTGAGCAGTGATTCCAGGAGCCAGGCCGTGAAGCCGCCGGCGGCGACGACGACCAGGGCCCACACGACGAGGCCTCTGACCGTCCACGAGGTGTCTCCCAGCCGTGCAGCGAGGAGAACCGACCCCGCGAGCCCCAGCGCGGTCGCCGACGCGACGACCGGACCGCCGCTGAGCAGGGCTGCGGTCCCGAAGCCGCCGACGCCCGCAACCCCGGCTGCCACGAGGAACCGCAGTCTGCGGGTCGAGGCATCGCGCTCCGCGACGTGGGCGTGCCTACGGACCCTGAGGAGACTGATGTATGCCGAGGCTGCAAGAACCGCCGCAGAGATCGCGAACGTCAGGAGCAGTGAGCCGAGCACGGGTCATTGTGTACCCGCACACAGCCCGGACAAAAACGACGCTCAGGACACGCCGGGCCGGCGGAACACCTCACGGGCCTCCGTGGACCGGCTCGGCTTCGCCTTCTCGTAGCCGGGCGTCCTGTCCGCCTGACCGGGAGGGTCGGCCGACTCCGGGGCCGAGGAGTCGGACGGGTTCGGGTCCGAGGGTCGGCCGCTCTGTGGCTCTGACGGCTGGATGCTCTGCGAGTCCGGCTGCTGGGCGCTCGGCTGCTCCGACGGCAGGGCGCTCGGCTGGTCCGACGGCAGAGTGCTCGACGAGTCCGGCTGCGCGTCCGACGGCCGGCCCGACGGCTGGTCCGACGGCTGGTCCGACGGCTGGGCGCTCGGCGAGCCCGACGGCTCCGAACCCGGCGTGGACCCTGGTTGGCCCGGGCCGGATGTGGGCGGGGTAGAAGGTCGGTCCGGGATCTCGTCGTACCCAGGGGTGTTGCGCGCCTCGGCCGGGTCCGGCTCGGCGGATCCGTCCGAGCTCCGGGCCGGCGACGTACGCGCGGACGTCACCGCCGAGGTGGTCTCCGCGGTCGGTTCGTCCTCGGTCGCGGGCCGGATGCTGGTGGCGGGCTTGTCCGTGCTCCGGGGCCTGACTCCGGCGCGGGGCCGTTCGCCGTCCGGCGCCTGAGGCCCGGGCCCTCCGGTCGCCGCGCCCCCCGCTGACGTCTGTCCGCCAGGTAAGCGCTGTGCGGCGCCGGGGGCCGCCGTGGCGGGACCGCTCGCCCCGGCAGCTCCGACGGCAGACGGGACGACAGCCGACGTGGGCGCAGCGCTGGTGAGGCCCAGGACCGGCGTGGCCGCCCTCAGCGTGGCGTCGGACCGTGGTTCGGCGCGCCTCCAGATGGCAGCAGCCAGGTCGATGCCGACCGTGGACGGCGCCCCCACACCACGGGTCAGGCTCGGTGCAGCGGGCGGGACGGCGTACGAGCCCGGCGCTCCGGGAGCGCCCGCCTCGGGCGCACGGCCGCGAGCCGGACTGCCATGCGTCGTGGCGACGGCGACGCCACCGGCAGCGAAGAGCACGACGAGGGAGACCGCCGGACGCAGGAGGGAGATCCGCTTGTGCCGGAAGGGACGTAGGCCGAGCCCGGCCTGGCTGGTGATCAGGTCCCGGGCGTACCGCTGGACGCGAGCCAGCGACACGAGCAGGAGCACCCATGCGGTCCCGCTCACCGCGAGCCCGACCGCGGACAGCGACGAGTCGACCATGCGCTCCACGAGCCAGGCCACGAGCCCTACCGCCGCGGCGACGAGCAGTGCCCAGACGACGACGCCCCGCACCGCCCAGGAGCCGGTCAGCGGCGCCCAGGCCAGGACCGCCCCGGTCATGAGGACCGCGACGGCCGTCGCTGACACCGGGTCTGCGCGGAGGACTGCGGCCAGTCCCA